>NZ_CP041151.1:3127863-3440649 GCF_006494715.1 Shewanella sp. SNU WT4
CTTTTATATGAATTCAATATACTTTTAGTGTTATCAGTCGAAGCATCATCATGAACAATAATTTCAAATCTATATTCGGTCACTTGAGACAAGAAACTATCTACAGCATTCTTAATATATATATCTTGATTGTATGTAGGGCACACTACTGAAACATAAACTTTATCTGTATATTTCCAATGTTTAATAACATCGTTTTCCGTATTCGGAGACTCAAGCAACATTAACATTTAAACTCTCAAAAATTTAACCACATGTTCAATTGGAATGTTTAGATTCAAACTTTCAAACCTAAATACTTCCCCTTAACTACAAATCATGTTTTATAGGCAACATATAATGCTAAGTAATAAGTTTTAATACTGTCTTAATTACATTATATCGACTTTTATATATCGTTTTATTTCATCTGCGTCAACAAAATAAGCATTTTTAAAATCACCGTGACTTAGTGCTCTCAGAAGTTCAATATGCTCTTTAAGTGTTCCTACATGCTCTAGATTTAAATTACACAACTCGTTGAAGTCATTGATGGAATTATAGTTGCCAACTTCTTTAGGTGAGAAAGTTTCATAATCACCCAAAACAATTCGTTCAAACCATTCTGAAAGAAGTTCTAATTCAATATTTTGAACCTTTTCATATACTTCTAATGACGTATCAAAATCGGCAATAAATGTTTGTTTCTGTATAATTATGTCACCCGCATCCACATCCTCATTCATTAGATGTATTGTTGCACCTATTGGCAACTTATTTATAATTGAAAAAACTTGAGGAAACCAACCTCTATTATAGGGATTTAATCCAGGATGAACATTTACGCATACTGTATTATTCACTATTTCAGCGGGAAATATTTGTTTGCAGTGAAGAGAAAAAATTACATCATATCGACGAGCAAAATCAACATCTTTGCTCTTTATATCTATCTCTTCTGCGCCAAGCTCCTGCATCAAAAATGGCGTTTTGTTGATTTTTGAATAGCAAAAATCACACTCTATGTCATTTATTCCAGGTATAATTATCTGTTTAATAAATGAAGTTAGTTTTGGATTATCAGATACAATTAAGATTTTTTTCATGACTCAACCACCGTTACTTTTAATCAACACGAGAGATGCATTCTATTATCATTGATAGTGCCGAATCAGTTAAATCACTATAAATTGGCAAACAGAGCACTTTATCTGCCAAAGCATTCGCTAGTGGTAGATGCGCCATGCTTGCACTCGGCAGGCCTCGATACATAGGCATATTACTTATAAGAGGGTAAAAATATCGGCGAGATAGAATATTATTGGCTTTCAGCTTGTCGTATAACTCATCGCGGCTAAGTGGATAATCAGCTTCTACCAAAATAGGGAAATAAGAAAAATTGCTATTAGCATGAACATCATGCTGATATAAGGTAATGCCATTTACATCCGCCAAAGCTTGGCGATAGCATTCATCAATTGTTTGGCGCTGCTGCATGGCCTTATCAATATGTTTAAGCTGAACCAAACCAAATGCAGCATTAATTTCGCTCATTTTTCCGTTAATTCCTGGCGCAGTAACAGTAAGTTCATCAGAGATACCAAAGTTTTTTAGGCAATCAATGCGCTGCTTAGTTTTGGCATCTGGGCAAATAATCGCACCGCCTTCAAAGGTGTTAAACACTTTAGTGGCATGAAAACTTAAAATAGAAAGATCCCCCCACTTAAGTAAACTTTGACCTTTGTAGTTAACGCCAAAAGCATGAGCTGCATCGTAAATAACCTTAAGACCATAGTTATCAGCTATTTTTTGAATTGCTTCAACATCACAAGGATTAGAATAGCAATGTACTGGCATAATGGCTGTAGTACGGGGGGTAATTGCCGCTTCAATTTTGGCGGGATCGATATTGAATGTAGCAGGATCTATATCAACAAATACCGGCGCTAAACCATTCCACATAATTGAGTGACTGGTTGCAACAAACGAATAGGGAGTAGTAATCACCTCACCACTGATACGCATTGCTTGGAGTGCAGTGATTAAGGCGATCGTTGCATTATTGAATAATGAAACATACTCAACGCCAAGATATTCACATAGTTTTCCCTCAAGCTCTTGATGAAATGGTCCATTATTAGTTAGCCAGCGGTTATCCCAAATTTTTTCAAGTAATGGGATAAATTCGCTTAATTCTGGTAAAAATGGTTGGGTCACTGGGATTAATTTATTAGTCATGCTTATATCCAAAGAAAAGTAACTTAACAATCAACGGCGCAATACGCTACACATTTTTAACAGCAGCTTTTTTTGTGCCAAAAATAAGTACAAACCATAAACTAACAATGCAACAGTCAGGTTTACGCCAATTTGCAACCAGGGTTTTGAGAAATTTAAACCAGCAGCAAATCCTAGGATAGCAGCCGTAAACACGGCAAACCAAATGGGAAAAAGATCTTTAAACTGCTGCCATTGACTTAATTGCGAGAGTTTAGCGGTGTAATAGGTATTAAGTAGTAAAGCTAAATAGGAGGTCATCGAAAAACCAAGGCACATGGCCAGCAAACCATAAGGAATGGTTAGCAACAACACAGAAACGCCAATAACCTTTTTTATTATCTCTAACTTTAAAAATAGATCGCTGCGCCCAAATACTTGCAACAGATTCAAATTTATTACGTGAATTGGATATAACATATAGCCCATACACAATACAGTTAACAACAATGCCGCATCACTCCATTGCTCACCTAATAAGCTGGTTAACAACGGATTGGCTATCAAACCCAAGGCCATAATTAACGGGAAAATTAACACAGCTGCCAATTTTAAGGTTTGGCGATAGGCGCGTTGCATTTTATTGGAGTTATCTTGCAACTGACTAAACATCGGAAAAGTCACGCCTTGAATAATACCAGTCAACGTAGATGCAGGCACACTCGCCAATTGATTTGCCTGAGTAAATTGCCCCACCACGGCAGGACTAAATTTTTTAGCAATAATGATTTGATAAAGATTATTATATGTTACGTCTAACAAACCTGATAAGAGCAACTTACTTCCGTAATTAAAAAGATAATTAAAAGAATTTTTCGTGATACTGCCTCGTGGAAACCAAGGGGCAAAAAGGTTAAAAAACAACGTGGAGCAACAAGCGTTAAGTAAGGTTTGTGTAACTAGGGCCCAAACGCCAAAACCGTTTATCGCCATCACAATCGCAGTTGGCCCACTAATCAGCACACTTAACACAGAGATTTTGGCTTGAGTCTTAAAATCCATCGTCACATTAAGCTTAACCCGTGGAATTAAGGTGAATGCATTAATAAATACTGTGATTCCTAAAACCCGTAGCAGACTTTGTAATTCATTTTGCTGATAAAACGTGGCAATAGCAGGTGCACTGATATAAAGAGTCAAATAACACAAAGCCGCAACTGCGATGTTGTAATAGAAAGCAGTAACTAGGTCACTTTCGCTACGATCTGTTTTGCGTATTAACGCTGTAGTAAAACCACTATCGACAAACACGTTAGCAATCGCAATGAAAACCGCTAACATGCCGACTAAACCAAAGGAAGTTGGCCCCAACAACCGTGCCAAATATAATGTAATAGCCAATTGAATGCCTTGAGTTAAAAAGCGATCCAATGCGCTCCATTGCAGACCTTTTTTAGTTTTTGTGGTTAGATCAGTCATTGACTTAATGCTTAGGCAAAGTGAGCAGATACTGCCCATAACTATTCTTACTCATTAATTGACCGCGAGCAGTCAATTGCTTTTCATTTAACCAGTTCTGTAAATAGGCGATTTCTTCTAAACAGGCAATTTTATAACCTTGCCGTTTCTCTAATGTTTCAACAAATTGTGCCGCCTCTAATAAACTTTCATGGGTTCCTGTGTCGAGCCAAGCAAAACCGCGCCCAAGCATTTCAACATGCAAATTACCTTTATTTAAGTAAATCTCATTTAAGCAGGTAATTTCGAGTTCGCCACGGTTTGAAGGCTTAACTTTCTTGGCTTGTTTAACCACATCGTTCGGGTAGAAATAAAGTCCCGTAACTGCATAGTGACTCTTGGGATTGATAGGTTTTTCTTCAATGCTGATCGCTTTTTGGTCTTGATCAAATTCGACTACACCAAATCGCTCGGGATCTTTGACTTGATATCCAAATACAGTAGCAGCCTCACCAGTTTTTGCTTTAACGACAGCTTTTTTTAATTTTGCGCTGAAATTCTGGCCATAAAAAATATTATCACCGAGTACTAGGCATACGGCATCGTTGCCGATAAATTCTTCACCAATAATAAATGCCTGTGCTAAACCATCGGGACTAGGCTGCACAGCATATTCCAACGCAATACCAAACTGACTGCCATCGCCGAGTAAACGCTTAAATCCATCTTGATCTTCAGGCGTTGTAATGATGAGAATCTCACGGATTCCAGCTAGCATTAATACAGATAAAGGGTAATAAATCATAGGTTTATCATAAACAGGTAAAAGCTGCTTAGATACTCCCATTGTTATTGGGTAGAGCCGAGTACCAGAGCCGCCAGCTAAAATCATTCCTTTCATAAAACCTCAAATTCTAAACTTTGAACATGTCAGATATAAAAAACGCTATTAAGAATTAATGCCTAAGCGTTCGCGTTGATAGCTGCCATCTTGTACATGCTGGCACCACTCTTGGTTAGTCAAATACCATTCGATGGTTTTACGTAAACCCGTTTCAAATGTTTCTTGTGGTCGCCAATTAAGCTCATTATTCATTTTGCTTGAATCAATAGCATAGCGACGGTCATGACCAGGCCTATCAGTCACATAAGTGATTTGTTCTGCGTATAACGTGTCTTTTGGCACCAGAGCATCCAAGATAGTGCATATGGTTTGCACCACTTCTAAATTTTGTTTTTCGTTATGGCCGCCAATATTGTAAGTTTCACCAATTACTCCTTCAGTGACCACCTTGTATAACGCTCGCGCATGATCTTCGACATAAAGCCAATCACGTATCTGGTCGCCTTTACCATAAATAGGTAATGGCTTGCCTTCAAGCGCATTCAAAATGACTAACGGGATTAACTTTTCAGGGAAGTGGTAAGGACCATAGTTATTAGAGCAATTGGTCACTATGGTCGGTAAACCATAAGTTCGCAGCCAAGCTCGTACTAAATGATCACTTGATGCTTTAGATGCTGAGTAAGGGCTGCTAGGTGCGTAAGCTGTTGTTTCAGTAAACAGAGGTAATTCTTGATTTACAGCTTGGCCCTCTTGCTCATCTGGGTGAGGCAAATCGCCATACACTTCATCGGTAGAAATATGATGGAAGCGAAATGCAGCTTTGCGCTCAGCATCGAGTTGCATCCAATATTGACGAGCTGCTTCGAGTAACGTGTAAGTGCCAACAATATTGGTTTGAATAAAATCACTTGGACCTGTGATTGAGCGGTCAACATGAGATTCTGCCGCCAAATGCATCACAGCATCTGGTTGGTGCTGCGCAAACACTCTGTCTAACTCGGCACAATCGCAAATATCTACTTGTTCGAATGCATAACGTTCGCTGCTCTCAACACTGACTAAAGATTCCAGGTTGCCCGCATACGTTAGTTTATCAACATTGACGACACTATCTTGGGTGTTATTGATAATATGACGAACAACGGCTGATCCAATAAAACCGGCGCCGCCAGTAACAAGTATTTTCATTATTTACTACCAAAATCGTTGAATAAAGCCAAAGTTTATGACTTATGAAGAGGAGATATGTGCGGAAAAGTGTTAGGTTTCATCTCAGACATTTTCTGCCGCCAGAGACACTAATTATCCATTTTGAGACAGTCGATAGCGTGGCGGCAGGCGTAGAGCCTAGGTTTTGCGGTTTTTGTTTACCCCGTCCCAATAGGCTCTTTTTTTTATATTTACTCTGTGCTAGCTCATCCTTTTCTTACAAAATGTCTTACCAGCACTATCATGACCCCCAGCATACCGCCAAGCATGGTTCCCAAAATACAAATTAAAGCGCGTTTTGGCTTAGCCTTTTCTTCTGGTACCAGGGCTGGGTCAATGGTATTAAATACGTATTCTTCACGTACGTTAGCAAACATGATAGTTTTCTGAGCTTGTTCCATTAACTGGTAAAGCACTGAACGCATATCGGCAATTTTAGTTTCACGTAATTGTTGTTCTAAGAAGGCTTGTCCACGTTCTGCTTCCATCACATCGCGCTTTTTCATCACTTCATTAATGTCTTGAACTAACCAGTCAACCCATTGTTTAGCAACATAAGGAGAAACACTTTCAACCGACACTGTCACCATGCCAGTATCTTTAGCGCTATTGACTGCCATTATTTTAATAAAAGCTTTATAAGCCTCTTGTAGTGAAGGTTCTGGCTGAAATGGCGCATTGACAACACGAATCCATGTTTTGGTGGTAGCATCATACAGCTTAGGGTCGTAAACCACATTATTACTGGCCATATCCCATTTTTCAGAGGCCATTAATTCTGGGAGTATTTGGTGCTTTTTAATAAAATCACCAATAAACTGCCGGGATTTCATTACTTCAATAGCAAGCTGACTTTTGTCGCTGCTACCACCACCTAAGTTAATCCCCGCCATACTGGCTAAGCCGCCAAACTGACCGGCTAATGCAGACAAACCGCCACCACTTTGTTCAGTTTCTGCAGGTGCTAATAAAGCTTCAGCTTTATAGATATTAGGTTGCATGATTGCATATACCACTGCACCTATGGCGAATACCGCTGTAACAGCAATAATTAACCATTTTCCTTGCCAGATAACTGAAAATAGTTCGCGCAAATCAATTTCATCATCGTTAGTTTGCTGTATATTGGCAAAATTAGCATCTTGGCATTTTTGTTGTAGTTGATTGGTCATTAATATTTAGACTCGAAATTCTGTATGCTTAACAGTAGGAGATTTAGCGATTAGGAATAGCAAAATATTGATAATGAATCAGAGTTAAATACTCACCAACATCAATAGTCTCTAAAATTAATTGCTTAATAATTTAAATTTAAATTAAAACTAATATCACCGTCCTAGATTTTTCATTAATCTAAAGATACTTAGTTAAATATACATTGAAATTTATTATAAGATCTAACTCAAAAAATTTAACAATCACAGAGCAGATAGCATCTACTCTGTGATTAAAATTATTTATAGGTTAGCCACTGTCGCGAATGCCACAGCACTATTGTAGATAATTTGTGTGATTTGCGACCATAAAGTCAGATTGTCTTTGTACTCAGTATCAAGTGGTACAATAATAGTATCACCTGGTATTAATTCATCGCGGTTACTGTACCAGAATGAACCACTTGGCATCATCACACTACCATCAGCCTTAATTACATAAGTGCGCGCTGTATCGGCGCGGCGACGATCACCACCAGACATTCCAATATAATCATCAACAGTTAACCCACCCTTGTATCTATGGGTCGCGGCATGCTGAACTTCACCCATAACAGCAATAGTTTGTACGGTTGATGGGATATATAGAATATCTTGATTTTCAAGCTGAATATCTGCTTGTTTAACGCCAACTGATATAGCTGGCAAATCAACTACTAGACGACCAACAGCTTTGATATTTTCAAGGTCAGTCAGCATTAACTGCGCATCATTATAGTTAACTACGTTACCATCTTTCGATACACCGCGGGTCGCTATATCGCGACGAAGTTGATCGGCAAGCTTTTTAATTTCTAATTGCTCTTGCTTGCGTACCGATTCACGCACAAAAACAGCAGAAGGCAAATAAGCATATTCAGTAAAACCACCGGCACGATTAATCACATCTTCTAGTGTCTCACCGCGGCGAATGTTGTAAACCCCAGGGAACTTTACCTCACCGCGAATTTCTACCGATTGGTATTCCTGCCAATCAGGCGTTGTCATCACAGTTAAAATATCACGACTTTCAAGCACAGTATTAGCTTCATTGTTTCCGCTTAGCACTTCAGATAAAGCGACTGTCTTATGCTCAATGCGAGATCCCGCTGCCGTTACCTTGGTACGAGTTAATTCAGCTCGCTCAGTATAAGCGCCTTCTTTTAAGCCACCGCCAGCAGTAATCAACTGTTTAACATTACCGTTAACAGTCAATGGATATACCCCTGGAAAGCGGACTTCACCATTTACCGCAACAATTTGTACACCGTTACCGGCGCGTCCTTGACTGTTAAGCTTAATTATGACCGGATAAAGCAACTCACCGCGATTCATCTGACCGCTAAGTTTGATTAAATCATCATCTTCAAACAAGTTAGCCAACATGCGGTTAACTTCACCCGTGATGAGTTTTTGTTGCTCAGCATCCATGCCAACTTGTTTATCGTTTAAAACTACACCACCAATTTCATTACGCTGATTAATGTCACGCTGCTGTAATTGGGCAAATCCGGCTTTAAATAAATCAGTTCCAATCATGCTATCACCGGTTAAGTCGGTGATTTTTTCAACTCTGTCTTTTACCAGCTTATTCAGTTGATAACGATTTTGGGTTTCATCGTTAAAATTGAAAACGATAATTTTATCTCTTGCCTGTAGCACGAGATCTTGTTCACTACCTTTAGCAGCAACCGCTAGACCAGGCGCAAATTGCAATACTTCAACATTGCCAAATTGATCAACATCGCGCACGACTATGGCGTAATCAAGATCGGCACTAATAGTCAGATCGCCCCACAGTGATGGGATCAGATCACTAACGCGAATTCCTGCATGCCATTGATATTTACCAGGACGCACGACTGCGCCAACCATAGTGATGGCAGATTCAAACTGAGTGGACGCTGTTTTAACGCGAACGAAATCACCATTTTGTGCCATTACTGCACGACCAGCATCAGCTGTTAAGTCAATATTCTTAATAGAACGTAAACCATCGGTATTATAACGTTCAATTGAACTGCTTTTTGGATAAGCGCCAGCCTTCAAGCCAGCAGCCATAGTTATAACGTCACCTAAAGTTTCACCTGCTTTAATTTCATAAATAGCAGGGCGACGAACTTCACCGTTAACTCGCACTAAATCAGATACTGCTGGGATAAAAACCACATCACCTGATTGCAAACGTATATCACCTGATGCATCACCAAACATCAGTAAATCGTACAAATCAAATCGCCCTATTAGCTTACCATCACGCTTTACCTGAATATTACGCAGAGAGCCAATATCGTTAATTCCTCCAGCAACAAATAGAGCTTGAGTCACAGTAGATAAGCTGGATACTGTATAAGAACCTGGCTTATAGGCGTCACCGGCGACAAAAATCCGAATCGATCGCAACTCACCCATGGTGATATTCGATTCCATGCCAATCATTTGTTTATCAATACGTTTTGTCAGTGATTCACGCATATCAGCAAAGGTCAAACCAGCAACACTGATAGGGCCAAGTTCTGGGAACTCTACGCTACCATCACGCCCAACCATTAAATCAAACTCTTTATTTTCTTTACCGTAGAGTTGAACTTTGATGTGATCGCCAGGGCCAATAACATAGGTCGAAGGTACAGGAACATCAGATACCGGAGCAAAGGTTGTGGGCTCGCCTGCGAAAAGTTCAATGCCAAAACGCTTTAGTTCTTGTTTATCTTGCCCTTCTTCAAAATCAAATTCTTTTTTCTTATTCTTTTTGTCGATATCACTCTGCTGAAAGTCTGCTTGATTAAATTGACCATTGCCACTTTGTTGACCACGAGCATTAATTAAATTCGGGTTTTCCATGGTTTGATTAGCACGACCACCAGAACCGTTTAGCATAGAGGGATCTATCCCATATTGCTTGGCAACACGTTCTTGCTCGGCTGGCGGGAGCTTTTTAAATTGCTCGATCATCTGTGGTGATGGGGTTACTGCTTGTGCTTGCCCCGTCATCAGTAACAGCGTTGCTACGCCGGCAATGATGAGTTTTTTATAAGTTCTGTACACCCGATATCTCCATGAAAATAAACAAATTTAATAGCTTGATTAAGAAGGAAGCTAAACTAGTGTCTAACTTTTAGACATTCACATATAGTCTTGAGATTTCTAGGCTAATGAATCAATAAGACCATCGTTGATAAACAAAGAAGCTAAATGGAAATTTTGCTACAAAGACTTAAATCAACCAATGACACCTACCAATGACACGCCAAAACCATTAAGAGGCATTTCGTTTTACCATGTAAAAGTCACCAGACTAACTTACTGTATGACTTGGTAATTTAATTATTTGATTTATCGCAATGAAGATATAGCAAGATTTAATTTCTTGATAAGTGACTGTTTTAGCTGACATTATATAAATGCATTCTTGAGTGACACGCAATTTAGACACGCTACCGCCCATAGGTTGCGGCTCCTAAATTGCCCCCCATCAACTGGGATTTATTATTGACTTCAAAAATATAATGCAAATTTCACTTCAATTTAGCTAGGTTAAGCATCGGCTAATGTCACTAATCGAAATAGCATTTCACAAGGCGGAAAATTATAGCAATAAAGCAAATTAACTGCAGCAATTTATCGTTTTCACGATCCTGTTAGCGGGTAATTCAACCACTTCCCACCACACACACTAAAAACGAAAATTTGACAAAAGCTTACTCAGAGAAATCGGATTTACGTTGGTACTACAACTGTACATAGCCACCAAACACCTCATCTTTGATTAATGAGATTTCTGAACGGTTTGAGGAAGCACTATTGGCGTTAACACTTGTTTATCAACTTTAATAGTTTGCAATCTACCGAGCACTTCCATCAGTATGATGCACCGAGCTTTATCGTCTTGCTGTTCAAAAATACCGGTAAGCGATTTAAATGGTCCATCGATAAATTCAACCATCTCGCCATGGCTAAATTCATGCTGCATTTCTTCAGGTTCGTCATTAAGCGAATGGACAACTGATTGAACACCTTCAGTCAAGTCAATCACCCCTAGCAGGCGCTCTTGCCGTTTTACGCTGTAAACCAAATGACATAATGGCTGCATTTTTTCGCGGCAATCGACAATACCAGCGACACCCCGAGTATTTCTAATCATCGAGGCAGCGGTAACTTCGGGGTCAAACCGAACAAAAAGATAACCAGGAAATAATGGCACTGATTTTATAGAGAGCTTGCCACGGCTATTTTTTGATTGCTGTTGAACCATGGGCAAGTAAGTGTTGATGTGCTGTAAGCTAAGATTTTGCTGAGCTCTAATTTCATTTCGCGGTTTACAATAGAGCAAATACCAAGCTTTCATAACAATTCTCTTTCGCTGACAAGGTGACATCCATTTCTTGCGCGGAATGATACCAAAACATCACCTGATAGCAATACTACTAAGGTTATTGCTTGCCTCATTTATGCGACAAATGCGACCCAAGCACCGCCAACCTTGACTCTCCTTGTGATGAAAATTACTTAATCCACCTTTAGAGTATCCCTCAGGTTACACAAACACACACTATTCGCTTACGTCGCCCCAAATCTGAACGGTTTTACCCAACCTAGCGGCATCTAAGGCCAAGGCTATTTCCCGTCACAGGTAAATTATCGAGGTTTTATCGAAATGGCGCCTAGGCTGTGCGTTGACTTTTATCAACTTTAAGGGGTATATAAGATAGGCTTTTTTGCATTTGAAGGCTTTTACAATAAAACAATACAATAAACAGCAGCGTTGACTCTAAAGCCACTTCACCAATCTTGACGAGTGAAGCAAGGACAATACTAAATCAGAGCGCGCCTTTCGTAGCCAATGCTATGAGATAATCACAAATTGAAGGTGAATTTAATGAGCGTAACAAAACCTCAGGGAACTATGCTAGGCCATCCTAAAGGCTTGTTCCTACTGTTTACTACCGAGTTATGGGAACGGTTCAGTTATTATGCAATGCGTGCCATTTTGGTGCTGTATTTGGTTGATCAAGTAGCTAAGCAAGGCGGAGGTGGTCTAGGCTGGACACAAGCTGATGCATTATCACTTTATGGTACTTTTACTGCGTTAGTATATTTAACTCCTCTTATTGGTGGATGGCTTGCTGATAATTATCTCGGACAGCGCAAAGCCATTTACTTTGGTGGTGCGTTAATGGCCGCGGGCCAGTTTACCCTAGCTGCGCCACATGCCTGGTTCCCTGGCGCCGAAACTACTATGTTTTACATTGGCTTAGGCACTTTAATATTAGGTAACGGCTTATTTAAACCAAATATTTCCACTATGGTTGGCGATCTTTACGAAGAAGGTGACCATAGACGCGATGGCGCTTTTACTATCTTCTACATGGGCATTAACTTAGGTGCGGCCTTGTCAGGATTTGTAGTTGCTTGGGCTTATACCAATTTCGGCCACACTGAAATCGTTAACGGCCAAGAAATCATGGTTAACAACTGGCAAGCCGGATTTTTCTGCGCTGGTATTGGTATGTTGTTATCACTGGTCATTCAATACTTATTCGCCCAAAAGTTATTAGGCGATATAGGTACAGTGCCGGCTGCAAGACTGGAGCGTGAACGTCAAGAAAAACTGGGGAATGTGCGTAAAGAACCACTCACTAAAATCGAACGGGACCGTATCAAGGTCATTATGGTGCTTGGCCTGTTCACTATCATCTTCTGGGCTGGTTTTGAGCAAGCCGGTGGTTTGATGAACTTATTTACTAACGAATTTACTGACCGTTATATTGGCACATGGGAAGTTCCGACCACCTACTTCCAATCACTTAATGCTATTTTCATCGTATTATTTGCTCCAGTAGTAGCATCGATTTGGATTCGCTTAGGTAAGCGTGAACCCAATTCACCAGTTAAGTTTGCCTTAGGTTTATTTTTACTCGCCATTGGTTTCTTATTCATGATTGGCGCTGTAGTAGAAATGGAAGGCAGCCCAACCGCTAAATCGAGCATGTGGTGGTTAGTGGGAGCTTACTTCTTCCATACCATGGGTGAATTGTGTTTATCACCAATTGGTTTATCTATGGTGACTAAATTAGCCCCGCTGCGCATTGCATCGCTGATGATGGGTGCTTGGTTCCTATTCATCGCTATGGCTAACTATGTAGCAGGTTTTGTAGGCTCTATGATTGGCCACGGTGGTGGTAAAGAAGAACAGTTAGCTAACGCTATGTCAATCTTTGCCGGTATTGCCATTACGGCCACCATTTCATCCATAGTACTTTACTTCATGGCTGATAAATTAGTTGACTGGATGCATGGCGCTGAATCAAAGATTCACGGTGAAGAAGCCATATTAGAGCAAGAGATAGCGGTAACTGCTGAGCATGAAGCAATTAAACGTTAATATTCTTATCTAATTTAAATAAAAAAACCGACGTAAGTCGGTTTTTTTATTTAACAGTCCAAATCCTGTCTCTTGATCAGATCTCATAGCGTTTCTCCGGCTTCAAATAGGGCTTTGGCTAAGCGATACCCCTTTACCTGAGCCTGAAGATCATCCCATCCCTCCCAAATCGTGGACCAGCTGGCCATTCCCGTGCGCTTGCTATCATTAAAGCCTCCTAGTTTGGCCAAGGATTGATAAGCCCACTTCATATTTGGGACTTCTTTGCCTTTATGTCCCCTTGGCTTGTAGAGCTGCATCAGTACTCGCCATTCATCATTCTCTAAGACATTGCTGCAGCTTTGATTTTCCATGCTTTGCGCTGCTTCGATTTGCCCTCTTTTTCTCAGATAAATTGGCAGGCTCATCACTTCCCGAAGTTGCAGTAGCCGCACACCAATAAAGCAAAGTATCGAGGCCGCTCGCTCAAGGTTGTCTGGAGATGTCATGCGTAACCTTTCAACCCCCGCGCCGGTTTTCCACGCCTTATGAAAGTCCTCAATGCGCCATCTAGTGGTATAAATATCAATCACATGAAGTTGCTGCGCCAACGTGTCAATCGGCTCACTGGTCAGTAGCATCCAAGATAGTCCATCTTCACCTTGGGGAGGATTGAGCTCTTGTGCGTACACCACATTAATCGCATGCTGCTGACGATTATGTTTGATGTTAACCGTACTGGCTTTGAGGGTGAGTTTGGCTGTTCGCGAGGGACGATTCTTGCTTTTCCCACTGGCTTCCTTTATGCCTTTTTGTGGGATGGCGATGGTGTATCCGCCGGTAACGGGATGACTATCCATGTGCTCAAACAGCTTAGCCGTAACCGTCCAGCTAACCACACCTCGCATCGTTAATCTGATTATTTGAAAATATCTGCTCATTGATAAATTTGGAGCAGGTGATGACAACTCACAAAACAAGTCAGCAGTGGCGACAGTTACTTTTACAACGCAATACTTTTAGTGGCACTAATATCGAATTTTGCCAGCAACATAATGTCTCGATTACCACCTATTATAAACAGCGCGCTTTACTGGGTAAGCAACAGTACCAGCCAAGCGTGTCAGAGCAAACATCTCACGCTACTCAATCACGCTTTATACAACTAAAACAAACCACGACTGAAGTCTGCGCGCAAACTCACCAACAACCTATGCTGTTTAATACGCGAACCGGCCAACTCACTCTTCCAGCGGATTTAGCAACAACGGATATAGTTACCATCATTAAGGGGCTAATGGTATGAAGATGTTTGTTGATGTGCCTTCCGTCTATTTATGTGCCGATGCTGTCGATTTTCGTAAATCAATTAACGGTTTGGCGGCTTTAGTCGAAGCAGAGCTAGAGCTGTCCGTCCTTAATGGTGCACTATTTGTGTTTTGCAATAAAGGCCACGATAAACTCAAATGACTTTATTGGGATAACACCGGCTTTGCGCTATGGTATAAGCGATTAGACAAGCATAAGTTCAAATGGCCCAAACTCATATCACCCACCATGACATTATCCGAGCAGCAATTACACGGGTTATTAGGGGGTTATGATGTGATTGGCCACAGTAAAATTGATGTGACGGGTAAGCAACTACGTTAATATTTGCGATCAATTGATGATCATCAAAACAAGGTCAATTAGCACTACAAAGCCTTTCGATATGCCTTAACATAGGCGTCATGAAAAATGAACTCGCCCTTAAACAGCGTATTGCTGAGCTTGAAAAGCTGCTCGAAAATGAGCGTCAATTATCTCTACAAAAAGATGCACTCATCGCAGCTTTAGAAGAGCGCTGGCGCTTGGCTCAACAAAAACAATTCGGCAAAAGTGCTGAAGGCTTTGTTGGGCAAGGCGAGTTATTCAATGAAGTAGAAGAGATTGTTGAAGCCGTTGAGGCCGAGCAACAATCCATTAGCTATACCCGTAAAAAGCCTGTGCGTAAGCCACTGCCAAAAGACTTACCCCGTGAGCAGGTTATCCATGATATCACCGATAAGACCTGTGATTGCTGTGGCAGTGAGTTACATAAAATGGGCGAGGATAAATCAGAAAAGCTTGAGTTTATTCCAGCGCAAATCAAAGTGATTGAGCACATTAGGCCTAAATACGCTTGCCGCCACTGTGATAAATCCTCGACTCAAACGCCGATTAAACAAGCCTCAATGCCAGCAATGCCAATCAATAAAGGCATTGCTACAAGCAGTTTACTCAGTCAGCTTATCACCAGTAAATATCAATACGGGTTACCGCTTTATCGCCAGGAAGCGATGTTTAAGCAATATGGCATTGAGCTCAGTCGCCAGACAATGAGCAGCTGGATAGACAAATCAGCCACACTCTTCGCACCATTAGTTGAACGGCTTAAAACAGCGTTGTTAAAACAGCCCACGTTGTTTGCTGATGAAACGCCATTAAAAGTGGTGAAATCCGATAAAGTAAACAGCTACATGTGGGTCTATTGCTCAGGTCGAGATTCACCAGCCCCGAATAATCCTATCCCTAATATTGTGCTTTACGACTTCCATAACAGTCGGGCTGCCGCCTGCGTGGTCAATTATCTTGATGGATATCAAGGCTATTTGCACGTAGATGGATATCAAGCTTATGAAAAAACACAGGCAACCCTAGTGGGATGCTGGGCACACGCTCGTCGTAAATTTATCGAGGCAAAAAAGCTGCAAGGCAAAAATAAAACCGGCAAAGCGGATATGGTATTAAGCCTTATCCAAAAACTGTACGGTGTAGAGTCACGCATCAACGATAAAAGTCCTGATGAAAAGTACATTGCCAGACAAGAGGCTAGCCTGCCTATCCTAGGCAAGCTAAAAGCATGGCTTGAGCAAAACCAGCCCAATTTAGTGGGTAATACCAAACTGATGGAGGCAGCTAATTACCTGGCTAATCAATGGCACAAACTCATTCGTTATGTTGATGATGGCAGGCTGAGTATTGATAACAATCGTGCAGAGCGAGCCGTAAAACCGTTTGTGATTGGCCGAAAAAATTGGTTATTCAGTCAGACAGCTAATGGGGCTAATGCCAGTACCACGCTTTACAGCATAGTAGAAACGGCCAAGGTCAATGGCTTAGTACCATTTGATTACATCATGGCCTGTCTTAATGAACTGTGCCAACCAGCACCGGATATCGACAGCCTGTTACCATGGAATTTTAAAAGATAGGTGTAGTTGCCCAGACGCTTACGCTTAGCCTCGTATTCTACTAGGTTTCTTGCATGTTTTGCCCGCACCACAAACCGTTCACTATGTGATTGTTTATCCGATAAATTGAAGTGGTCAAGTTTTATTGGCCACTAACTTAGAATCTAATGCATATCTTTGCTCAGATTCATTTGGTGTTAGACCTGCATTGTAATGATGTGGCCTAACGTTGTTGTAATATCTAATGATGTAATCATTGATGTGATGCTTTGCTTCAATAAAGCTGCGGTATCCTGCAGTTGGTATCCATTCCACCTTAAGACTTCTGAAAAATCGCTCCATTGGGGCGTTATCCCAGCAATTTCCACGTCGAGATAAGCTTTGTGTTATGCGATAGCGCCATAAGCGCTGTCGGTATTTTCGGCTTGTATAATGGCTACCTTGATCGCTATGGAATATCAATCCTTGCGGGCGACCACGGCACTCATACGCCATATCCAGCGCCTTTAATGTCAATGTGGTATCCGGTGAATACGACATAGCCCAGCCGATAACCTTGCGGCCAAATAAATCTAAAACAACTGCCAAGTAGGCCCAACGGTTGCCAGTCCAAAGTAGAGTAAGAGGCAGAGCGTAGTCGAACTATTTCTCTGCTTCTCCTCTCCGAACCGTACGTGCACCTTTCAGCGCATACGGCTCTCCGCTTAATTGTGGCTAACAGCCATGGCAACATCGCTATAGCGAGACATGACAGTATTTCTAATTTCATCTCTGAGGTAGGAGTTTGCTTCTGGTGATCGCCATCTAAAGGGTAATTTAGGGCTACTCACTAATCTAAATAGTGACGCGCCACATAAATTTCCACGATTGCTTTTACCAAATAACACCCATGTCGTTGCCTGATTTGGTGTTGGACGTTTGATCCATGTCATCATTAACGATTTAATAGAACAACGATATTTTCTAGCCAACCACTTAGCGAGTTTCCAGAAAATAATACGATCAATTTTGCTGTAAACTTTCGCGGTGTAATCAGTATGTCGATAAAATTGTGCCCAACCCTTAAGTTTGCGATTGAGTTGTTCCACTTTGTCTATCTTGCTACAGCTATGATCCCCTGATAAAGCCTGACTCAATGAATGAGAAAATGCTTTGGCTTTACCGTTTGGAATACCAGTCACCACTCGCATATTTCCCTTAGGTCCACGCTTTCGAATGATCCTATGTCCGAGAAATATAAAACCGTCATTCACATGTGTAATATGAGTTTTATCCATATTTAACGTGAGTTGCAGCTTACCTTCTAGGAAGTGTCGACATTGGTCACGAATTGCCTCTGCTTGTTGTTTATTGCCTTTGACAATCACTAGAAAGTCATCAGCATAACGGCAATAAGCAACGGCAGGTTTCCATTGTCTGTTTTCCTCAACCGCAGGTTTTCGCTTGATTTTGATACTGTGGTTCCAGTACCAGCGGTCTTTACGGGCTTTCTTGCTCAAGTAACATTTATCCAAATATTGATCGAACTCATTAAGCATTATGTTTGACAATAACGGAGAAATTACACCACCTTGTGGTACGCCTTCGCTTGTTGCACAAAATAGGTTACGTTCAATGTGTCCAGCTTTAATGAAGCGCCAAAGCAAATCATTAAATCGACGGCAGTTGATCCGTTTACGAACACATTTCATCAATAATCGATGGTGAACTGTATCAAAATAGCTTGATAAGTCTCCTTCAATTATCCAGCGACCTCGAGGCTCATTGGATTCGGTCATTTGTAGTTTAACCGTGCGAATGGCGTGATGGACACTGCGCTCTGGTCTAAAGCCATAGGACAACGAATGAAAATCATTTTCCCATATCGGCTCCATTGCCATGAGCATGGCACGTTGAACTATTCTATCCCTAAGCGTTGGTATACCTAAAGGACGTAGCTTTCCATTGGCCTTGGGAATATAGATCCGTCTAGCAGGCATCGGTTGATAGTTACCTGACAGCAGATCATCTCTGATCTCATCAAGATAACCAGCCAAATAAGCCTGTATATGAATCTTTGTTATTCCATCAACACCAGGCGTTTTAGCACCTTTTGAAGAAAGCGTTACTTCAGCCGCTTGGCGAAGCCAATGCGGGTGACTGATAAGGCGCAGCAGTCGATTAACGCGACGCGTTTTATCGGTTGCTGTCCATGTTGCTAATTTACGTTGCTGTTCGCTGATTATCAAAGGTCTTCACTTCATTAAGGTCAGGTAATTTGCTGACGCAAATCAATTAAACTGTGTCCCTTCGCCATGTAATGGGCTTTCCCCATCTCAGACTACTACGAACACTCCGCCAGCTTGTTTGTCATCAGGGTCATGCTCCCTTAGCATTCAAAACAAACCTTCCCCGGTTTATCTACCTGAACTCAAACATATTGGGGTGGATGCCGATCGCAGTCTTTGACCTTATCGTACTGTAAGGTGATGATGCTTAAACGCAGAATTGTGATTTAACGTTTATCCATTAATAAGTACATATTTATTACTCATTAATTCGGCAATAGTGCCCATACGTTTAGCACTATTGCAGCACCATATTGCCTGTTAATTCGTGTAGGCAATGGCGACGTTTCAGCCCATAGATGCGGGTTAACCGGTTCATGTTCTTCATCCGTCCAATACTTAGTCTAGAGGAGCATCTTGGCTTAACGAATTCGCCTCACTCCCCGTTGTCAGCGAGTTACATCACCTTATCAGCATACGATAAGTCACTGCCGCTCAGACTCAACTATCTGCACAACCAGATAGTGCCATAAACAATGTAGCTCCTGCCGTAGTGTTCATGTATTTCAGATAGACTCGTGGTTCGTTAAAGCATTCCATGCTAGTGCTGAACTCCGGGCACACCGTAGGTTACATCGCCACACCAAACCGTATTTGGCTCAACAACATCAAATTGTCTATTGAGTAAATTGGGGATGTCTGTGTATTCATTTCCTGATTTTTTATAGCGATGCTGTGGCTGCTGGCAACTCACCAGTCCTAACTTTTTCATCAAGCGGCCTGCTCGATAGCGACTTAATTGCACATCTTGCGTTGTCGCTATGGTTGCAATAGTTCTGGCTCCTGCAGAGCCTTCACTTTGCTCGTGTATATCCTTAACCTTTGTTTCCAAGAGAACTTGTGCTGTGTTCATTGTTCTATCGCGCTTAAGCCAGTAACGATAACTGCTACGGTGAACTCCAAATACATCACATGAAACTGAGATAGGATAACGCCCTGCTTGATGGATTTTCTCGATTATCGAGAACTGTTCAGCGAGTCCGACATCAAGAGAGCGGTAGCCTTTTTTAATATGTCTTTTTCCATTTCAATGCGCGCGATTTTTTTCTTTAGCTCACGAATTTCAATCTGCTCAGATGTCATTGGCGAGGCATTGGGAGCTATGCCTCGACGCTCAAGTTTTAACTGTGACACCCACTTACTGACAGTTGATTTGCCAACGCCCATGGCTTTTGCTGCTTCCTCTTGTGTATAACCTTGATCAAGCACAAGCTGTGCGGTTTCAAGCTTAATTGCAGCAGTATATGTTGCTCGTGTTTTATTCGTCATTTTGTCACCCAATGTATACGCCCTAAGCATAATATTTGTTTCTTAATGGATGGCCAAATTAACTATGCCACTTCACTTAAATATTAAGCTGCATTTATTACGCCTTTTATTGGTGCTTTATCTGGGTTTAGGGTCACGGCTCCAACCGCCTCACAATTTCTCACGTCTTTAGACCAGCGCGTCGGTCTTCTTGCCTTTGCCGCTTCAAGCACTTCCTTACGCTTGGCTAAAATCGCGTTATCTAGCTGAGCATGACGTTGTCCTGGTGATACAAAATTGAGCTGGCTGTGTTTATGCTCATCGTTGTACCACTTCACAAACTTCTCAACCCATTCTCTTGCGCCAGCTAAACTGCTAAAACCCGATTTTGGCCACTGTGGTCGGTATTTTAAGGTTTTAAATAACGACTCTGAAAAGGGGTTGTCGTTACTCACCCGCGGCCGACTTAATGATGCCGTAATACCGAGTTCTTCTAGCTTGGCTTTCATGGTCAGTGACTTCATCGGCGCCCCATTATCAGAGTGCAGCACTAATGGCGTATTAAAACATTGCTCGCGTAACATGCAGCGTTGGATTAGCGCGGCGGCGTACTCACCGCATTCTTGTTCATGAACTTCGTAACCCACTATTTTTCTACTGTAAATATCTTCAAACATGTACAGATAATAGAACTGGCCTTTGACGGTTGAAGCCAAATAAGTGATGTCCCATGACCACAGTTGATTCGGCCCATCAGCCTGATAACTTAACGGTTTGCTTCGATTTACAGCAATCTGGGTGCGACCACGATGATTAAGTTGATTATTGGCATGTAATACTCTGTAAAAGCTTGATTCTGAGGCGATATAAATCCCGCTATCTAATAATGTCGGCACAATTTGCGACGGTGGTAAGCTGGCATACTCCTCTTGATTACACACACTTAATATCTGTTGTCGCTCATGTGCTTCGAGTTTATTTGCCGGTTCTGGTCGAGCCGCTATTGGTCTTAAATCGGCTTGCACTTGGCCTGCTCGATACCAACGTCGATAAGTGCGTTTACTGAGTCCAGTTTCAGCACAAGCCTTGTAAAGGCGAGCACCATTGATATACGCCTCTTGAATTAAGGCAATCAATTCTATGCGCTCAGGCAAGGGAGTTAGCTCTCCTCGCTGTCGTCCCCCCAGAGCGCATTGAGCTTTTTTCTGAGCACCAGTAACGCAGCAGCTTCAGCCAGCGCTTTCTCCTTGTAGCGCAATTCTCGTTGCAATGATTTGATTTCGGCTTTGTCAGCCTTGGCCTGCTGTTTAATGGTTTTGGTTTGTACTTCTGAGGTTTGAAAACCAGCTAAACAATCCTGTTTCCACTGCTGTACTTGTTCGCGAAACAAGCCTTTTTCACGGCAATACTGACTTAACTCGGCTTCCGATAGCGGGGCTGTTTCAATGAGTACCGCAAACTTAGCTTCAGCTGACCAGTCATCAGTTGTTAATGTTTTACCTGGCACGGGGCGACCTTCTTTTCTGACAATATCTCGCCAATGATACAAGGTTTGCACCGCAATGCCTTCTTCCCGAGCAACCTCTGCGACCGTTAAATTGTGAGGCGGTAATAATTTTTTAAGGATCGCCTCTTTACGTTCTGGTGAATACCGAGCCATATCGTTCTCTTTTGCCGCACCCTGTCTTTAAAAATAATGATTATTTAAGGGTGACAACAATCCTGACACAGGGGGTAACTCAGGGCTGTCGTGTCTTCGAGAGCAAGTATTTCATTTATATTTTCAATCGCTTGGGCGGTGCGAGCAAAACCGGCGGCTCTGATCATAGATGGGCTAACATTATCATTGCGGATCAATCGATAGGCTCCTTCGAGTTTGGCATCTTCACCATTACAAGATCTGGCAACCGATTTACCGCTGCCAACCGCCATGTATTCAGCGACGACGGTTAACCTTGCCGCTCGTCGTTTATCACCTAGCTCAGCATGATGAAAGTGATCATATGCCCATTTGTTCGGGTTAAAAATTGACATTAAAAATGATGAAGTGAGTGAATTTGCATGATCTGATCATCGCCAGTCAAGAAAGTTCCATTTTTTGCTAATAATTTGTGTAGAAGAGACAGGTCCAAATCTAACAACTAATTTGAATAAAACCACCAGCCGGAATATCGGCATTACTTTGTAAACCAGTAAAATCATCATCCAATAATAAACGTTGATGTATGGGATAAAGACTACTAATGCAAAGTTTTTCGTGAGGTAATAAGGTGCGAAATTGTGAACTAGGCTTACTCCAATCAAGTAAGCCTAATGACATGGAATCAGCTAGTGCTAATGGAGTCAAGCCATCTTGATTTCTTAAATAACAACGTAAACCAGAGCCAGCTTGGCAAATTTGCGCTCTAAAGCTTTCGACATCTAAGCTGATATAAATCATATCCGTCACTATATCTAATCCCGACTTTAATAGCCGTTCATTTAAATACTTCAACATTTGACCAGGTTCGATGACCATTTTGCTAAGGTTATTGCGATATTCTTTCAACTTGAAATTAATAAAACTTCGTAACAACACACTCGCAAATGCCGCGGGATTATCTTCAGGATAAAAATGCGCCATATACATAACCACGTAGCGATTATCGACCATAGCTGAGTCAATAAAATACGAGCTAATCTCACTGGCATTAAATAAGCTGTACTGCACTCTAGCATTAGGATATTCAATGACACTGGCGGGAAATAGTTGTTGTTGTACATGCATTGCAGCGGCGGTGTTTTTTTTTAATAAGGCGAGATTTTCTGACAATTCCAACATTGATAGCTGATTAAGTTCAGCAATGTCATTCGTACCATGAAACGGCTGTAAGTACTGTTTAATAACCGCTTCAATCATAAATAGATCAACTACAGGCTTAACTAAATAATCATTAGCACCTATTCGAAGCGCATCAATGACATCGGCCATTACATTATTACCAGAAATAACAATGGAACACACTGCAGGATCAATTTTATGTATAGCCTTGAGCATCTCAAGGCCTCCCATATTGGGCATGCTGAGATCGGCAAGCACAACATCAACATTATGATGTTCAAATGCTTGTAAGCCTAAAGCGCCATCCTCAGCTTCAATAATCTCGGCTCCACGATTGCTAAGAAAGCCCGAGACCAGTTTTCGAAATACTGGATCGTCTTCTACAAGCAACACGGTCACATCTTTTAACGACATATCATAGCCCTTAAGTTCATCGCTTCTTAAGAGTAGCAGCTCATCGACTAAGCCGTCATTTGCATATACAAGAGCCAACACTAAAACTAACATCTAGACGTCTTAGCTCTTGTTGCGACAAGCAAGATATTGCAAAATTTCCTTTACTGGGATTATCAACTTCATGACAAATTGAGCGCGACCAAGTGAAAGAAAACACAATCATGCTTTCCACTAAAACATAAAGTGAAAAGCCTGATCTTGATTAATCAAGCTCCTGCAAATACTCTTCAAGAAGTTTGTCATCATCCTGATTTTTTGGAACATTTCCATCATACACCTTATAGTTAGTATGTTGGAAGAAGGCATCTTTTACAAAGGTATAGGGATCGAGCGCATTATCCACTAATCTTTCTTGATCAATCGCTTGAGCTCGAGCATCAAGATTTTTAAAGCCCCACTTAAGCGCTGACTGTAAAAATGTCAGTTCTGATAGTGGAAAATAGAGATCATCCACCCAATCAGAGGATATTTCCCGAGTAGTGTAAGGGCCAAGCACTGGCACCATTAAATAGGGGCCATCAGGCACGCCATAAAAACCTAACACTTCACTAAAATCATCCTGCTTACGCGGCATTCCCATCATGCCAGCAACATCCACCATTCCCAGCAGACCGATTGTTGAGTTAATCACAAATCGGCCACCGGCATTTGCAGCCCAGCCAAATTTACCTTGGAGGGTGTTATTGACTAAGCTCGCCGGTTCTTCAAGATTATTAACTACATTATTGATACCGCTTTTTACCGGTGACGGCACATAGTCTTTATAGCCATGAGAAATCGGGCGATACAAATAATAGTCAAGATATTGATAGTTAAAATGCCACATCGCCCGGTTGAAGGATTCAAATGGGTCTCTTGGGTCATTGTAAACTACTGTTGCAACTGGTTCAGTCACAACGATTGGAGTTTCACTGGCAATAGCATCAACACTTAAGCTTGTTGATAACGACACCCAGACCCAACCTAAGGTCAATCGTTTCATTTCGGTTTCACCATCAATACTGAATAAATAAAATGACGTAAAGTGCAGTGCTAAACTTAAGTATAAGGTGAATTTTACGAGTTAGTTTAAGCAGTGCCAAAATTATGACGTGATAGGATACCAAGACGCTAGCCATTGGCAACACAAAAGAGAGATAAAATGTAAATTCCCCTTATAACCAAACTTTCATACTTATGTCTTTGAATTTTTAAATGATTAATTTTCAGCAGCCACACTATTTTTATCATTATTTTACTAGACAAAATCATCAGACATCTTGTCTATGTAGCCTTAATAACAATTCAGCTTCGGCTCTGGGAAGCTCGCACTCTATCATTAGCTCATTTACATCCGCCCCTAAAGACACCATTTTAGTGGCTCTAGAATAGAGGCGCGCTTTAGGATCATGCTCTTGGGTTTCCTCTAGTTTAGCGGCTTGCTGGCTAATATTATTTTCAAGCTCAATCACCCGCCGGCCAACGCCTATAGTCCCACTTCGCAATTCAATAACCTCACGCTTTAACTCTTCCCTGTGCTTGTCGCTGGCCTTGATAATTTTGCCTAACGCATCAACTCTATGGCTGAGTTTTTTGACATACCAAACTAACCCTATGACGAAAAAAAATGCCAGAGTACTAGCCATTACAGCTACCATTACCAGTAACTCCCCCATGATTACCCCTTATCAATAACTCGCTCAGACAAAATTTAATAAGCGCTTGGCGTCAACACTTAATGATTATTTCTAATCAGCAAAATGTACGCCAAGATTGCAACTGTTGAAACAGTGATTTTTCCAGTACTAGGATGGCTAATGGCTAATGGCTAATGGCTAATGGCTAATCATTGAAATAAGCGTTAGGCTAAGGTAATGAACAAATGGTATTACTGATAAAAATAGAATGGAGAAAAATAAAAAGCGCCACACATTAGTTGGCGCTCTGAGTAAGCACTGAATTAAATTTCTTGCACTTCGTTCCATTCATCTTCAGATAGTAGCTTATCTAAATCTACCAGAATCAATAATTCGTTATCTCGATTACTGACACCTTGAATAAATTTAGAACTCTCCTCAGTACCTACATTAGGGGCATTATCGATTTCACTGCGGCGTAAATAAACAACCTCAGCCACACTATCAACCAAGATGCCTATCACTTGTTTTTCAGCCTCAATAATCACAATGCGGGTTGAGTCATCAACTGCTGAAGGAGGTAAATCAAAACGGGAACGAGTGTCAATGACAGTCACGACATTGCCACGCAGGTTAATAATTCCAAGTACATAATGGGGAGCACCGGGCACAGGGGCTATATCTGTGTAACGCAGTACCTCTTGAACCTGCATAACATTAATGCCATAGGTCTCATTATCTAAATGAAATGTAACCCATTGTAAAACTGCATCATCCTTGGCAGCGAAGGCTGCTACACTACTTGTTTCTGACATAATTACCTCAGCCTAACGGATCCTGACAACTTAAACCGGCATCGAGCATTTGTATTAATACTGGCACATTTAAAATGCCGCACATTTGCTCCCTAATTACACCGGCTAACCATGGTCGTTTGCCGGGTTTATTGCGCCAATTAATTTGTGACTTATCAATTTTTACTGCATTAACTAAAGATTCGCACGCTATTCCCCAGTTACTGTTTTCTAATAATACAACATATTGATACCTTATGCCTTGAGCTAAGTTATTATCATATTTTTCTGGCATCACCCAAGCGCAAGTATTCACTACGTTGACTTGGCGACTGCGATGAAGCTGCACACCTAAATACCAACTTGGCCTTCCAATAATATGATTCATTCGCTCTAATCTAACTATACCGCCTAAATTAACTAAAGGCACAGCTAACAACAGACCAGCCACTTTAAAGAATAGTACTTGAAATTCATTTTCGAGTACTTCTGCCAAATCTTTTATGTTGTTAGGTGGCGACATCCCAGTTTGAGTTGCTAATTCTGTTTGTATAAATGCGCTTTCAGTTAATCGAGTTTCAACAAATGGCTCGCTGCTGATTGGATTAAGTTCGATATCCTGTTTATCTGTTACCAATAAAGTATTAATGGTTTGGCTGGATTGAGCGACCGCCTCGATAGTGTTCGCCTGAAATAATGGCGCGAGTAGCTTTTCCAGTGCCGATTTATCTAACATCTGCTCGCGGCTTTTAGGTGCAAAGGGATACTTAGTTTCTAGTGACGATTTAATCCATTGGTAAGGCGCTTTAGTAAGCTGCTTAGTGACCACATCATCAAAATCGTCATAGTCATCATAGTCATCATAGCTATCATCAATTTTTGCAGTTGGCGCAGTACTGCCCACACTCGCTTTAGTGGCAGATACATTCGTTAACCCTTGCATTTCAGTCACTTTAGCCGAGGTTATGCTTGGCGCTTTGGGCTCCGCCAGCAATACATTGAAATACTCGAGGACGGTTTCATCAACTGACTTGGGCATGTTGTAAATTTCCAGCGAATAAGTATTCAACTAATCTCTCATAGGCTACAACCCCACGGCAAGTAGATGCGTAATGAGAAGCTGGTAAGTGCGCTAAGCTTGCGTCACGAAATTTTGTATCCACAGGGATAACATCTGACCACAGATGCTGATGATAATGCTGACTTAAAGTCTCCAGTGCTAAAGGCGCTGCTTTAGTGCGTCTATCATACATGGTCGCCACTATGCTAAAGCTATAGTCGATGGATTTTGAGCGCCCCATGATTTTCATGGTTTTAATCATCCGCTCAAGTCCTTTGATGGCTAAAAACTCGGTTTGCACTGGAATAATTATATGATCGCTAGCCGCTAATGCATTGACCATCAGCACACCCAGCACTGGCGAGCAATCAATCAAGACATAGTCATAATCATGCTGACATAAACGGCAAAGGTCTCTTAACACTAACCCCATACCCTCTTGATGACCAAGTGCGCGATCAAGTGTCGCTAAGGCCATAGTGGCAGGTAATAAATCGATACCACTAATTAATGTTGGCACGATTTGCTGGCAAATAAGCTCACGAGTCAATGGTTTATTGGCCATAAAAAGATCATACAAGGAGCCTGGCACCTCTTCAGAATCAATCCCGAGGTAATAGCCCAGTGAAGCATGCGGATCGGTATCTATTAATAACACCTTTTGTCGGCGCTGATTTAGCAAGCCCGCTAGAGTTACCACAGTCGTGGTTTTCCCCACCCCGCCCTTTTGGTTGGCTATGGTCCAAACTTTCACATTTTCTCCCAACAATTTTTTATTATTGATTATCTTGTCGTGTGGTAACGCGAATGCCACCATGAGGCAACAACAGCACTTTAACCCCATGTTCATCTTCTGACAATTCAACCGAATGAGCTGCTGGAGTCGCCAATATCGTCTGCCTTAATGGCGCTTTAGGCATAGTTAGTGCTTGCTTACTTGATGCTGACGTTTGCTCATCACTATGGTTAGTTGTTGAGTTTGCATCTAGGCTAGCGACTAAATTAACGGCGACATTGGCTTCAGACTTTGTTTCAGGCTTTTTGGCCAACGTGGGCTCAGCACTTGCAGAGTCAACATCCTGGGCCGCCAATAAGGTTTGAATTTGCTCTGGATTGTTGTTTAACCAAGTCGCAAAATCTTGCGCTTGCTCATTACCTACCACGATTAAGGTTTGCGTTGCTTGCAAACGCTGTACATCTTGGGTTAATTGCTGCCGAATTTGCCTTTGCTGCCAACTAAATAGCAGCAATAACAGGACTATGGCCAGTTCAATTAATATTACTGACCACATTGTTAAGCTTTTATCTGAACTCTTGGTATTTGAGCTAGCCACGACCCGTCTCTTTTATTATGGCCTCGCCGATATCAGCAAGCGGCAATGAATAACTGCTTAATCCAGCGTTAGTAACAGCTTGCGGCATGCCATACACCACGCAACTGGCCTCATCTTGCGCCCATATTTCGCCGCCGGCTTCTTTTATCAGCCTTGAACCATCGCGGCCATCTGAACCCATGCCGGTTAAAATCAGCGCTAATGTGTCTCTGCCGATAATTTTTGCCACCGAGGCAAAGGTAATATCGACACTCGGTTTATAATTCAATTCACTGGGACCGGGTAACACTTTAAGGCGGCCAAGATTACCGTCTTTTTCAAGTAACATCTGCATGCCGCCAGGGGCCAAATAAGCGCAGCCCGCGCGTAACACATCACCATTTTCAGCTTCTTTGACTTCAATCTTACATAAGCTATTTAAACGACTTGCAAATGCTGGCGTAAAGGCCGCTGGCATATGTTGAACTAACAAAATCGGATGCGGAAAATTGGCAGGTAAAGAGGTTAATACCTCTTGCAGCGCTACTGGACCTCCGGTCGACGTCCCTATTGCCACTAATCGATATTGCTTGCCTGAGCCTCTAATTTTGGTGGTCCGCGGCGGCGTATCTTTAGCCAAACTGGCATGAGTTGCGCTACTAACTCCCCACGCTTTGACACCCTGTTTGGCCTTGTTGTCATTGCCAACGCTGACGTCATTATTAGATCTTGCTTCATAACTGGATTTTGCTTGCTGAAAAGCACCTAAAGGCTCAGTTTTTACCGGACTATCGCTACGATTGCTGGATATTACCCGCGTCACTCGGCGACGGCTAATAGCCTTGATGCGTTGCTGCAATAACAGCACTGCCTCATCTTTATTGGTGGCAATATCTTCAAAACACTTGGGTAAAAAATCAAGCGCCCCAGCATCTAAAGCCTCTAAGGTTGCTTTTGCGCCATCATGAGTTAGGGATGAGAACATTAAAATGGGCACAGGCTGACAGCTCATAATTTCCCGCACCGCCATAATGCCATTCATTACCGGCATTTCCACATCCATAGTGATGACATCAGGCTTTAACTCTTTTGCCAATTTAACGGCTTCCATGCCATTATTGGCAGTACCAATGACTTCCAAATCAGGATCTTGATTGACAATCTCGCTTACCCGACGACGAAAGAAGCTAGAGTCATCGACAACTAATACTTTAATAGCCATTAAAATCCTTATTTGGCGTTTAGTTATTGTTTCTTAGCGTAATATTTCAACATTCCTGGCACATCAAGAATGAGTGCAATGCCGCCATCTGAGGTAATAGTTGCCCCTGACATACCAGGGGTTCCTTGTAATAATTTACCCAAAGGTTTAATCACCACTTCTTCTTGGCCAATTAAAGCATCGACCACAAATCCAATTAAGCGATTTCCTAATTGCACTATTACGGCATGCCCATGTTTCTTATCACCATGTTTAAAATTAGTGCGCGGTTTCAACCAGCTTTCGAGATAAAATAACGGGATAGCTTGATTACGCACTACCACAGTAATTTGACCATCGACCACATTAGTCTTAGTTAAATCGAGATGGAAAATTTCGTTCACGCTCGACAGTGGCAAAGCAAACACTTGCGTCGCGACTTCCACCATTAAGGTCGGCATGATAGCTAAGGTTAACGGAACTTTAATCTCAAGAACTGTGCCAACACCCTTAGTCGAATCCACATTCACTGTACCGTTAAGTTGGGTAATACGGGTCTTAACCACGTCCATACCCACACCACGGCCAGAAATGTCAGAGATTTCGGTTTTGGTTGAGAACCCTGGCGCAAAAATCAGATTGTAAGCTTCTCTATCTGACATGCGTTCAGCCATGTCTTCATCAAGAACGCCGCGCTTAATGGCTATCTCTTTAAGCTTAGCGGGATCCATACCGCCGCCATCATCTTCAATTTTAAGTAGAATATGATCGCCTTCTTGGCTCGCTGACAGCGTAATTGTGCCGGTTTTAGGTTTGCCATTGGCAACCCGTACATCTGGCATCTCAATGCCGTGATCCACTGAGTTTCTGACTAAGTGCACTAACGGGTCTGCTAGCGCTTCAACCAAGTTTTTATCTAAGTCAGTTTCTTCCCCCACCATGACTAAATCGATTTCTTTATTTAAAGTGCGCGCTAAATCGCGTACAACCCGCGGGAAACGTCCAAACACCTTTTTAATCGGCTGCATGCGGGTTTTCATAACCGCGCCCTGCAAATCTCCAGTGACTAAATCAAGATTGGCTAAGGCCTTTGACATTTCCTCATCTTCACGGGTCACGCCAAGGCTTACCAAGCGATTGCGCACTAGCACTAACTCGCCGACCATATTCATAATTTCATCGAGTCTGGCGGTATCGACCCTTAGGGTAGTATCAGCTTGTGGCGCAGATTTTGCGGCAGTGGCTGGCGCTTCCTTAGGGACGACTGCAGGCGCTTTAGCCGCAGGAGGTACTATAGAAGATGTTGGTGTTGGAGATGAAGTCGCTTTTGCTGGAGCTGGCGTTGCAGCAACCGCTTTAGCGGCAGTTGGCGCAGGTTCAATCGCTTTCGGCGCGCCATGACTACCGTGCAATTCATCCAGTAAACGCTCGAATTCACTATCAGTAATTTCATCGGTTTCAACCATAGCCTTAACTTCGGCCGGTTTTTCGTTGCTATGCAGCTTATCAAGCAATGCTTCAAACTCATCATCTGTGATGTCATCATTGCTACTAGTACTTGGTTCATCATCAAAACCAAAACCGTCGAAAATAGGCGCAGCGCTTGGCGTATTGACCTCATTGGTATTGACGTTAGCCTCACCGCCATGCAGCGCATTTAACATGCTTTCAAATTCACCATCATTGATATCATCAATGGTGCCATCACCGCGAATCGACGTTGGTGCCGCTTCTGGCGGAGCAGGTTCGTCAATAACCTCTACGGTAGCATGGCTAGCGCTGTGGCTTGGACTCCCCTCTTCGCCCGCTAAGACTTCACCATTAGCAAGACGGGTTAACGCGCCAAGTAATTCAGCTGAAGCTGACTCTTGTTCTTGGCCTGCTTGAGTTTGAGAGAACATATGATTAATGCTATCAACGGATTGCAAAATGATATCCATTAATTCTGACGTCACTTTACGTTTGCCATTACGCAATAAGTCAAAGGTATTTTCGGCTTGGTGACAAACTTGCACCATGGGATTTAAACTTAAAAAGCCAGCGCCACCTTTTACCGTGTGGAATCCGCGAAAAATAGCATTCAACAAATCCGTGTCGTCAGGGTTATTTTCAAGTTCTACTAGCTGTTCTTGCAGTAGCTCTAGAATCTCGCCCGCTTCAATTAGAAAATCCTGAAGGATCTCTTCATCCACATCAAAAGACATTGACTTAACTCCTTATCAAAAACCTAAACTTGAAAGCAAATCATCCACTTCGTCTTGACCTGCAACCGCGTCTTGACGAACATCTGCATTCATTATTGGGCCTTCGGCTTCAATCCCTGATAGTTGCGATGATTTATCCCTTGTTTCTGGTAGGTCACCAAACACGGTTAACATCGAAACTAAGTTGTTTTCTACTTCACGAACGAGATCTATGACTCGGCGGATCATTTGCCCAGTTAAGTCTTGGAAATCCTGAGCCATCAATACCTGATTCAATAACTCTTTTAAGCGTAAAGTATTTTCTTCCGTGTGCTGCATAAAATGTTGAACGTCATGACACAAACTTTTAAATTCGGCCAAATCAATATCTCGGCGCATCAGCCTTTCCCAAGCAGGCTTAACGCTCGCAAGACTCGTCAATAGTGTGTCGGCAACTGGTAAGGCTATTTCAACGGCATCCATAGTCTTGTTAGCTGCTTGTTCTGTCATTTGAATGACATAATTTAAGCGCTCTTTGGCATCGGGAATATCTGTATGTGCCAAAGCAGTTAAACGACTGTCGAGTTGAAAATCGGCTAGAGAATTGTGCAACTGACGGGTGAGCTTCCCCACTTCATCAAATAATTCTTTTTGCAGAGGTTGAGCTAGTTCCCGAATAAAATCATCAGCCAATTGTTGTTGACCATCACTAAGCATTGCCACAAGTTGGTGGGCCTGCTCAAGGTTGATTAGCCCGGTGGTTGCATCCTGCATAGCATATCCTTTGCTTAACCGAGACGTTCGAAGATTTTATCCAGTTTTTCTTTGAGGGTAGCGGCGGTAAAAGGCTTAACCACATAGCCATTTACCCCGGCTTGCGCCGCTGCAATAATCTGTTCTCGCTTAGCTTCTGCGGTCACCATTAATACCGGAATGGTTTTTAATTTATCATCAGCACGCATCGCCTTTAATAAATCAATACCTTGCATTCCCGGCATGTTCCAATCTGTGACCACAAAGTCAAAGTCCCCTTTTTGCAACATAGGCAGCGCGGTTGAACCGTCATCGGCTTCCTGTGTGTTATTAAATCCTAGATCACGCAACAAGTTTTTAATGATCCGTCTCATGGTCGAAAAGTCATCCACGATAAGAATTTTCATGTTCTTGTCCAAGGCTTCCTCCGGTGAGCTACTGCTCCGTCAGTATTTATAATTGTGTCCATTGTTTGAGTTTGGCTTTTAACCTAAGCATTGCCTGACTGTGGATCTGGCTAACTCGTGACTCACTCACCTCAAGTATGGCTCCTATTTCTTTTAAATTCAGTTCTTCATCGTAATAAAGCGATAAAACTAAAGCATCTTTTTCGGGTAACAACGTAATGGCATGAACTAGAGCGCTTTGAAATTGTGATTGCGCTAAAGACTCAAACGTACCGTCATCGACACTAGCATCCGGAGCGAAAAAATCAGTCGTTCCGCCTAGATCTTCTATCCCTATGATTTTTCCTGTAGAAACATCGTTAAGAATATGATGGTACTCATCTAGCGGCATAGCAAGTTTATCGGCAATTTCTATATCAGAAGGATCTCGACCTAAGGCTTGTTCTAGTGTTTCAATGGCTTGGGCAACTAGACGATTATTGCGATGCACTGAGCGTGGAACCCAGTCGCCACGGCGAATTTCATCCAACATGGCACCGCGAATGCGGATGCCGGCAAAGGTTTCAAATTTCGCGCCCTTGCTACTATCAAAATTTGACGATGCTTCCAGCAACCCCATCATTCCGGCTTGTAATAAATCATCTAATTGAACAGATGGAGGTAAACGCGCCAACAAATGGTGGGCGATGCGTTTCACTAACGGCGCATATTGTTCAACTATGCTGGTCTTATCATGGTTGCCGGAATATGCGGCTGCTTTATTCACTCGCCCTATCCTCTTGATAATTTGGTCGCTGCACTAATCGTTCAACAAAAAACTCAAGATGCCCACCAGGCTGAGTCGGCACCGGCCAACTGATGACCTTGTTTGCCAAGCCTTGATACGCAATTGCCGCAGGAGATTTAGGATAAGCTTCCACAACCAATTTCTGTTTGCGGACGGACTTACGTAGATTTTCATCGAAAGGTATGGTCGCGACTAACTCCAAGGCGACATCCAAAAATCTATCCGTGACACGACTAAGCTTAGCAAACAACTCCATTCCTTCACGTAAAGTTCTGACCATATTGGCCACAATTTTAAAGTGGAACACTCCGTGCTCACGGCTTAAAATTTTAATTAAAGCATAAGCATCCGTGATTGACGTGGGTTCATCACACACTACCACGACGACATCTTGTGCAGCGCGGGAAAAACTTAACACCATGTCAGAAATACCGGCGGCAGTATCAACCACTAGCACATCAAACTGAGTGCGCATTTCACTAAAGGCGCGAATTAGCCCGGCGTGCTGGGCAGGAGTGAGCTCCACCATGCCTTGAGTGCCAGAGGTTGCCGGCACTATGCCTATGCCTTTAGGACCGCGAACAATAATATCGTCAAGCTCGGCTTCACCGGATAACACATGGGATAAATTACGTTCAGCGCGAATACCGAGCATAACGTCGACGTTAGCTAATCCTAAGTCGGCATCAAGCACCAGCACCCGCTTGCCTTTTTCAGCCATAGCCACCGCAGTATTGATTGAGACACTGGTTTTACCCACACCGCCTTTACCGCCTGTGACCGCAATAACTTTAACTTTCTCATTCATAGGTTGATTCATTTTGCGTAAACCGCTTGCTTGATCAGGAGTCATAACTTTACTCAAATGCATAGGCCATAGAATCTGACCAGGTTTCTTGTAATTCTTGTGCTGACACATTGAGTCCAACTAAGGCCTGCTTAGCGAGGGCATAGGTGTCGGCTACCTGCATATCTTCGGGTACTCTTTGACCGTCAGTGACATAACTTAATGGTAAGCTATTGGCAATTAAGGTGCACAATGCTGCTGCGATGGAAACAGATTCATCCATTTTAGTTAACACAGCGCCAGCCAATGGAATGCGCTGAAAATGACGTACGGCTTCTTCCATTACTTTACGCTGAGAAGTGGCTGATAACACTAAATAACTGCGGATTGGGAGGCGATTATTGGCGGCTAACGTATCCAATTGTTGATAGAGTCGCATGTCCCTTTGCCCCATACCCGCCGTATCAATTAACACTAATTTTCGATTTTTAAATTGATATAGTATTTGCTCTAACTCATTAATATCATGAGCTTGCTTCACAGGGCACCCCATAATCTTGCCATAGGTGGCTAATTGTTCAAAGGCGCCAATGCGATAATGATCCATAGTAATTAAGCCCACGCTATCACTGCCATGCTTGGCAGCAAAACGCGCGGCCAATTTGGCTAAGGTGGTGGTTTTACCAACCCCAGTTGGCCCCACAAAAGCCACTATACCGCCGCGATGAACTATATCATCACCCTGATTATTTAACATATTGGCTAAACTTTGTGGCAATGCATGCACAAGCTCAGCTGGAGAATAATGCTGAGTTAAACTGGCTAATTTAGCAGCAAGGACGGGCGAAAATTCCGCTTCTAACAAATTTTGCTCAAGCATGGCGCCCACGGGATCTTGACGCTGTTTTTTATCCGTCAGTAACGATGACAACTGATGCGTCAATAAATGTCGCAATGAGCTTAATTCTTCACGCATGGCCACTATGTCGGTGGCCTCATGATTATCGGCTCTGCGTTTAGTGCGTGAGTTTGATGCTGTATTTGAATGCGCGCTTAAACTAGCGGCGACATTAGATTTTGCCGCTTGCTCTAATCCGCGCGCCCACGCGGGTAACTCAGGCGCCGCTTCTTGATTAACTTGCTGCAATTTTGCATGCTGCTTTGCCAGTAATGCCTGCAGGCTATCGCCATCACTCACTTGCGCTTGCTGCTCAGGCGCTAACGGTTGACGCAGCAGAGGTTTTGGCGCTGCCACTGTGGCTGACTGATTTCTGGCGCGTATGCTTGCTTGGGCGCTTTGTGCATTAGCTTGCGTGCCAAGAGATACAGTATCATCGCTAAGTGCGCGCGCTGGAGCCTGCGCATTTGCAACAGTATTCGCATTGGCAAACAAGGTCTTAGCCAATGACTGCGGCGCCGAGCTTGCGATATTCGCTTTAGGTTCGTCGTAATCCACAGCTGCCACTATCTCTATGCCGCCAGGGACTTTCTTGTTAGACATGATCACAGCATCTGAGCCTAAAGTATCTTTCACTTGAGCTAGGGCACTGCGCATATCTTTTGCAAAAAATCGTTTAATTTTCAATTAAATGTCCTCTAGTGACCGACAGCGGCGACTATCCTAATTTGTTTCTCATCGGGGACTTCTTGATACGAAATCACCCGCAAATTAGGAATTGTGTACTTAGTAAACCTAGATAAGGTCGACCTAAGCATGCCCGAGGTTAATAACACTGCAGGTTGCCCTACCATCTCTTGTCGTTGCGCCGCATCGGCCAATGACTGCTGCATCCGTTCTGCCAGTCCAGGCTCAATGTTAGGACCTTCACCGCCAGACGCTTGCATTGACTGATGCAACATCTGTTCCAACTCTGGCGCCAAGGTTATGACGGGAATTTCTAATTCTGGGCCGGAGATTTCCTGAACTATCATGCGTTTCAAGGCGATACGCACAGCAGCTGTCAGTACCTCGGTATCATTACTCTTAGTGCCATACTCAAGTAAGGTTTGCACTATGGTCTTTAAGTCGCGAATAGAGACGCCATCATTCAGTAAATTCTGCATCACTTTAACTACTGAGCCTAAAGACATGACATCTGGCACTAAGCCATCCACCAGCTTAGGTGACAGCTTGGCCAGCATATCCAGCAGTTGCTGCACTTCCTCGTAACCCAATAATTTAAACGAGTTATTATGCAATAACTGACTTAAGTGAGTGGCCACTACCGTGGCAGCATCTACGACTGTGTAACCTAAGGTTTGGGCTTGCTCGCGCTGTGAGGGGTTAATCCATACCGCTTCTAATCCAAAGGCGGGATCGCGAGTCGGCGTGCCATCTAACTTGCCATACACTTGGCCAGGATTGATGGCAAGCTCGCAATCATGGCGAATCTCCGCCTCACCCACAGTGACGCCCATTAAGGCAATACGGTAAGAATTGGGTGATAAATCAAGATTATCGCGAATATGCACCGCAGGAATTAAGAAACCCAATTCTTGTGACAGTTTTTTACGCACGCCTTTAATGCGCCCAAGCAATTCGCCGCCTTGGCCTTTATCCACTAATGGGATGAGTCGATAGCCAACCTCAAGCCCAATAGTGTCAACATGATGCACATCATCCCAACTCAGCTCTTTAGGCCCTTTATTTTCGCTCTCAACTGGGCCAGTCAGCGCCGCTTCTGCCGCTAACGCTTTAGCTCGCGCCTGCTTACGATAAAGCAGCCAAGCTATACCACCGGTTAACCCTGCAAAACTGATGAACGCTAAATGCGGCATACCAGGCACTATGCCCATGATAAACATCACAGCCGAGGCAATGGCGAGCGCCTTTGGGTTGTCAAACATTTGGCCAATCATCATCTGCCCCATGTCACCCGCTTCATTTTGGCGAGTCACCATTAAGGCGGCAGCAATGGATAATAATAACCCGGGAATTTGCGCGACTAAGCCATCACCTATGGTTAGTAAAGTGTAGATTTCAGCCGCTTCACCAAAACTTAAGCCGTGCTGCATCATGCCGATAATAAAGCCGCCTATTATGTTGATAAACAAAATAATAATGCCGGCAATGGCATCTCCTTTGGTGAATTTTGACGCGCCGTCCATAGCGCCGTAAAAGTCGGCTTCACGAGTCACTTCTTGACGCCTAGTCCGGGCTTGCTCTTGAGTAATTAAGCCCGCATTTAAATCTGCATCAATGGCCATTTGCTTGCCAGGCATAGCGTCCAAGGTGAAGCGAGCACTTACTTCTGAGATGCGGCCCGCACCTTTGGTTACGACCGAGAAGTTGATTATGATTAAGATTAAAAACACCACTAAGCCCACGGCATAATTACCGCCTATGACCACAGTACCAAAGGCCTCAATCACTTTACCGGCAGCTGCAGGGCCATTATGGCCTTCAAGTAACACCACACGGGTGGATGCTACGTTAAGCGCCAGTCTTAATAAGGTGGCAACTAACAATACCGTTGGGAAAGCGGCAAAATCTAACGGCCGATTGGTGTAAATCGCCACCAGTAGCACGACTAATGCGAGCGAAATATTAAAGGAAAACAAGATATCTAATAGCAGCGGCGGCATGGGTAGCACTATCATCGCCAGCGCGGCTAACACCAGCGCCGGCGTGCCAATGCCGCGCATATGGGCTGGCTTAATTTGCTTTATTTGACCAAACGTGGCTTTCATATCCATAACAAGCTGCCTGAACTTTGACGCTGCGAGCGAGAGTCATCTCACTCAGCAAGGATTACGCCAAGTGTGTTTAGTCATTTGTTGGAGTCGCCAATAGCCCGTTTACAAGCTTAAACGGGCTATTGACTGCTTAATGCTTAAGCTCATCAGGGATAGGTTGATTGGCGGGAATGGGCGTGGGTTTGCGACCTTTACCTTGCTGGAATTGCTTTAACTGATAAATATAGGCGAGCACCTGCGCCACGGCGGTAAACAAGCCATCGGGGATTTGTTGATCAAGCTTAGTGCTGTAATAAATAGCGCGAGTGAGCGGCGGCGCTGACACGATAGGAATATTGTAAGCCCTAGCAATTTCTCGAATTTTAAAGGCAATCTCATCACTGCCTTTGGCCACCACAAAAGGCACGGCCGCCTGTTTGACATCGTATTTAAGCGCCACAGCGTAGTGCTCTGGGTTCACCATAATCACATCCGCCTCAGGGATTTTTGCCATCATACGGCGCTGGGAAATCTCGCGCTGCATTTGCCGAATTTTGCCTTTTACTTCTGGCTTACCTTCAGTGTCCTTGTATTCATCTTTAATCTCTTGCAGCGTCATTTTAAGCTGCTTGTTATGGTGCCACATCTGAAAGGGGACATCGATGGCGGCGATAAGGATCAATGAGCTACACAGTAGTAAAAACATCCACGCCAGTAAATCCATGGCATCACGCATATTGCTGGGTAAATGACCCCGTGACAGCTGTAAAATATCGCCGTAGTAAAATTTTAATAGCAAATACACCATGGCGACCACCACAGCGAATTTAGCTAATCCCTTACCCAGTTCAACTAAAGCTTGCACTCCAAACATTCGCTTAAAGCCAGCCATAGGGCTCATCTTACTGGCCTTAGGCATCATGGCTTGGGTCGAGAAATTAAAGCCGCCAAGTAAAATATTGCCAATGATGGCAACCACAGTCAGCATCAAAATAAAACTTGCCACTGGCCAAGCGAGTTCTGATACCACCACTTTCCAAATATTAAACATGGCATTAGCATCAAATATTTGGGCGCGGGTGCGACCAAAGGTGGCCGCCATAACATTGGCAAGCCCTTGGGCAATGGCAGGCCCAGTCACGATAAGCCCTATGGCCGAGGCCAATAATACCGCCGCAGTACCTAATTCTTTAGAGCGGGCAATTTGCCCTTTTTCGCGCGCCTGCTCTAGGCGCCTCGATGTGGGTTGTTCGGTTTTTTCTTGACCGCTGTCTTCAGACATTATCCCTGCTCCACTGACTATTTCACCGCCAAGACTTAAGGCGTTTTAGGGTTTAACTTGGCATTGCAGCGCCAATAAATCACACATAAGCACTTGAGCTGCCGCCCAGATTTCATGAAAATGCGCCATGATGGGCTCAAGAGTTAACCAAATAATCACTAGACCACTTATCATGGTGATAGGAAAACCAATGGCGAAAATGTTGAGTTGCGGCGATGCCCGCGTCATCACGCCAAAAGCAATGTTAATCAGGAGTAAGGCGACTATGGCAGAAATGGACATAGTGAGCGCTGCGCCAAACATATAACTGCCCCATAGGGCTAAGTCTTGATAACGCTCAATATTAATGCCACTAGTCGACACTGGAATCGTCTCAAAGCTCGCAATAAGCATGCGGATCATCAACAGATGTCCATCAACAGCTAAAAATATTAAGGTGCTTAATAATAGGAAAAAGTTGCTCACCACTGGGGTTTGCTGGCCTGAACCTGGGTCCACCATGGAAGCAAAACCTAAGGATGTTTGCATACCGATAATTTGCCCTGCCAACACAAAGATTTGCACCATTAATATCGATATCAGTCCGGTCGCGACCCCAATCAAAATTTGCTGAGCACTCACAAAAATAGCGGGAAATGAAAATAACTGAATATCTGGCATAGGGGGCAGCATAGGCGCGACTGCAACGGTAATGGCCATAGCGAGTAATAATCGCACTCGTCTTGGGGTTGTGGTGGCGCCAAACACCACCATCACCATCAACATGCTAGAAATGCGAAACAGCGGCCAGACATAGGCAGCTAAGGTCGCATTAATACTGCTAAATAAAATATCCACATTCAGCCTTTACCCTTGAGTTAGCCTATGATCATAGGAATGCGCCGCACCATTTCAATAAAGAAATCCATCATGGTTTGTATTAGCCAATGGCCTAAAAACATCAGTGCGAACAAGGTGGCTAATAAACGAGGTAAAAAACTTAAGGTCTGTTCGTTGATTGAGGTCGCCGCTTGAAACACGGCCACCACTAAGCCGACAATTAGCCCTGGCACAACGATCACAGAAACCATAATCACTATGGCGCCTAAGGCCTCACGGAAAATATCCACCATCATCTCAGGTGACATAATTTCTCCTTAAGCAATAACGCCGCCACTATCAGTTACCTAAGCCAAAACTGGTAGCGAGCGACCCCATGACTAAGCTCCAACCATCCACCAGCACAAACAGCATAATCTTAAAGGGTAAAGACACTATCATGGGCGACAGCATCATCATGCCCATGGCCATCAAGATACTGGCGACGACTAAATCCAACACCAGAAACGGAATAAACAGCATGAAACCAATTTGAAACGCCGTCTTTAATTCACTGGTAATGAAGGCCGGCACTATCACTTGCATTGGGGTAGCTTCGGGCGATGGGATATTGTCGTAACCTGCGATATCTATGAAGGTTTTTAAATCGGTATCACGAGTTTGTGCCAGCATAAAGGCTTTGAGTGGATCTTTTCCTTGCTGATAAGCCTGCTCAATATTCAGCGTGCCATCCATATAAGGGGTCACAGCTTTAGCATAAATCTCATCAAACACCGGCGTCATAATAAAAAACGTCATGAATAAGCTAAGACCAATCAACACTTGGTTTGAAGGCGTTTGTTGCAGCCCTATGGCTTGGCGCAAAATAGACAGCACCACTATGATGCGAGTAAATGAGGTCAACATAATCACCATGGCCGGAATAAAGCTCATGGCTGTCATTAGCAATAAAATTTGCATAGTGACTGAATATTGACTCGAGCCATCGGGCCCTTGAGTGACAGTAACCGCAGGTAAAATGCCGTCACTCGCCCATAAGGCTGGACTTAACAACAGCAGAGGCAGCAACCATAGGCTGAGCCTAGTAATGGCTGCCAGTTTCATAGCGCAGGATCCTCGCGCCGTACATGCACAGAACCTGCGCCTTGCTTAGCTTGCTTTACTTGTTTGAGCCTTTCAGCAAAGTTAATAGGGGTGTGATTAATAGGTTCTGCCAACTTATCGAGCAAACTAATGTTGTGCGCTGTAACCCCTAATAAATATTGCTGACCATCAAGCTCCATCAGCACTAATTTTTCCTTTTGGCCTAAGGGCGTGACTGCTATGGTTTTGATTAACCCATGCTGGCCAGGCACTAAATTTAAGCGCCTCACTAACCAAGCCAGGACAAAAATCACCACTAACACCACCACTAAACCGCCTGCCATGCTGGCCATGGTCGCTATCGATGTGGGGTCAGCACTGGCAACACCTGCTTGGCTTATGCCAGTGGCGGCGCTGCTCGTCACATTATTCGCCACATTGCTTGCAACATTACTTGCCCCATCGCCAGCAACCTTAGTTGCGGTATCAGAAGCATTGCTCGCCAGCGCTATAAGTCCTGACATGATTGTCCTTATTTGAGTTTTTTAATCCGTTCGGTTTGGCTAATCACATCGGTAAGACGAATACCGAATTTATCGTTAACGACCACTACTTCCCCATGGGCAATCAAGGTGCCGTTGACCATGACATCCAATGGCTCGCCCGCCACCCTATCAAGCTCCACCACTGAGCCTTGATTTAGCTGCAGTAAATTTCTAATGGAAATAAAACTGCGACCAACTTCCATGGCGATAGTTACAGGAATATCCATGATGCTATCAAGCTTGGCTTTCTCTTCTGCTGAAATTGGCGCTGACTCATCTTTAAACTGATCAAGCACCACAGCACTCGCTTCTTCATCCGCTTGCTCCGCCATAGCGGCGGCCCAATCATCCATATCATTACTCATGAGTATCACCTTGTAGTTCTTTCGCTTTGCCTTTTCTGGTAATCAGTTGTAATTGACTCTTCATAGGCGCTGGCCGCGGAATTTTTTCATAGATTTTCAGGGCCAAATTGTCGCCTGCTTGCCCAAGCTTGCAGCGAAAACTTGGCAATTTCTCCACTTCCATCACCATGTATTCAGGTAAATCCACTGGGATAATATCGCCCGCTTTCATCTCCATCACATCTTTAAGGGTGACGACCTTTTTCACTACTGTGGATTCAATGGCAACATCCACATCCATAATTTCATCCCGCAGCGCCTGCGACCAGCGAATATCCGTATCTTGCTTGTCACTCTGCACGCCGGCGTCAAGCATCTCGCGAATCGGTTCTATCATGGAGTACGGCATAGTGATGTGAAAATCACCGCCGCCACCATCAAGTTCAATATGAAATGAACTGATCACCACCACTTCGGTGGGGCTCACTATGTTGGCCATGGCAGGGTTCACTTCAGAATCTAAATATTCAAATTCTGTATCCATCACCGGTGCCCAAGCATCTTTGTAATCTTCAAAAATAATTTTGAGCAGCAACTGAATAATCCGCCGCTCTGTGGGGGTAAATTCCCGCCCTTCAATTTTGGCGTGAAAGCGGCCATCGCCGCCAAAAAAGTTATCCACCAAAATAAACACTAAACGCGCTTCCATGGTGATGAGCCCAGTCCCTTTAAGTGGGCTAAAGCGCACCATGTTAAGACTGGTTGGCACAAACAAGGTGTGAATGTATTCACCAAATTTGAGCATTTGCACGCCATTAATCGAGACCTCAACCGAGCGGCGCATCATGTTGAACATGCTTATGCGTAAGTGCCGGGCAAAGCGTTCATTAACTATCTCCAAGGTCGGCATACGGCCGCGCACAATTCTATCTTGGGAAGAAAAGTCATAAGAACGACCAGCTCCTGCCTCACTAGGGCTATCTTCTTCTACATCGTCGACGCCATGCAGTAGGGCATCAATTTCGTCTTGGCTTAATAAATCGCTCACACTCAGACCTTATCTTGGTTATTGCATGACAAAACCCGTAAAGAGCACTTGCTCCACCAACTTACGACCCGTCACAGTTTGCACTGTGGTTTGCACTTTATTTAACGCGTCGGTGCGCAGTTCATCTTTACCCGCTTGCGTACTAAGATTGCTGGCTTCGGCCGCGCTAAAGCTTGATAACAAGGCATCTTCAATTAAGGGAATATGTTTAGAAATTAGGGCTGCATCTTCAGTGCCGCGCCCCATAAGTTGCACTTTAATTTCCACCAGACGGGTACGACTGCCTACCGCGAGATTAAATAAGAAGGGTCTTGGCATAGGCACATAAAAGGCTTCACCTGTAGCTGGCGCGCCAGCAGCCGGATCTGTTGCAGGGGCTGCTGCACCGGCTTCGGTGGTTTCAGGGGCAGGCTCTTCACCGCCACTTAAGAAAAAGAAGGCGCCGCCACCAATAGCTAACAGCACAACCACAGCCGCTATGATAATCAGCGGCAGTTTACTTTTTGCCTTAGGTTGGTCTTTGTTTTCAAGTTCAAGTCCAGCAGCCATGGTTAATCCCTTAACATTCACTCATTGATAGTTAACAGCTAACACAAGTAAAACATAAGCGTTAGTTGTTAAATTATATGACTAAATACAGATTACCTGTTTACGCATAATAATCTATACCCTGAGCATAACTAGTTGTCTGATTTGAACTTGTTTCGAGCTCGGCGCTGCTAAGCTCAGTCAACATATCGGTTTGTCCTTCAATGCCGCCTTCTTGCTTACCTTGCTGCTGTTGCTCTTTGCCTTGTTCAGACACCTGTGAGTCCGCTAATTGCATGCCCTGATCATTGAGTAAGTCGCGTAGTTTCGGCATGGCTTGTTCAAGCATGTCGCGGGTTTGCGCTGAGGCTGCCACAAACTGCACTTGGGTTTGATCGCCCTGCACTTGAATGCGCACTAACAGGCTGCCAAGTTCAGGCGGGTCGAGACGAATTTCCGCTTGCCCAATCCCTTGAGACACCATGGCCAGCAATTGTGATCGCATCACAGGCGCAAAGCGCTCAATCATTTCATGCTGTTGCAGCTGCTGATCTAAATGCTGGCGTAATGATAATTGCACTTGGCTAACGTTTTGGGTTTTAGTGGCATCCAGGCTTGCGCTAGCTGTACTTGGTAATACATTTATGGTTTTAGGTTCATTTTCAACCACTTGAAATTTTGCATCGGCTAACAAACTTGCCATTTGCTTATCGGTTAGCGGTGCATCTTGCGGCGTTAATAGTGATTTGCTAAGTTGTGAAGCCATGCTCCCTTGGCTATTTAGCGGCGATTGAGCCTCAAGATTAACGCCAGCATTTGGCGCACTATTCACTAGTCCCTCGCCTAAAATGTTACTGCGACTTTGTGGGCTTTGATTAAGTGCTGAATGGCTATTGGCATGTAACTGCGCTGTAGCGCTGGCTGATAGCTCAGCTTGATAGCCCTTCTGACTATTGGCGTTATCATTTAGCGCCGGTTTAGGATGATTCGCGCCATCACTCAGTACCAAGCTATTAATGTCCTTACCACTGACAACCGTAGCAGCCAGCGCATCTTTCGCGGTTTGCCATTTAGGTTCAGTATTTGGCAAAGGCTCACCAGAGGCGGCTAAGGTTTGCTGCAGCATGGCAGCCAAACTATGAGCATCAAGCTTATCCAATGCCTTAGCCTCCAGCCCTTGCGTGCTTAACCACTCTTTGAACTGCGCTAAATCATTGCTTGATAACTCAAGTGCTTGCCCTTGCTGCAATTGCTCCCAAGTATTGGTTAGCAAATTCTGTAACTCAGGCGGTAATGCCTCTTTATCATTGCCTTGCTGCCACTGAGCTAATAAGGCCGCAAGTTCATTGAGTACTTTGGCATCTATGTCTGTGGGCTGTTCATGCCCCAATGTCAGCGCTAATAGCTGCTCTAGTGAAAGCTCTGCCTCAGGTACTGCGCTGCCTTGCAGTAAGGCATCAAGCTCTTCAACCGCGAAACTGAGTTCACCATCTAAACTAGCATCGGCCCCAGCTAATTGATTGACATTGAGGGAATCAAGGGCTGAGTCATCAATACCTAACTGACTAAACATCAGCGTCATAAAATCGTCACTGCCAAAATTTTTGCCAAGCGGCAAGTGTTTATCTTGACTGACAGCCGGCTTGTTAGCTTGATTAACGTCATGATTTAACGGTTTAGTTTTATCGGTTAATGCGGTGTTAGCATCGCTGTTTTTAACAGGCTTAATCTCGGGATTTCTTGGTGTGTCAGTACTTGTTTGCTGGGCGCGCACAGCATCTTTACTTGCCGCGTCGCGATTAGCGGCATCTCTGCGGCTGTCATTGGCCGCCCTTTGATCAGCGGCAAGCTTATTATTAGCCGCCATTTGGGTATTTTCTTGCTGTAACTGCTCAGCTCTTTGCTGCCTAGCATTGGCGGCGGCCGTTAACGCGGTGGAGAAATCACTATCACGGCTAGATGCCACTTGACTGCGCGTATTAGCTGAGCCGCTATTGACTAAACTGGCGTTAGTTGAGCTGCTATTTACTGCCGTAGTGACTACAGGCGCTAAAAACACAGATTGATTTTGCTGCATGCTATTCTCCGCCAAGCCTTGATTGAATCTTAACCCGCATTTACTCAGGCCAGTTCCATGGGAGCGTTAACCTTAATCACAATGACAGTCACAGTGACAATAACGGCAACCACTCCCTATTGACCTAGTTATAAGCAATTTAAATGCCACAAACTAAGAGACTTAGGAATTGCAAGAGACAAGTTCAGAATAGCAACAGCAAGATAAGCAAGTATGAGGTTCGGCAAGCCTTAACGTATCAAACCCTAACGCCTTTTGCCTGTCGGGTAATTAGCGAATGGTGCGTCTAGCGTATTGATTAACCACAAACTCATCTTGCTGCTTTTGCTCTAATCGCTGCGCCTTAGCATTGGCTTGCTGGGCTTTTTTACCCAGCAGTTGCTCGACCGATTTACGTTTTTGCTGGCGCTGCAACCAATGCGCCTGCCTATGCTCACGAATATTATTGGCATCTGTAATGGTTTTAAGCTGATTAGCGATGGCGTCATCGATTTGGCGAATGAAGCGCTGAAATTGATGATAATAATTGGCGCTAATATCTTGCCCGAGTTTATTTTTTAACTGCTGCATGTAATCCAAGCGATATTGATTGAGAGAGGCCAACTGCTGCTGGCGTTTTTGGCATTCAAGCTGGGCACTTTTTAATTGCAAGGCCGCCTGCTGCTCAGCTTCTGTCACTAGTTTTAGCACTGTTAGCAGTGGATCTTTACTCATCACACACTCCCTTTATTGAGTGAACCGCTACTTACATTGGGCTGCTAACTGGGTCAGCATTAATTGACTATCAGCAAAATTGACGCTTTGGCGCATGCTTTGGCGCATAAAAGCATTCATGGCCGGCAATAAGCGTATGGCATTATCAAGCCTAGGGTCGCTGCCTTGGGCATAAGCGCCGATGGAGATTAAGTCGCGGTTTTGCTGGTACAAGGAATAGGTTTGTTTGACTTTACGCATAGCTTCAAGATGCTGCTCACTCACCACCATAGGTGCCACGCGGCTGATAGATGCTTCAACATCTATGGCTGGATAATGGCCGCTATCGGCTAAGGTGCGCGACAGCACTATATGACCATCCAAAATGGCGCGGGCCGCATCGGCTATTGGGTCTTGCAAGTCATCGCCTTCGGTTAATACCGTATAAAATGCGGTGATCCCGCCTTCGCCAGCGCTGGCATTACCATTACCCGCGCGCTCAACTAAACGCGGCAACTTAGCAAATACGGACGGCGGATAACCTTTAGTGGCGGGCGGCTCGCCCACGGCCAAGGCAATTTCCCGCTGCGCCTGCGCGTACCGAGTTAAGCTATCCATCAATAACAACACGCTATAACCTAGCTCTCGATAATATTCAGCTAATCGGGTAGCGGTTTCGCAGGCACGCAGGCGCATTAATGGCGAAGTATCCGCAGGCGCGGCGATGACGACAGAGCGCGCGCGCCCTTCATCACCAAGAATTTCTTCAATAAACTCTTTCACTTCTCGGCCACGCTCCCCCACCAGCCCAACAATAATCACATCGGCATTAGTGCCGCGGGTCATCATGCCTAGCAGCACACTTTTACCTACGCCTGAGCCTGCAAATAATCCCATGCGTTGACCAACGCCCACAGTTAACATGGCATTGATGACTCGAATACCGACATCAAGTGGCTCAGTAATAGCGCGCCGCGATAACGGATTTATCGCTTCTGTGTGACTACTCACTCGTTTTTCAAAGGTTAATGGCCCAAGTCCATCAAGGGGTTCGCCGCTACCATCAAGCACACGCCCAAGTAATGCCATTCCCACAGGTAAACCCGCTTTGGCGCCAAGGGGGGTCACTCTAGCGCCAGGCAATACTCCGCGCAGTTCATCCACTGGCATCAGGTATAAAATATCATCATCAAAGCCCACGACTTCAGCCACTAGCTCGCCTGCCATAGTTTCTATGCTGCATAAACTGCCCACAGGCGCGCGGCAACCACAGGCTTCTAAAGTGAGGCCAACCACCCGCACTAACTGCCCAGATGCCACAGCGCGAAACGGATGTTGCTGCTGCAAATGCTGAGTTAAGCTCTGTTTGAGGTGCTGCTGACGACTTGTCATTATTCTTCCCGCATCACTTGAGTACTGGCATCTAAGTTATCTAACTCAATGGCGGATGCCTCTGTGACAACTGAATTAGGCTCACTGTCACTTGCTAATTCATTGTCACTAGTGTCAGTGCCATCGCTATGATCGCAAGCGGTATCGGCGCTTGTTGAGCGCGCCGCAAGTGTGGCTTGTTTATCATTGATTTGATTGGATAACTGCTGCATTTGCGCGCTGGTTTGAGCCAGCACGGCTTGCAGGCGGGGCTGCAAACTTAAATCCACTAAAGAACGGCCCGAAGCAATTTGGCAATCACCGCGCCCTAAGCAAGGATCGGCTTGCAATTGCCAGCCATTATGCTCCATGTGCTCGGCGCCATATAAGGTGGTAACCAATTGAATATCATCGGGATGTAGATGAATCGCTATGGTTTTACTGGCTAAGGGTAAGGCGGCGATGCCTTGTTTAAGGGTATGAAGAATATGTTCAGGTTTTATGGATAATTCATGGCCAATTACGGCCTGGCTTAAGGCTTGAGTTAACTGCAATAACTGATATTCAATTTCATCATCCAGCAAAGATAGCGGCGCCATAAACTGGCTAATTAAGCCATCAAAGCGCGCCATCATGTCCGTGGCTTTAGCCATGCCTTGCTCGTAACCTTGTTGCTCGCCTTGACTAAAGCCTTGTTGATGGCCTTGCATTAAGCCTTCTAAGCGCCCCGCCTCTAGCCCTTGCTCTAGTCCCTGCGCTCGTCCCTCAGCAAAGCCTTCTTGCTCGGCTTCGAGGCGAATTTGCTCAAGTTCAGCCATGGTTGGCGGCATCATGGTGAGATCGTTATCAAGGGGTAATACTAACTCCCCAGGGACATGACCAAATAAGTCTTTATCTGGGCGGGCAATATCATGACTCACATCAGGCATGCGCCAAGCATCAAACTCTTCTTGCTCTTCTGGGCGCACCAGATAGCGGGTGATTTTTTCAGCCATTAGAGGAACTCATCTCCGCCACCACCACCCAACATGATTTCACCTGAATCCGCTAAGCGGCGCGCAATCGCCAAAATTTCTTTTTGCGCGACTTCCACTTCACTTAAGCGAATAGGCCCCATGGCTTCCAAGTCATCAGCCAGCAGTTCGGCGGCGCGTTTAGACATGTTGGCCAAGATTTTAGTTTTAAGCCCGTCATCGGCGCCTTTAAGGGCTTTCATTAAAGCATCTTGCTGAACTTCACGCAATATTGCCTGAATACCGCGATCATCCACATCAATCAGGTTTTCAAACACAAACATCAAGTCTTGAATTTGCTGCGCCATTTCTTCATCGGCTTCGCGCATGGTTTCCATAATCTGGCTTTCCACCGCGGTATCGAGGAAGTTCATAATATCCGCTGCCGTTTTTAGGCCGCCCATTTTGGCCGCCTGCGCGCCGCCTTGTCCGGCAAATTGTTTTTCCATGATATCGTTGAGCTCTTGCAAGGCCGCAGGCTGCACTTCTTCAAGGTTCGCGATACGCATCAACAAATCTAAGCGAGTATTTTCAGGGAATTGCGAGAAAATCTCGGCCGCTTGATCTGAGTCTAAATAGGATAAAACAATGGTTTGAATTTGTGGGTGCTCATTTTGAATGATGGTGGCCACTTGTCTGGCGTCCATCCATTTTAATGACTCTAAGCCTTTAGAGGCGCCGCCCATGACAATTTGTTCAATCAAGTTACCGGCCTTCTCTTCACCTAAGGCCGACATTAAGGCGCGGCGCACAAATTCCTGACTGTTAAAACCAATAGCGGTAAAGTTTTGAATGTCATCAAGAAATTTCTTATGCACAGCCATGACTTTATCTTGATTAAAATCTTTCATGCCTGCCATCACCATGCCGACGCGCTGCACTTGTTTGGGCTCTAAATGCCGCATAATCGCGGCAGCGTCGGCTTCGCTCAGGCTAAGGAGCAAAATAGCCGTCTTATCTATGCCGCTCATATCGGCAATATTAAACGCTTCCTTTTCAACTTTTTTATCGTCCGCCATCTTCGTCCAACCATCTTTGAATTACTTGAGTCGATAATTCAGGTTCATTGGCCACCAATGCCCGAATAGCCTTAATCACATCATCATCTCTATGTAGCGTTGGAATTTGGATGGAACCATCTTCCCGATAGGAGTATTCCGAATCATTGGCCTTAAGCATGCCTAAGGTGTCACTGGCAAATTGATCTTCAATGTCGGCCAATTCATTGTTAAGCCTAAGTTCGTCAGGTAAAGGTTGGCCATCTGGGTAAATCAGCTTTCTAAGCATAGGCCTAACCACAGCTAAGATAAGCACTAACACCACAAAGGCGCCCAAGGCCAATTTAACCGCCCGCCAGAACCAAGGCTGTTCCCACAGTACTGGCTCAGGACCCGCTTCAATCAGTTGATCCATAAAGGGAACTGTCACGACTTCTATGCTATCGCCGCGATCACTGCTAAACCCTACCGCGCCTTCTAACAAGCGGCGAATATTGCTAAGTTCATCGGCAGTGCGCTCAACCCGAGTAATGTCGCCATTTTCAGCAGCAGGTCCTGGTTTAAAATCCACTGCCACCGACACACTGACGCGCTTAACTGTGCCAATTTGCTGACGGGTATGGCTTATGATGGTATCGAGCTCAAAATTACGAGTCGCTTCCTTATGTGAACTGCCATTACTGGTACTGGTTTTGGCACCCTCGGTGGCATCTTGCGGAATATTGGCATCCATGGGCGGTTGATTACTTAAGGCGCCAGGAATGCCACCGATACTGCCGCTATTTGATTGATTCTCAACGGTCATTTCGCTTCTAAGGGAAGGTACTTCTGGATTAAAGCGCTTAGAGGTTTCTTCAACCGCGGTGAAATCAAGATTAACGTCAACTTGAGATGTAAAGTTTTCAGGGCCAAGGATAGGGATTAAAATCGCTTCAATTTTAGCGCGATATTCAGCTTCTTTTTGCTGCACTAATTCTTGCTCGCGCCGCGCTATGGCAGAAACGCCTGTTTGACTGCCAGAATTTAATAAGCGGCCATTGGCATCGGTTACTGTCACCCGCGATGGCTCTAAACCTTCAACGGCTGAAGCCACAATATCGACCACAGCATCGACTTCGCCTTGAGCTAACCCAGCGCGCCGAGTAGTCACTACCACAGTGGCACTTGGCTGACTGCGATGGCGCGCAAACACATTCTCTTTAGGCAGAGCTAAAATCACCTTAGCCCGGCTAATGCTGGTAAGCTCTTCAATCGCCTTGGCTAAATGTTGCTCTTGGCTGAACTTTAACCGTGCTTGCTCCATTTGCTGGCTAACGCCAAAACCGGTTTCTTTACTTAAGAAATCAGCGCTGCTGGTCGCTGTTTCAACACCGGCGCGGGACAGTAACATCTTAACGCTTTGATACTGCTCTTCAGACACCTTAATCACATCCACATCAATCTTATAGTCAACGCGGTTTTTATCGAGCACATCAAGGACCTCAACCATCTGTTGAGTATCCATTTTAGGTAAAGGTCTAAATTCAGGCTCTTGCGCCCAGATCATGATAAACACAGCCACAGCTAAACAAATTGCTAATGCTAAAATCATGGTGATTTGACGCAAAACATCACTGCCGCCAAAACGGCTACTCTTGCCTGATTCATGTTCTTGAGCGGCGCCATTATCGGCATTTATGGTGGCAGCATCGGCGCCAGTGATCACGTTTGTACTCACAGTATCATTCCTGAATTTTTTAGCTGTCCAGAACCTTTTATAGCAGCCCCTTACATATCAAGCGCTGACATCACTTAGCCGCGGCTTGGTATCACACTGGCATGCTCATAATCTCTTTATAAGCATCAACGAACTTATTGCGAACTTGTAGGGTTGCTTCAAAAGCCACACTGGCTTTTTCGCGGGCGATGACGGTATCAGATAGGCTCACGCGGGTGTCGCCCATTTCCAGCCGCGTCGCCAAGCTGCTGGAGTTATGTTGCAACTCATTGACAGAACCTATGGCTTGATTGAGCAATTGCGAAAAATCGGCGCCTTGAGTGTTATTAACCTGACGCATTGACTCAGGTAATAGGTTGGTCGACGGGGAAATTTCAGCTTTGATGGCCTGCATTTCAGCAAACAAGGGGTTAGTGGTAATTTGCATCATAGCCTCCTGACGGCAACTTGACTCTTTGGCGAGTAGTCATCTCTCGATGCAATTAGTTTGCCAACACTAATATTGACGAGTTAGCTGTAAGTCGGTGGACATGAAGGGAATGAATCTAGACGGGCTATGTGGTTAAGCTATGTTGCCAAGCTATCTTGTCAGGCTATCTGAGTAACGAACTCGCTTAGCTACGCCTAATATCTATGACCAATAACTATGACTAATTAACTCAGTTGGTTATCAAAAAAAGTTGCCATAACAAATAATCAGCACTCAGCCCAAGTTAACGCTTAAGCTGGTTAACTTGGGCTGAATGATTGCAACGGGCGACTAAATCGCCATGCCAAGCTCGCGCATTCTAGCCATTTTATAGCGCAAAGTTCTGGCGCTAATGCCGAGCTTTTCAGCCACTAACTTACGGCTACCTTGGCATTGATTTAAAGTTTCAAGAATGATCACATGCTCTTGGGCTTGCAACTCTTGCCCTAGCCCTTCGCTATTAACTGGCTCTTGTTCTTGAGCATTAAAAGCTATGGGTTCCTGAGTATCGATAATGATATCTATGGCGCTAATATTTAGCCCTTGGCACAAAATTAGCGCTCTTTGCATGACGTTATCAAGCTCGCGCACATTGCCAGGCCAGCGATGACCTAATAAGCGCCGACAGGCGATATCATCAAGCTCAGGTACGGCTCTTTGACTGTGCTCACAATGGCGCGTCAATAAATGCCGTGCCAGCGGTAAAATATCCAGCGGCCTGTCTTTTAAGGCCGGCCAAGTGAGCGGGAACACATTGATGCGATAGTATAAATCTTCTCTAAACTCGCCATTATCCACCGCAGCTTTTAAATCACGGTTTGAGGTCGCTAAAATCCGCACGTTCAGGGCTATGGTTTTGCGGCCGCCTAAACGCTCGACCTCGCGCTCTTGCAATACCCGCAGCAACTTAGCTTGCAACGACAAATCCATTTCAGAGATTTCATCGAGCAGTAAAGTGCCGCCCTCGGCTTGCTCAAACTTGCCAGGGCACGCTTGATAAGCGCCAGTAAATGCGCCTTTCTCGTAACCAAATAAGGTGGCTTCAAGCATATTTTCAGGAATCGCGGCGCAGTTAATCGCCACAAACGGCGCGTTGCTGCGTGCGCTATGCTGATGGATATAGCGCGCTAACACTTCTTTACCTGAGCCGCTCGGACCTAAAATCATCACCGACGCGTCAGAAACGGCGACGCGGCTTGCCAAATTAAGGAGTGCAATACTCTTATCATCGCACACCACAGGCCCTGCAATGGGCGCGGCATTTGGCATATAGCGGCTCACTTGATTGAGCAGCACTTCAGGCGCAAAGGGTTTAGCTAAATAATCAACGGCGCCTAATTTAATGGCATCAACAGCGCTATCAATACTGGCAAAGGCTGTCATCAGTAACACCGGCAATTGATGATGATTTTTTTGTAAGTAAGCCAGCAAGCCCATGCCGCCAATACCCGGCATTTGCACATCACTAATCACCATATCTACTGAGTGCTGTTTTAGCGCCAAGATGGCATCTTCTGCCGTTACCGCTTCAATGCAGTGATAGTGCGCTAGCAGTAATGTATCAACTAACGCTTCACGTAAGTGGCTATCATCTTCGACCAATAAAATCGTTCCGGCGTTCATAGGCTGACTCACACTAAGGCTGATTGATTAATGAGTGTTGGCAAACTGAGCGCGACTATTGCGCCGCGCCCAGGGGCGGCGCTTAAGGTCAAGCGGCCGTCATGTTGCTGCGCCACCGATTGCACCACGGCAAGTCCAAGCCCTGTGCCTTGGGCTTTAGTGGTAAAGAAGGGATCGCATACTTGCGCTTGAGATTTTTTATCTATGCCGCGGCCATTATCCGCCACCAATAACTGCACCCGTTTAGTAGGCTCAGTGGCATCGGGCATGACTACTAGGCGAATATCACTCGCGCCTGCTTCTAAGCTGTTATTGACGAGATTTCCAAGCGCCGATGCCATGGCATTAATGTTGACATGAATGTGGCTATCTTGCTGCACCGCCACACTGATCATGGCGCCCTGCTTAGTGACTATTGGCTCGCACCGCTCCATGACTTGCTGCATTAATGCTTCAGCGCTTATGTCTTGCGCTTGACCATTGGCTTGGCCGCGCGCCATTAGCAGCATGTCATTCACTTGACGCTCTAAATCATTAAGCCGGTCTAATAACTTATCGCTAAAGCGGCTACGCGCCTCTGCGCTTAAGCGCGCTTGCTTGAGGTTTGATGCATATAAAATGGCGGCGGTTAATGGGGTGCGTACTTGATGGGCTAAATTAGCCACCATTTTTCCGAGCGCCGATAAACGCTCAAGGTGAGATAAATTAGTTTGTAATTGCCGCGTTTCAGTGAGATCTGTGAGCACAATTAACTGCCCAGGCTCTGGCGATAACGGCGTAATGGCAAGCTTTACCCGCCGACCATCGCGCAGTGACACTTCATGGCCATCATCATCTTTGGGCGCAAATGCCCGCTCTATGATGGTCAGCCAGCGCAAGCCATCGAGCGGCAATCCCAACAAGGAATAAGCCACAGCATTGGCTTGGGTCACTATGCCAGCTTCATCCAGAATAATGATGCCAGATGGCATGGCTTGCAGAATATGATCCATGCGCGTCGACATATTGACCGCACTTTTGGTGATATAGGGCTTGGTTGGTGGGTCAATGGCGACCACAGTAGCAAGAGAATGATGAACCATATTAACCCCGTCAAAATACTTACGCTTGCAGGGATAATGCAGGCTTTGTGCCAAAAATAAAGCATTGAAATAGAAGCAAAAAAGAGACTTTCGTCTCTTTTTATGTACTGAGTATATGGATTGACGCTTAAGCCATTAGTCTTTACTTAAACCATATTTACGCATTTTTTCCACTAACGTGGTGCGGCGAATGCCGAGCATTTCCGCGGCGCGAGCCACCACATTGTCTTGCTGCTCTAAAGCTTGACGTATCATATCAATTTCAAGCTCAGCCAATAAATCCTTTAAGTTAACCCCTTCCGATGGCAGTTCACTTGGGAAGCGATGCTCAGGTAATTCAATGGGTTCTTCATCATTAAAGATGGCCGATAACACGTCGCGCTCCTGCAAGGCTTCACTGCATGCGACTTCATATTCAGGCACGTCAATATGACGATACTTAAGCGGTAAATCATTGACATCAATCAAGCCGCCAGGAAACAGTATGGTTAAACGCTCAACCAGATTCGATAATTCACGGACGTTACCTGTCCAAGCATGCTCTTTTAATGACTCGATGGCGCGCTGAGTAAATCTAACTTTACCGCGGCCTTCATTAAAGACGCGGCTCACCAACTCTTGCAGCAATAACGGAATATCTTCGGCGCGCTCAGACAAGGATGGCATTTCAATCGGAAACACATTGAGGCGATAATATAAATCTTCTCGAAAGGTCGAGTCGGTGATCATTTGTTCCAAATTTCTATGGGTCGCCGCCACCACTCGCACATTGGCTTGAATCGACTTAACGCCGCCCACACGCTCAAAGGTGCGCTCTTGCAATACCCGCAGCAGTTTTACTTGCATTTGCAGCGGCATATCACCAATTTCATCTAAGAATAAGGTGCCGCCTTCAGCTAACTCAAATCGGCCTTTACGGGCGCTAATCGCCCCAGTAAATGAGCCTTTTTCATGACCAAATAATTCACTTTCTAATAGCTCTGCCGGTATCGCGCCGCAGTTTACCGGAATAAACGGGCCATCACGGCGTTCCGATAAATAATGGATGTTACGCGCGACCACCTCTTTACCTGTGCCCGATTGTCCAAGCACTAACACGCTAGTATCCGAAGTCGCCACTTGACTGATCAAATGCCTAACGGCGGCAACGCCGTCACTGCGGCCCACCAGCGAGCGAAATAGTTTGGTTTGATTGGCGCTAGTCACAACTTCAGCGCGCTGGGATTGTACAAATAACTGACAGATATGCAGTAATTCTGTGAGCTGTGGATAGTTAAGCGGCTCATCTATCATGCCAAGGATATTACTGTGACCGCGCGTCAGACCCGCAGCATCAAACATCATTAACATCGGCTGCCAAGGAGCGGCGCTCGCATAGGCTTGCATCGCGTCAAGGGGCAGTGATTGCGGGCAAACAATGACGCCGCGAAAGCGGGTCTCTGAGGCTAATGTTGATAATTGTTCGGGCGCAATCACCTCAACTCTTTCACCGAGAAATTCGAGGATATGAGTTAAACGCTGCAGACGCTCACAAGCATTAGCAATAATTATTATTCGTTGATCTATTTGCATCATTCAGTAGGCCATCAAGCTCATGAGGATAGTCGCATTCGTTATTAATATGCTTGCTGTTACTTACCTTGGAACTATTTAATCTTAATATCTTTAGTAAGAATAGTGTATTAACAGGACGCCATTAGCAAGTGACAAATCATAATTGTCACTGATGATTCATGACGTCCATTTTAGAATAATCAGCTACCCAGCAAAATAATTGTTGCGACCTTGCTACTGTTATCACCACAGCATCCTTATTTTTAACCAATATAGACACAGAAAACCCACGCTTATACGAGCTCAGAATTAACTGATAGATGATGTTCACTATCAGGAATGGCATCCCAGCCTTCCTTAATATCGCGTAAAATGGTCATAACATCATCAATTGCTTGCAGATCATTATTGATATTGGCAAAGGTGATACGGCGCAACATAAACGCATACAGCTCGCTTAAATTATTAGCAATTTCACCACCTGCTTGCATATTAAGGCTACTATTAAGGCCATTAATAATACCTATGGCTTTACTCAGTAATATTCCCTTAGTTTGAATATCTTTATTTTCGATGGCATAACGACTTTGAGCTAGGCGCTCTAACGCACCAGCGAGCATCATCTGAATAATACGATGAGGTGATGCCGACGCTATTTCATTGTCGAGCGAAACCTTGCGATATGATTGTAATGACCCTCTCATAAACACCTACCTATTATCATCTATCGACTGATACATATTAATATGGCGCGTCGTTTGACGACCAGCATGGAGCAAGGACTGTCTGTGATCTCGCGCCTCGATTGCCCCTTGGCTAAAGGTTTGAGTCAGTTGCCATTGCTCTTGCCAAAATGAAACATCGGTTAAGGTTTCATCGGCGAGCAGCACGTCCAATATATTTTGACGCTGCAAGCTAAGCTCTTGCAATTTAGAGACCAAGTCGTCTGAATTAACATCTTCTGAAGGGGTATTAGCAAGCGCTGCTAGGGTGGCTGCCACGTCCTGATTCACTTGTGCAAGTGCTGACTGCTGGGATGTCATAGACCTATCCTTGTGTGATTTCACGCTTAATATCTTAAGTCAACTGGGAAAAATTAACGAGAGCTCACGACCCCAGGTAATGAGTTTAACCTGTCCATAATCCCAGAACCTTGAGCATTTAACCTACCGACGACTAAATCCATGGCATTAAACTGCTTAGTTAAGCGCGCTTGCAACTGGGTCATTTTACGGGCGAACGCTTCTTTTTGATCGGTTAAACGCTGTTGCTGCGAGGTATAGCTTTTGTTCTGTCCATCAATTACGCCGCCGGACTTCACATAGGTTTTCACCATAGTATCTAGCTTATTGGCAAGGCCAGTATCTTTGGTGGCGAACAAACCTTCAATGCCGCTCATGTTGGTCGCTATGCTTTTATCAAGCTTAGTGTTATCGACAGACATCTTGCCATAGCGGTCAATCCCAATACCTATGTCATACAAGGCGGTACTTTTGCCGTCCGTCGTCACTCTTTGACTGGCCATACTCCTAAGCTGAGATTCAAGTGAGCGCACCATGGAATCGCCTTGTAAGGCGGCGGCGGTTTTCTTGTCAACATCATAAGCCGAGAGCCGATTAACCTCAGTCATCAAGCTATTATAAGAATCCACAAACTCTTGAACGTTAGATTTTACCGTCGCAGTATCTAAGCTCACGGTTAGCGTGGATGTCTTATTCACATCGGCATCGGTTAATTTGACGCTCACGCCAGTAATGGCACTTGATAGGGTATTAGACGCTGAATCTAAACGCTGGTTATCTATGTAAACAATGGCATTTTTCGCAGGCTGTAACTCGCTTTGATTCACGCCATTAAACATGTCATTAAGACCTGTGCCTGTGGTATCCGTGGCTGTCACTGTCATGGCATTTGCAAGGCCCGTCTCTTTACTGCTAAAGACTAAACGCGAGCCGCCATTGGTGGTCACCACAGAGGCGCTCACCCCCACATTATCACTGGCAGTGTTAATAGTTGTTGCTATATCATTGAGATCGTTTGTCGCCGCAATATTGACACTAAACTGTTTACCCGCCACACCAAAGGTCAGCGAACCTTCGCCAACGGTTGAGCTCGCGCTCGTGGTAAAAGCGCCACCAACCTTATGCGCCGCCGCCAATTGTTCGACCTTGATGCTATAACTGCCTGATTGCGCAAATTTATCGGCGCTCGCCGTAAAGTAAGTGCTGTTACCGGTAGAGACAGTACGCGGATTTAGGTTCTTACCATCTTGCAGCTTAGCCAACGCATCTTGGAAGGTCGATAAGGCGCTCTTAAGCTTGCCTATCGCCGACACTTTAGCTTTGATTTGATCTTCAGCTTTATTAAACGCAGCCTCTTTGGGCAGTTTTTCAGCATCAACCAATACTTTGACAATGTTATTAATGTCTAGGCCTGAGCCTAATCCCGTTGCCGTGAGCGCCATAACTACCTCTGAAAAAATAAAGCCTGAGCGAGTCTCAGGCTTCGGTTTTCATCAGCAATCCGGTGACATCAGACAGTTTCTGAGCCAGCTCCAGCGCTTCTTCACTGGGGATTTGCCGAATGATATTACCGGAATCTACATCCATCACACTCACTACAGAGCGACCAGACGTATCATCAACCTTAAAAGCTAAGCCCTTACGCATCATAGACATCATGGAGGTCATATCCTCGACCACCTTATCTAATGCCTCTGAGTTATCGCGAGCTTTCTCTTTGGCTGATGCCTCTGAGTCAGCTTGCTCTTCTTTCTTAGGCAAATTCTGTACCAAATTAGAAGGTTGCGTTTTATTTTCTGCAGTGACAGACATTGAACGACTCGGATGCGGCCCTTTATCTTGCGCCGGTATCACGGTTGAAGTTGCTATATTGATATCCATAGCCATTTCTCACCTTATCCACAAATTAACATGCCTACTGAGTTCACACGTCGAAAACAGCAAAGGGCCTTCATGAGAAGCGCCCTTGCATTACCGACCTTGAGCGCTATTAGAGTAATGACAAGGCAATCTGCGGCATCTGATTTGCTTGGGCTAACATGGCAGAGCCTGTTTGTTGCAGTACTTGGCTCTTGGTCATGGCCGAAGTTTCTTTGGCAAAGTCCACGTCCACAATCCGGCTTCTTGCATCAGCTACGTTAGACTGAGTGTTGGCACTGTTATTAATGTTATGGCTTAGACGGTTTTGAATCGCACCAAGCTCAGCACGCTGAGTGTCAATGGTCTTAATCGCGGCATCAATTCTAGTTAAGGCACTGGTTTGCCCTGCTGAAGAGGCGACTGACAACGAATTGACAGATAAAGAGCCTGCTGTGGTAGTGGTCACTTTAACAGTGATATCTTCATCATTTTGGTGACCTACTTGGAAGGTCTTGCCGGCTGAAAAATCGCCATTGAGCAACTTAGTGCTACCGAAGGCTGTAGTATTACCGATAGCGGTAATTTCAGTGGCTAACTGAGTAATTTCCTCTTGGATAGACACTAAGTCATCGGTACTGTTGGCACCGTTGTTGGCTTGAATGGTCAAGTCACGCATCCGCTGCAGCATGTTAGTTTGCTCTTGCATGGCGCCTTCAGAAATCTGAGCAATGGAGATAGCATCATTAGCGTTACGCATACCGACATCTAAGCCGCGCACTTGGCTGTTTAAGCGGTCTGAAATGGCAAGACCCGCAGCATCATCCTTAGCGCTGTTGATACGTAAACCGCTCGATAAACGCTCCATCGAAGTGGCCAATGCGCTATTTGAAATATTCAGGTTTTTTTGTGCCTTCATCGAAGTTACGTTGGTGTTTACTGTAATAGCCATAATTAATTTCCTCTTTACCTGGCTGCCAAACTTGCCTGTCTTGCTTGTTAAGCCAGGCGGGTCATCACTCATTACACTTACTGTAACGGCGGCGGTTTGGCGAACTTTAGCGAAAAAATCAAAAATGACGAACGAAAAAAATAAGTAGTTGTTATAAAACAAAAAAGACGCGACAACCGCGTCTTTTTTAGTTTGACAATCCCTTAGCCAAGTAAGGAAATGGCAATTTGTGGCAACTGATTGGCCTGCGCTAACATGGCAGAGCCCGTTTGTTGCAATACCTGATTCTTGGTCATGGTTGAGGTTTCTTTGGCAAAGTCCACGTCCACAATCCGGCTTCTCGCATCGGCAACGTTAGCTTGAGTGTTAGCACTGTTAGCTATGTTATGGGCCAAGCGGTTTTGAATCGCGCCGAGATCAGCGCGCTGCGTGTCCACTGACTTAATGGCGGCATCGATTTTAGTCAGAGCACTGGTTTGCCCTGCCGAGCTTTTAACATCAACCCCAGCCACAGACAGGGTGGCAGAGTTGTTTTCTTTCACCTTAATTTGAATGTCTTCATCATTTTGATGACCTACTTGGAAGGTCTTGCCCGTTGAAAAATCGCCAGTCATCAATTTAGTATTACCAAAGGCTGTGGTGTTACCAATCGCGGTAATTTCAGCGATGAGCTGAGTGACCTCTTCTTGAATCGATTGCAAGTCGTCAGAACTGTTGGCACCGTTGTTGGCCTGAATGGTCAAGTCTCGCATCCGCTGCAGCATGTTGGTCTGCTCTTGCATGGCGCCTTCAGAGATTTGGGCAATGGAGATAGCATCATTAGCGTTACGCATACCCATATCTAAACCGCGCACTTGGCTGTTTAGTCGGTCAGAAATCGCCAGACCCGCCGCATCATCTTTGGCGCTGTTGATTTTCAAACCGCTAGATAAGCGTTCCATGGAGGTTGCCAAACCAGAGTTCGACATATTCAGGTTTTTCTGAGCCTTCATGGAAGTCACGTTAGTATTGACTACGATTGGCATGTTGAGTTCCTCTTCCTAGTTTAACCGCCAAGGCTCATAAGCTTGGCCAATTTCAGTTGTTTCTTGCTGGTAGAAAGGCTTCATACTTGTTGCTAAATAAAGTCAAACAAGGACACCGAACCCACTCTGCCAAACACATTCGAGACCGCATCTAACGCCGCTTGTTGCTGAGTAAACTCACTAAACGCCGATGCGTAATCCAAATCTTCCAACACTGAGAGCGCGCTAGTATTCACTAATTGCTCATCCACATGTTGACCGCGGTAGCTCGTCAGTTGCTTAAGTGAATTTCCTGCTTCACCTTGGGCAACACTCAATTGTGCCAATCCGTTGTCAGTATTTTGCAATAGCTGTGCCAACTGCGCAGTTCCTGCTGGAGTATTCACGGCATCTGTGGTCAATAAACTGATGGCTTGATTAAAGGTGTCGAGCAGGCTCACCTGGGATTGCGGCGTCAAAGTTAGGCTATCCCCAGCCTTAGGCGTGCCGCCAAACTGCACTTCAATACCGTTGAAATTCACAGGGTTAGTAGTGTCAACATTAGTGACTGTCGTCACTAATGTGTTGGCAGAATTGCGCACTTCGAGATCAAGCCCAGTGCCGCCCGCTATAAAGTTAAAGGTGTAATCGTCAGCCACATACGTCGCTTGGTTAATGATGTTTGCCTGCTTCACCCGAGTGTCGCCAGTTAAGGACGGCGAATAGTTGACGCTAAAATCTCCCAAGGCATTAGCGGCATTCATAAAGGCCTTATCACCGCTGATGTTGGTGGCTATGCTGCTATTTTTGGCGACTATGGATTGGCGCGCGCCATCATCGCCGCTATAAATAGCATTGCCATTGTTATCAAGCGCAAACGGCGGTGTATCGGTTTGAAAGCCGCCGAAAATATAATTGCCGGATTCATCTTGGCTATTGGCAATATTGATTAACTCATCAAGACTGGCACGCATATCATCGGCAAGGGTTTGCCGCTCATTCAAGCCCAAGGTGCCATTGACTGCCCTTAGCATCTGCTCACGCATATTGATGCCAATACTTTGGGCATTACCTAATTTGGTTTCAGCAAAGGATAAGCGCTGGGTGGCGTAATCTATGTTCTTCATAAACTGGCCCACTAAGGCATTTTGCTGCTTCAGATTATCTATGCCTATGGCTGCCACTGGATCATCGCCAGCGGTATTGACCTTTTTGCCTGTGCTTAAATTGGCCAAAAGCTCAGCGGTACTGCCTTGCTTTTGCAGCACGCTATTAAGATTTTGTTGGTAAAACTGCGAGGTTGAAATACGCATCTATCCCCCTTAACGCACTGAGCTGAGTAAGCTGTCAAAAATTTGCTGGGCTGTGGTCATAATTCGCGCCGCCGCTTGATAAGATTGCTGAAAACGGATGAGATTGGCCGCCTCCTCATCAAGATTGACGCCCGACTCACTTTCCACTCTATCTTTGGCCTGCTTATAAATGGCTTCGGCCGAGCCTAATTTGACATCGGCGGCTTTCGCTTGACTGCCAACATCTAACTTAGTGTTCTCAAACACATCCATTAAGGTGCTCTTGCCATTGTTCATCAGCTTGTTATCAGCAAGCTTGGCCATGGCCTCGATATTGGTGTTATCGCCGCTATTACTGCTGAAATCTAAGGTGAAAGTGTCTGTGGCGGCGCCGCTTGAAGTTACGTCAAGGGTAAAACCAAAGGCTGAGATACTTGGCGGCGTATAAGCAAACGTACCTAATGACGCACCATTACTATCAAACGCTTGATAAGTACTAGCGCCAGTATTGATAGTGAGCGTGAGTTTATTGGCCGTAGTGGGAAAATTGGCCGCATTGCTGTTAGTCACTGAGGTTAACTTAAGCTCTGTGGTGCCAGAATTGGTCTCAGCGCCAACCATTTTTGGGGATGCCGCCGCGATACCTTTAGGGTCAGTCATCACTATGGCAATGCCAGCGCCCGCGCCAGCGCTTGGGCGCAAGGTAAAACTGTCACCATCCGCCATAGCGCCGCTGGTGATATTAAGGCTAAAGCCAAGGCCGCCGCTTAGGACGCCCCCCGCTAAGGTTAAACTTGTCGTGGCGCCGGACGCTGTATCGCGCAGTTGATAACCACCCGCTGTGGTGTAATTAAGCTGATACTCAGTGCCAGCCAATTGATTAATATCATCTATGGTCAGAGTTAACGCCGCCGTGCCGGTATTGCCAGTATCGACGCCCACGCGTCCCACCGACATTAACGGGTCGTTAATATCTCTAAAAATTGGCGCGCCTACTTGACCACTTTGATCTAATCCTTGCGCTTGCTGCTGATTGAAACTGGCGGCTATGCCTAAGGCTAGCTGGCCGACTTCACGGGCTGCGGGCAATAGACTGTTATCGCGATAATTAAATAAGGCGCCTAACTGCCCGCCAATATTCTCGCCTTTCACCGCAATCGACTGACCACCAGAGCTGGCATTAAGGCGCAACTCTTCTGCAAATGGACTGCCCTGCTCTGTGCCTAGGGTCATAGGCACTTGATTTGACACTAGCATGATACTGCCGCCGAGCATCACACTCTTGGCGCCAGTTTCTAGCGGGATAACACTCACCTGCGCAAACTGACTTAATTCTTGAAACAAGGCATCTTGATGATCAAGCAGCGCCGTATCTTGGCCGCCGGACTTCATCAACTCGCGATTAATATTGGCAAGCTCAACCCCAATTTGATTGACTCGCTCAGTAATCGCCACTATTTGATCATTGGTTTGCTGCAGTTGACCATTTAAGGTCGATTGCAACTGATTAATCGCCTTAGCGACTTCACCAGCATTATTAAGCACTGAGCCGCGCAGACCTAAATCGGCCGGTAAATCAGCTAAACCATTAAGATCGGCAAACAGTTGATTCAAGCTATTAGGAATGGCCTTGCCGATTTGCGAGAACAATTGATCTAGTTCGCTCAACTTTTTATCTTGGGTTTGCGCCGCGCTTAAACTGCTTTGACCTATACGCAATTCACGCTCGGCAAAGTCATTGTAAATACGCTTAACGTCAGACACATAAGTGCCGGTGCCATAAAAATTACCGCCAATGCGCTGCGTCCCTAAGGTATCTTGCTGCGCCACTTGCCTGTGATAGCCCTTGGTATTGACGTTAGTAATGTTATTACTGGTAACGCCTAGCTGTGATTGCGATGCCATCACCCCTGTGCGGGCAAGATTGAGTAAATCCACGCTCATCGCTGACTCCTTGACATGTTAGTCATGGCTTATTGGCCTTCTGCTGGAATTAAGGCCTTAACCGCTTCCATGACTCGCAGCACTTTGCGCGCGTATTGCGGGTCGGTGGCATAACCTGCTTGTGCCAAGGAGCGAATAAAAGCTTGGGGGGAAGCGGCTTGTGCACGCGCGCCTTGGTAGCGTTCGTTGTTTTCAATTAAGCCGACAAAATCATCAAAACTTTGTTTAATACCGTCATAGACCCGAAAATTGGCCGATTGCTTCACGGCTTGGCCGCGCTCATATTCCAGCGTCAATACTTGGGCTTTTTGCCCAGACCAGCGGCCATCGGCCTTAATATTGAAATAGTTATGACTGGGTTCACCATTTGGGGTCTTCACCATTTTTTGACCCCAACCGGTTTCTAGCGCCGATTGCGCCAATAACACTTCTGGGGTAGTGCCAAGTTGCTTGGCGGCGGCCACTGCATGGGGGTAAAGCTGCTTCACAAAATGGCTAGGGGTTGAAGGCGATGCGCCCTGCGGCGCTATTACCGCCATCGGCGAGCGCCATTCAGTATCAAGCTGATCACTTTGCGCCTTAGCGCGCGTATGGTTGAGCGGCTTAGCGATGGCAGCCAAGTCATTCGCACTTAAGAGCTTATCGAGTTCGCGCTTGAGGGTGTCAGTGGCGCTGCTATCTGAACTGCAAATTGGCGCGGCGCGGCTATCAAGGGAAACTGCATCAATTTTGTAGGGAGTAAATCCTGTCGTGTGGATTGAGGCCGTGGAATTCACTTGTCCATGGGTGCCGCTTGGCAAGCTAGCATCGGCAATCATTCGCCCCTGAGCGCCCGTAAGGGCCGATGCCGGAGTAATGCCTGCGCCATCTGCACTTAATTGCTGCACCATCATGTCAGCTAAGCCTAAATTGCCTTGATTACCGAGTTCTGCGGCCATTTGTTGATCGCGCATTTGCTCGTAAAATTTAGTGTATTCACTGTTAAATGGGCTGTCGGATTCAAACACGGCATTGGCGGCGCGCATGCTTTGCATGAGCATTTGAACGAAGATACCTTCAAACTGGGCGGCCACCTCTTTCAAGGCGGCCTTATCGTCTTTTTGAGCGCGGGATCTTAGCTGATCTAAGCTGGCGAGATCCAAATAGTGACTTGAGTTAGCGAGCTTTTCCATAAGACACAGTGACAATAATCAGATGATGATAAGCTCTCCATGCAAGGCGCCTGCCATCTTTAACGCTTCTAATATCGCCAATACATCAGAGGGCGCTGCGCCCACTAAATTGACCGCCCGCACTAACTCATCCAAGGTGGTACCTGGGTTAAATAAGAACATGCGATTGTTTTCTTCCGACACATCTATGGTGCTTTCAGGCGTGACCACAGTCTCCCCATTAGCAAAAGCATTGGGCTGCGACACATTTAATGATTCGGCAATCGTGACAGTTAAGCCGCCATGGGTGACCGCCGCCGGCAATAAGCGCACGTTTTGGCCCACCACGATAGTGCCGGTGCGCGAATTGACAATAATTTTAGCGACTTCAACGGCTGACTCCACTTCAATATTTTCTAACGTCGATAAGAAGGACACGCGCTGCGATACATCCCGCGGCGCGGTGACTTGCACCGATGATGCGTCCAGCGGGCGCGCCATATCCGGTCCCAGTAAATCATTAATGCTTTGCGCCAAGCGCTTGGCGGTGGTGAAATCTGGGCGGCGCAAATTAAAGGTGAGATAATCGCCGCTGGAAAATGGCGTTTCGACGGTGCGCTCGACTGTGGCGCCATTAGGAATGCGACCAACGGTTGGGGTATTTTGAATCACCTTAGAGCCATCTAAGCCTTCGGCGCTAAAACCACTGACCACTAAACTGCCTTGAGCTATCGCATAGACATTACCATCCACCCCTTTCAAAAAGGTTTGCAGCAAGGTGCCACCGCGTAAACTCTTGGCTTCACCAACGCTTGAGACTGTAATGTCCATGGTTTGGCCGGGCTTAATAAAGGCCGGCATTTCAGCGCTCACGGCAACCACGGCCACGTTTTTAATTTTAGGGCGGGCATTATCGGGTAAATTAATGCCGAAGTTTTTAAGCATGGTTTTAAAGGTTTGTTCGGTGTAACTGGTTTTTTCACCTGTCCCAGGTAAACCAACCACCAGCCCATAGCCTATGAGTTGGTTAGAGCGCACCCCTTGAATATTGGCAATATCCTTAATGCGCTCGGCATGAACGGGCAGCGCCACCGAAACGAGTGAAAAACTTAATAAGCCTAAGCTTAAAACTCGTAAGCTCCATGATGTGAGATTGGTAACACACTGCGACAGACTGTTCATGATGCATTCCTTAGAAAGGCCACCAGCTACTCATAAAGAAACTGCTTAACCAGCCAACCTTTTGCGCTTCCGCAAAGGTGCCGGTACCACTGTATTGAATTCTGGCATTGGCCACACGATTAGAGGCTATGGTGTTATCTGGGCTGATATCTTGCGGGCGCACTATGCCGGTAACGCGAATGAACTCATCACCATTATTAATACTGATCCATTTTTCGCCGCGGATGACTAAATAGCCATTGCTCAGCACTTGCATCACGTTGGCAGAAATGTTGCCCGATAAACTGTTACTTTGATCGGCCGCCGATTCCCTACTGGTGTTAAAACTATCGTTATAAGCTAAATCAAGAGGTTTACCATTAATGGTGACATTGCCCCCCATGACTTTCAGCGGGTCGATACTCAAATCTGAGCTCTTACTAATCTCGTTATTGGCACTCTTTTTGGCCTGAGTCGATTCAGCCAACACCACAGTAATGATGTCACCGACTCTAAGGGCGCGAATATCAGAGAACAGGCTGTTGGCCTGACTCTCTTGATAAATAGAGCCAGTCGCCACTACTTTAGTCGGCGCCGATTCAGGATAGACAGGGGCGTAAAATGGGTCATCGGCAATGGGTTTATCACCGGTGGCGGCGCATCCGGTAACAACCAAGATGGCTAGGATAGATATTGAGCTGCGCATCAGCCTACCTCACAGATTTTGAGTCACGTAACTAAGCATTTGATCAACCGCCGAAATCACCTTGGAGTTCATCTCATAAATCCGCTGACTCTCAATTAAATTAACTAACTCTTCGGTGACATTGACGTTTGAGGTTTCAAGCGCCCCTTGGCGTATTGTGCCTAAGCCATCTAACGAGGCCGTGCCTTGAATAGGTGTACCGCTCGCCCCAGTTTCTAGATACATGTTCTGACCTATTGGGTCGAGGCCGGATGGGTTAATAAAGTCTGAAACACTAAACTGGCCTACCACCTGATTTTCAGCATTACCTGGGGTTTTAACTGACACTTCGCCTTCAGCAGACACAGTAATAGATAAGGCATCATCCGGAATTGTGATCGGGGGTTGCAGCACATAGCCAGAACCTGGGGTCACTATTTGGCCATTTTCATCCAAGTTAAATTGACCATTGCGGGTATAAGCTGTGGTGCCATCTGGCAGAGCAACTTCAAAAAAACCAGGGCCTTCTATCATCATGTCCAAAGAATTATCTGTGGTGAGCATATTGCCTTGGGTAAACTCTTTTTGAGTGGCCACCACTTTAGTTCCCGCGCCTATGTTTAAGCCGTTGGGCAACTTAGTATTGGCCGCACTAATGCCGCCCGGTTGATTGACGGTTTGATACAAGAGATCTTCAAATACGGCGCGGCTTTTCTTGTAACCTATGGTGCTAGCGTTAGCGACATTGTTAGAAATAGTGGCAATATCGGTTTGCTGAGCATCAAGCCCGGTCTTACTAATCCATAGTGCTGGATGCATATCCTCTACTCCTAACTAATGCGCATTAATGCGGTGGAGGCGCGATTGATTTCTTCGCCGGTTTTCATCATTTTTACCTGCATTTCAAATTGACGTTGCAAGTCGATAAGCGACACCATTTCATGGACGGCATTGACATTACTGCCTTCAACGGCGCCCGCTTGAACTAACACGGCTTCATCCACAGGCGCTATCTCGCCCGACATTTGCCGAAATAAGCCATCTTCACCCCGCATCAGATTTTTCTCATCCGGGTTAACTAACTTAAGGCGCCCGACTTCTTCGATAACATTGGCCGCCGCCCCTTGGGGTCTGACAGAAATAGTGCCATCGGTGGCAATTTGGACTTTTTCTATAGGGATGGGCAGTACAATCGGCCCGCCATCGCCCATGACAGGATTACCGCGATCATTACGCAGTAAACCAGATTCATCTATGTGTAAGCTGGCAGAACGGGTATAAGCTTCACTGCCGTCAGCCGCTTGCACCGCAAACCAGCCCTTATCCTTGATAGCGACATCTAAATCACGGCCGGTAGTGCGAATACTGCCAGGGGTAAAATCGGCGGCAGGATTTTCTGTCATGGCAAACACCCGAGTTGGTAAGCCATGGCCAAAGGCTTGCATTGAGCGCGCTTGCTCGATGTCGGCTTTAAAACCGTCGGTATTGGCGTTGGCTAGGTTGTTAGCGCGAATGGCCAACGAATGCATATTCTGCTTGGCTCCACTCATGGCGATATAAATGAACTTATCCATGCTGCTCCGTCAATCTTTCTACTGGCGTCTGAATACAGGATAAGAAAGCAAGCTCTGTGCCATCTATCCCGTGCGCCGCCTTGTAGTGGTACGGTGAATTTGGCCACCTAGTTAGAGGTGATATCATCACCTCATAAGTTAACAGGTGACACTATGAAAAAACGTACAAGAAGACTGTTTAGTGCAGAATTTAAACTCGAATCTGCACAACTAGTACTAGACCAAAATTACTCAATTGTTGAAGCCGCTCAAGCTATGAATGTGGGCAAATCAACTATGGATAAGTGGGTTCGGCAATTAAGAGAAGAGCGACAAGGTAAGCAACCTAAAGCATCACCTATATCACCAGAACAAATTGAAATTCGAGAGTTAAAAAAGCAACTAGCTCGCCTCCAGGAGCACAACGAAATATTAAAAAAAGCCACAGCTCTGTTGATGTCGGACTCACTGAACAATTCTTAATAATTGAGAAACTCAGGCAGAGCTACAGCATAAAAACATTATGTGAAGTGTTCAGTATTCATCGTAGTAGTTACAAGTATTGGAGAAAACGGCCAACAACCATAAACGCAGATAAAGTAAAGCTTCGAAGTTTAGTTAGCGAAGTACACACTGCAAGTAACGGCTCGGCAGGTGCTAGAACGATTGCAGATATGGTTAGCCAGCAAGGTATCTCGCTAAGCCGTTATCGCGCCACTAAGTTGATGAAGGAGCTTGGTATAGTTAGCTGTCAGGTACCTAAGCACAAATACCGAAAAGCGACACTAGAACACATTGAAATCCCTAATCACCTAGGTCGACAATTCGCTGTCACTGCTCCGAATGAAGTTTGGGTTGGTGATGTCACCTACGGTGTGCCCGGAGTTCAGCACTAGCATGGAATGCTTTAACGAACCACGAGTCTATCTGAAATACATGAACACTACGGTAGGAGCTACATTGTTTATGGCACTATCTGGTTGTGCAGATAGTTGAGTCTGAGCGGCAGTGACTTATCGTATGCTGATAAGGTGATGTAACTCGCTGACAACGGGGAGTGAGGCGAATTCGTTAAGCCAAGATGCTCCTCTAGACTAAGTATTGGACGGATGAAGAACATGAACCGGTTAACCCGCATCTATGGGCTGAAACGTCGCCATTGCCTACACGAATTAACAGGCAATATGGTGCTGCAATAGTGCTAAACGTATGGGCACTATTGCCGAATTAATGAGTAATAAATATGTACTTATTAATGGATAAACGTTAAATCACAATTCTGCGTTTAAGCATCATCACCTTACAGTACGATAAGGTCAAAGACTGCGATCGGCATCCACCCCAATATGTTTGAGTTCAGGTAGATAAACCGGGGAAGGTTTGTTTTGAATGCTAAGGGAGCATGACCCTGATGACAAACAAGCTGGCGGAGTGTTCGTAGTAGTCTGAGATGGGGAAAGCCCATTACATGGCGAAGGGACACAGTTTAATTGATTTGCGTCAGCAAATTACCTGACCTTAATGAGGTGAAGACCTTTGATAATCAGCGAACAGCAACGTAAATTAGCAACATGGACAGCAACCGATAAAACGCGTCGCGTTAATCGACTGCTGCGCCTTATCAGTCACCCGCATTGGCTTCGCCAAGCGGCTGAAGTAACGCTTTCTTCAAAAGGTGCTAAAACGCCTGGTGTTGATGGAATAACAAAGATTCATATACAGGCTTATTTGGCTGGTTATCTTGATGAGATCAGAGATGATCTGCTGTCAGGTAACTATCAACCGATGCCTGCTAGACGGATCTATATTCCCAAGGCCAATGGAAAGCTACGTCCTTTAGGTATACCAACGCTTAGGGATAGAATAGTTCAACGTGCCATGCTCATGGCAATGGAGCCGATATGGGAAAATGATTTTCATTCGTTGTCCTATGGCTTTAGACCAGAGCGCAGTGTCCATCACGCCATTCGCACGGTTAAACTACAAATGACCGAATCCAATGAGCCTCGAGGTCGCTGGATAATTGAAGGAGACTTATCAAGCTATTTTGATACAGTTCACCATCGATTATTGATGAAATGTGTTCGTAAACGGATCAACTGCCGTCGATTTAATGATTTGCTTTGGCGCTTCATTAAAGCTGGACACATTGAACGTAACCTATTTTGTGCAACAAGCGAAGGCGTACCACAAGGTGGTGTAATTTCTCCGTTATTGTCAAACATAATGCTTAATGAGTTCGATCAATATTTGGATAAATGTTACTTGAGCAAGAAAGCCCGTAAAGACCGCTGGTACTGGAACCACAGTATCAAAATCAAGCGAAAACCTGCGGTTGAGGAAAACAGACAGTGGAAACCTGCCGTTGCTTATTGCCGTTATGCTGATGACTTTCTAGTGATTGTCAAAGGCAATAAACAACAAGCAGAGGCAATTCGTGACCAATGTCGACACTTCCTAGAAGGTAAGCTGCAACTCACGTTAAATATGGATAAAACTCATATTACACATGTGAATGACGGTTTTATATTTCTCGGACATAGGATCATTCGAAAGCGTGGACCTAAGGGAAATATGCGAGTGGTGACTGGTATTCCAAACGGTAAAGCCAAAGCATTTTCTCATTCATTGAGTCAGGCTTTATCAGGGGATCATAGCTGTAGCAAGATAGACAAAGTGGAACAACTCAATCGCAAACTTAAGGGTTGGGCACAATTTTATCGACATACTGATTACACCGCGAAAGTTTACAGCAAAATTGATCGTATTATTTTCTGGAAACTCGCTAAGTGGTTGGCTAGAAAATATCGTTGTTCTATTAAATCGTTAATGATGACATGGATCAAACGTCCAACACCAAATCAGGCAATGACATGGGTGTTATTTGGTAAAAGCAATCGTGGAAATTTATGTGGCGCGTCACTATTTAGATTAGTGAGTAGCCCTAAATTACCCTTTAGATGGCGATCACCAGAAGCAAACTCCTACCTCAGAGATGAAATTAGAAATACTGTCATGTCTCGCTATAGCGATGTTGCCATGGCTGTTAGCCACAATTAAGCGGAGAGCCGTATGCGCTGAAAGGTGCACGTACGGTTCGGAGAGGAGAAGCAGAGAAATAGTTCGACTACGCTCTGCCTCTTACTCTACTGTGGGCTGGTAACCGCTGGATGTACTTAGCTGTTGTGATTGATCTATTCGCTCGTAAAGTCATTGGGTGGGCTATGTCATTATCACCAGATAGCCGTTTAACGGGCAAAGCGCTTTCGATGGCCTATGAAGGTCGAGGTAAACCTAAAGATGTTATGTTCCATAGCGATCAAGGGACTCACTATACAAGCAGAAGATATCGGCAATTATTATGGAGATACCAGCTCAAACAAAGTTTATCTCGACGTGGGAATTGTTGGGATAATAGTCCAATGGAACGCTTTTTTAGGAGCCTTAAGACAGAATGGATACCAACGACAGGGTACCGTAACTTTGCAGAAGCTCAGCAAGAAATTACACGATACATAATTGGATATTATTGTCAGCTTCGCCCACATCAATATAACGGCGGACTGACACCCAATGAATCAGAACGATTGTTCTGGTTAAGCTCTAAAACTGTGGCCAATATTAGTTGACCACTACACCTTTAGCGTAGCAATGGCAACTAAGCATGGGTTGTCACTTAAGCTTGCTGGCAGATTGGGGTTGTAACTGAATTGACGTAGGTGTTTAAGGGGCGGCTGAGGATTCAGGATTGAGGGGTAACTGATTGGAAACCATAGACCAGAAGTGCAATGCGCGGCCTAATAAGGCGCGCGCATTGCTACTAACTATTATTAACTAACCATTGTTAGTTAACGTATCTGCAATACGGTTTGCTGCAAGGTGTTATTCACTTCAAGGGTGCGCGAGTTAGCCTGGAAGTTTCGCTGCGCCGAGATTAAATCCACTAATTCAGTGGTTAAATCTACGTTGGATTGCTCAAGCGCCGATGAGCGAATATCGCCAAAGGTGCCAGATTTAGCCTCCCCCGCTAATGCCGGGCCTGAGTCTAAACTTGCCTTCCACGAAGTATTGCCTGCTTGAGTTAAGCCTTGCTCATTAGCAAAGCGTGCTAACGCTACCCGAGCTAACGGCACAGTCGAGCCGTTAGAGTAACTGGCTGTCACTAGGCCATCGCTGCCCACTTCAACGTTAGTTAAGCGGCCGACCGTAGTGCCGTCTTGCGTCAACTCTGTCACTTCAAAGGGTGAGGCAAATTGAGTCGGACTATTAAATTTAACTGTTAACGCTTGCGTGCCATCGGCGCCAGCGCCCAGTACGCCAGCGCCATTGACGCCCAGCTCTTCAGTGGCAATAGTGGCAGGAGAGCTGCCGGTATACACACCCGTATCATTAAATTTAACTACCGCACCTTTCCAACCGCCCGCGTTAGTTGCCGACGCTGCAGTATCAGGCGTGCCGTCGGCATTGGTATCCGTTTGATAGGTGCCAGCGGCGCCAGAGACATCTACTTGCTGGCCATCTACCGCATAAAAGGCTACCCAGTTACTTTCGCCGGTATAGGCGCCATTTTCTGGTCGCACAAAATAACTGGTCATAATGTGTGGCTCCCCCAATGAATCATAAAAAGTCACTGAGGTAGAGTTATTAAAAGTATCAGGATCGTTTGGGTCAAATAGCGATGGTTTTTTAACATCTTCGCCCGCGTTCAAATTCATCTGTATGCCGACTTCCGCCGTTTTTACTGGGCTACCGGCCGTATCTGGAATTTTCACTTGCGCTGTGGTGGTTAAGCTTACTGAGGTTGAATTACCGTCTTTATCCACTGGAAACGCTTGCAAGAAATTACCGGCGGCATCGGTTAAAAAATTACCTGAGTCAATTTTAAAGGCGCCAGCGCGAGTATAAGCAAAGTCTTGGTTACCTAAGCCAGTTGACGTCACAAAAAAACCGCCGCCACTAATGGCCATATCAAGGGCGTTACTGGTGAACTTTAAACTGCCTTGATGAAATTGCTGCGCCACTTGAGTGGTAGTCACGCCGCCACCGACTGCAGTTTTACCGCTAGAGAAAATCGAGTTGGCATAGACATCGGCAAACTCGGCGCGCGACTCTTTAAAACCTACGGTATTGACGTTTGCCACGTTGTTCGCTGTGGTATTAAGATCTTTCTGGGCGGCAGCGATACCACTAAGTGCAATATTAAATGACATAGTAAACCTCTACTTCAACTCGACTTGGCGGCAAGGCTTTGCCGCCGCGGCATTATTTGTTTTCAGCAACGGCAAGTACGTCACCGAGTTTCACTCCGCCAATTCCTTTAAGATTCAGAATGGCCCCCGTAGTTGCATTACCCAGTGACACACTGGTCACATGGGCATAACTCGATACTGGTAATGCTTGTGACTTACCATCAAGCTTACCGCTCGCTTTAAACACATAATTGCCCGCAGCGACTAACTCGCCTTTGCTATTTTTGCCATCCCAACCGAAGTCGACATTACCACCCGCGCTGCCATCCACCGCAAAGGTAGTGATTAGCTGACCCTTTTGATCTTCAACCCGCACCATGATGTCTTTAATAGGTTGGGGGGTAGTGACTACCGCATTAACATTAGGATCTTCGGCGCTCACATGGGTGGTGGCTGATGGGATCAACACCTTTTGCCCAACTAAACCAGACGCTTGCAACGCTTGGCTGGACGTCATCACACTATTAAGCGTTACAATTTCAGCATTGAGCTTGGCAATGCCATCCACGGTTGAAAACGAGGCCATCTGCGCAATCATCTGATCATTACCCACAGGCTTAAATGGGTCTTGCATGGATAACTGTTGACTCAGCAAGGCAAAGAAATCCGCTTGTGTCAGTTCTTGGCCTTTAGGTTCAGGGGTCTTAGCATCTTCAGGTAAACGAATGCCGTCTAAAAACGGATTGGTCGTCACTGTCGTATTTTTGCTAATAGCCGAACCTAGGTTAGATTGGCTATTTGCCGGTAAGGGGCCGGTACCCAATGGATTAACCAGGTTCACGACTTACCTCCTATTATTTACCGATACGCAGTGTCTGCTGCAGCATAGACTTGGCGGCATCCGCCACTTGCACATTCATTTGATACGAGCGCGAAGAGGAAATCATGTCCGCCATTTGCTCCATGACATTGACATTGGGCTTATAAATAAAGCCATCGGCGTCAGCCATAGGATGTGTGGGAGAATATTCCTTTTGCAGTAACTCATCACTTTCCACTATGCCCTTAACCACGACACCTTGGCCATGTTGCTGCTGATGGCTCGCTTTGGCCATAGCGGCTTCAAATACCGGATAACGGGCGCGATAGGTTTTATCTTGGCTACTGGACACGGCATCGGCGTTGGCAATATTACTCGCCGTGGTATTCATCCGAATCGATTGCGCCGTCATGCCGCTACCTGAAACATCAAAAATATTAAATAAGCTCATGATTAATTACCTTTTAATGCTTTTGTTAGGCCACTAAACTTACTGTCGAGAAATCCTAATGACATTTGATATTCCAGCGAGTTTTGCATAAACGCTGTTTGTTCATGCTGAATATCCACGGTATTGCCATCCCCAGTGTCGGCTTGATTAGGATTGCGATACTTAAGTTCAGGCGCCAATTTAGATTGCAAATCAAAGTGGTTGTCGTGGCTTTGGCTCATGGGCAGGCGCATAGTGGCAGTCGATTGTGTACCCGTGGCCGCTTGCATCGCCATGGCAAAATCAACATCTCTGGCCTTATAGCCTGGAGTATCTGAGTTTGCTATGTTGCTAGCTATCACTTCAGCCCGCTGCGCGCGCACACCGATAGTGTACTGATGCACGCCTAATGCTTTATCGAAACTGATCGCCATAATTTTGCCTCCCCACTTTGTTAGCAAACATATAGCAATTGATGTGCCAGAACAGAAATGACGGCAGCAAATTTACTAAATCAATGGGTTAGCTGAGTTAAAAGCAAAAAACCACAGGATTAGCTGTAATGCCGATCAGTTAAGACAGATCGCTTGACGATCTCACTGAAAGGATCAAAATCCGATGACCCCATGTCATCGGATTTTTTTATGCAACTTTCAGAAGCTTTGGCGCGTACTCATATCAATCGCCATACCGAATTCACCTGTCTGGCCGATGTGCTTGAGCCAGATTTAATTCAGTCGTGCCTTGATTCACATGGTGTTGCCAGTTTACGGCGACGTAAGTTACCTATGGATGCCATGATTTGGGCGGTGATTGGTATGGCTCTGTTCAGAGGCGAGTCCGTCCGCTCTCTCATCAATAAGCTTGATATCGTCTTACCTCAAGAGGTGGATTACGTGGCTCGCAGCGCTGTCACGCAAGCGCGCAAGCGCCTGGGCTCTGACGTTGTTCAGGATGTGTTTAAGCGAAGCGCCAAGACTTGGCATGAGAGAGCAGAGCATCCTCATTGGTGTGGACTCAACCTCTACGGTGTCGATGGTGTCGTGTGGCGAACACCTGATAGTGAGCAAAACAACCAGGCCTTTGCCAAAACCGCCAATGCTGCTGGTGATGCTGCCTATCCTCAAATTCGTATGGTTTGCATGATGGAATTAAGCAGTCACTTGGTATTGAACAGCGCCTTTGATTCTGTTGCTGTCAGTGAAATGAATTTAGCCGCCGAACTGATATCCAGCATACCCAATAACAGCCTGACGCTGTTTGACAGAGGCTTCTATTCGTTGGGGCTTTTGCACGCCTGGCAACAGGCTCAACCTAACAGCCACTGGCTGCTGCCGTTGAAGAAAGGGACACAATATGAAGTGGTACGCTCTTTAGGAAAACACGACCAACTGGTGCAGTTAACCACCACACCTCAAGCCAGAAAGAAGTGGCCTATGCTGCCTGACAATATTGAAGCTCGCTTACTGACGAAGACGGTAAAAGGTAAGTTGGTTTCAATTTTGACCTCATTAACTGACCCCTTGCGTTATCCGGGGGCCGAGATAGTGGATTTATATGCCCATCGATGGGAGATAGAAGTGGGCTATCGGGAGATGAAGCAGCATCTGCTGGAGAGTCGCTTTACGTTACGCAGTCAATTGCCAGAGCTGGTTATCCAAGAATTGTGGGGGGTACTGTTGGCCTATAACCTCATCAGATACAAGATGGTGTTGATGGCTAAAAGCTTACCGTCGTTACATCCGAACCAATTGAGCTTTAGAGATGCGTCGAGTTATATCATTTTAAAACTGACTCAGCTGTCATCTCAAACGCGAGGGAATGTCCCGAGAGATGTCTTGGACATAGTGCGTAATGCGAGACAGTTCAAGCTTGATGGGAAACGGGATAGGGCCTATCCACGTGCGTTAAAAATGAGTAAAAACAAGTATCCCATTAAGCCTAAGAAAAATGCCGTTCACACTAAGTGAACGGCATTACAGGATTAGCTGTGGTTTTTAGTCAAGTATGGGCTTAGCGTTTGCGGTAGAAGATCCCAGGATTGCAGCGCACCATGTCAAAGTCATCACTAAGACCTGCCAACGACTCTGAAGCCCCTAAAAACAATATCCCTTTAGGATTTAACGCGGCAGCAAATTGCCGCAAGATTTTAATCTTTGCCTCCGAGCCAAAATAAATTAACACATTGCGGCAAAAAATAACGTCAAACTTGCCCATAGAAGAATAACTGTCTAACAGGTTAAGCGGTTTAAAGGTCACTAGTTTGCGGACATTATCTTTCACTTTCATGCGGTTTTGATGTGGCAAAGGTTCGAAAAATTGGCGTTTATGTTCTTCAGTCAATCCTCGACCCAGCGCTAAATGGTCGTATTCTGCCACGCCGCAGCGCTCAAGCATGGACGGCGAAATATCTGTGCCAACTATACTAGTGCCGCTTAACGTCCCAGGGCGGCGCTGTTGAAATGCCATCAAGGTCATAGCGAGCGAGTAAGGCTCTTGCCCAGAGGAACAAGCCGCCGACCAAATTTTTAGCGGCTTAGCGAGCGCCGCATACTCAGGCAAAATCACCTCGGCCATTAACTCAAATGGAAATTTATCGCGAAACCATAAGGTTTCATTGGTGGTCATGGCATCAATGACATCGACGCGCAGCTGACGGTCAAGCGAGCCCATAGCCATTTTCACTAACAGTGACAAGGACTCGCAATTAAACTTTGCCATTAATGGACTTAAACGACTACTAACTAAATATTGCTTGTTGTCCCCTAACACTATGCCACTTTGTTGTTCTAAAAATTGTGCAAACTGACGATATTCGTTATCAGTTAGAGTTTTGTTTGACAAAATAAACCCCTATTCATTCTCACAATACCTATCAAATAGCGCAGCAAGGCCAGCACGTCATAAGCAGAGGTGTTTATTCACCGCTTGCGCCAATTCATCTGGGTTGAATTTAGCAATAAAGTCATCCGCCCCGACTTTCTCAACCATAGCTTGGTTAAACACGCCGCTTAACGAGGTGTGCAGCACTACTTTGATATGCTTAAGTTTTTGGTTATCACGAATTTCAGCGGTCAGGGTATAGCCATCCATTTCTGGCATTTCAATATCTGAAATAATTAACGGAATTTGCTTAGAAACATCATCGCAAGTTTCGGCCCGAGCTCTCAACATATCGAGTGCTTCGCGGCCATCTTTGGCGGTATCAATTTCAAGTTGTAACGAATTAAGCGAGCGAATGATTTGCTTACGGGCCACAGCCGAATCATCAATCACCATGATGTGATAATTTTTATCGCGATCAATATTAAGTAAGTCGGCAGTTTCTTGACTAATTTCGGTTTTGACTGGGGATATTTGGTCGAGAATTTTTTCAACATCAAGGATTTCGACTAGTTCGCCTTCTATTTCAGTCACAGCGGTTAAATACGAAAAACGCCCCGTGCCATCAGGTGGCGGCAAAATGGCGCCCCAATTCATGTTAATAATACGTTCAACAGAATTGACTAAGAAGCCTTGAATACTGCGGTTGTATTCCGCAATGATGATAAAACAATTATCTACATTTTCAATGCGTTGCCCGCCAGTTGCCGCACTTAAATCAATCACAGAAATGGTTTGACCACGAATATGAGCCACACCGCGCACTAAAGGACTGAGCTTAGGCAGAGTCGTTAACGGCGGGCATTGCAGTACTTCTTTGACTTTGAAAACGTTGATACCGAATCTTTGTTTGCCACTGAGTTTAAATAGCAACAACTCTAATCGGTTTTGACCGACCAGCTGAGTACGCTGATTTACAGATTCAAGAATATTTGCCATATCATTGCCTTTGTTACTATTTGATTCCCTTCCTACTCGTAAAGAGTATAGGCACATAACTTGCTTTATTTACATTAGTTATAGCGCAGCGTCGAAACTATGACGCTAAAAACCTTAAAAAAATCATTAACCGTGAAATGACTGTTTGAAGTATAGGTGCATTCTTGAAAAATAAGCCAGATTTGACACTATGACAACAAGCATATGGATAATTATCGCGTTAGCATTCAGTGTTAACGTCACCGCGGCGGCCAATAGTGACAGCGCCAACACGGCTGTGCGCCCAACGGCGGATGACATTAAACAATTGGCAACCGCTGCCATTGCCGATGAGGTAGAACCTATTACTGGCGCGCAAATATCCATACAAGCCCACACACCTAACGCGCGGGTAAAATTGCCACTGTGCAGCGGCGCTATTCGAGCCGAAGTCGCTGCCAAGCGCGCTATCAGTCGCAATAACACAGTCAAAATTAGCTGTGATAGCCCCGAGCTTGATTATCCGTGGCAGATTTTTGTCGCAGTCAAAGTTGATATTCGCTTTCCTGTGGTCGTTGCCAGGCGTCCCATTAATGTGGGCGAATTACTGACTAGCGAGATGTTAGATATTGCCATGATCGAGAAGAGTCAGCTGCGAGGTGAGCAATTTAGTGAGCTTGAACCCATCATAGGCAGTCGCAGCAAACGGCGAATTAGCCAAGCAAGTCCGGTGTTTATTGAAAATTTATGTTTTGTGTGTGAAGGTGATAGTGTCACTATTATTGCTAAGAGCACTAATTTTACGATTCGCACTCAAGGCGTTGCTGAAAGTAATGGTGTGCTCGGTGAACATATTCAGATTAAGAACGCTCAATCGCAAAAATTGATTAAAGCAGTCGTGACTAAAGTGGGAACAGTTGAAATAAATATGTAAGCTATTTGCTTGCTGAATATTTACTATTGTTTTATTAACGACTTAAATATTTATCGAAAAAAAAGTTAAGTCATAACGCTTTTGGTCGATAACTAGATACATTGTAAACGCATGCTATTGGAGCCAATTATGGCGATTGATTTTTCCAAGCTGAATTCTGCCAGCAATACTCAGGTATACAGCAAGTCTCAACAAGCGGCGCTTCCTCAAACAGGAAATGCTAATGCGCCAGTTCAACCTCAAGCGACGACTGTGCACACGGACTCAGTCAAGTTGACGCCGCAAGCGCAGCAGTTACAAGGCGCGAGCGCTAAAATGGCCGGCTCACCTGACATAGATCAAAAGAAAATTGATCAAATCAAACTCGCCATCTCTGAAGGGCGCTATAAGATAGACCCTGAACGCTTGGCGGCTAACATAGTTAAATTTGAAAAACAGATGCAGGATTTCAATGACTATTGAACAACTTAGCCTAACTACGCTGCTTGATACCCAGCAAACTTGCCTTAAGCAACTTGAGCTGGTTATTACCCAAGAAACTGCGGCCTTAACTGCCAAGCAGGCTGATGCCTTATTAACGTTAGCCGCCGAAAAAAATAGCCTGCTTGATAGCTTATTTCATACTGACCAAGCCTTAGCCGTGCATCCTGAGCATCACTTACTTACGATAGATACTAATCTTGCGGCGCAAGTGGCGCAATGTCGTCAGTTATTAGTGATTTGCCAAGACTTAAATCAACGCAATGCCAGTTTGATTGAACTTAATATCGCAAGCCTCAATCGCCTCGCGCAAGCACTGCAAGCCAGTCGTAATGCCAACAGCCTCACTTATGATGGCAAAGGTAAAACCAGCACTATTTCGACCTTAGGCAATAATCTTGAAGTATAAGTCGTTAGGCTTTTAGCGATAAGAGTTAAAAGCCCCTCGATAATGTGCTAAACAATACATTCACTAAACAATGATTCGCCAAATAATTACTGGTAAGTAATCACTGCTAAGTCATTGCAACTCGCAATGGCACCCTCAGATGTAAGTGAGCCATCACTAGCAAGCTGCGTCTTTAAATACAGAACAATCAAGTAGTCAATCATCTTAAAAATAAGTAACTTCTTTAATTCGTTGCGGACGATTTTGCTGCTGATATAGCTGCCAAACAATAGCAAAATCCATCTCCACTTCAGTCACATAATGCTCACCCGCTGGATAACTGCGCACTACTTTCGCGCCGCGAATTAAGCCTTCAACTGATACTTTAACTTCATCGCTTGATACCATCCACTGCGACATCTGATTAGAGGCGCTGATATGTTGGCCATACACTTGCTCAGCTAATTCGCGATAAGCGGCAATTTTGGAGGCTTGCATCGCCATAAGCATCTGCTCGGCTGAGTTTTTCGCTCTTGATTGGATCAGCGGCGCATAACCAGTGGCTGTTAATACCGGAAACTCACTGGGTGCCTCGGTTTCCCATTGCACGTACCTATCGTTACTGCTGCATCCCATCAAAAACAAGCTCGCGACTAATACCAGCAGTCCAGTGCTACGCACAGATAATAAGCCTAAATTACTCATTACTTCCTCCCATGAGCTTAACCTTGCCTTCGCCGGGTTTGCTATAACGATAAATGATGCCGCTTTCAGACACGCTGGTTCTTGATGGTTCTAAATAGGCGCCAAATTCAGCCAATGAGGCGTGAGCCGCCGCCGCGGACATTAGCTGCTGATAAGCTAAGTCCACTATCTTGCTATTAACCTGCATGCCACTTTGATTAAAAGAGTAAGTAGTCACTAATACGTATTCCACTAAGGCATCGTCACGTAATTGTTGCCAATCACGACTTAAGATAAAGTCACCTTGGGGGGTTATCCGCATGCTTTGCGCCAAATTAATATCAACCACATTAAACTTTTGCTGCTGCAACGAGGTCATCAAACTTTGTTGCAGTTGCCGGCCGAAATCACTGCTCTGATTAAATTCTGATACTGTAACTGGGGTTGCTACTAACATCATCTTACTGAAAATATAGTCTTTATGATGGCGCACTAAGTCATTGACTATGCGCGCCGCCAAATGATCCATTACGGCCGTAGGCGGCAACCCATTGCCATCTTGTAAGTGACCCGGCGGCAAAGGCAGTGGCTCTTTGGCTTTAAGGGTGCAACTGGCTAATGCCAGCACACTGATGCCGTACAATGCCACTTTCAGCAACTTTTTCATCATCATCCCTCATACTTCGGCCGCGAATACTTCAAAATAATGAAATAACACGCGCCCCTATTTCATCTGGCTTAACTGCTCTGGCGTTAATTATGCAAACCTAATACCAAAATAGAGTAATTGATAAACTAATACCGAGGTGCAATCAGCAAGCGTTTAAACTTGCCTAGCGTTAGGTATTTATGATGAGGCTTTCCGCTTTCCACTTTCCAAGAAAGCGGAATCAAACCAAGCCCAAGAACCAACACTTATCTACTCATCTCAAATGCCCAAATAGCAAATTCCATACGGCCTAGACTCAAAGCAGCAGCTAAAACCCTCTATCTAAAACACTCAAACACATGCGCCTCCCATAGCATTAACGGCCGCATAGTAAAAATCTCCAACCATCACTGCCATTTAAGTGCATAGCTTCATACCTATATTGATGATTGCAAACACGGGCATGTTTATTGCTTACATCGCTAACTAACACAGGCATTGACACTCTGACATCGAAACAATGTCAGCAGATAGCTAGCACAATCAGCGCTTTGTTGGTTCATCTAGCAAAATTAAGCCGTAAAAGATACGCCAATGGATGCTCATGCAGTCAAGCCCTTGACGCTAAGGAGATAAGAGTGAAAACCAAGTCATTATTATTGCTAAGCCTACTGTGTATCAGCATAAGCTTTGATGCCACGGCAGCGCGCTGGGTTAATGCCACTGGGCAAGCGAGTATTAAAAACGATAATATCGATGCTGCCCGCCAAGAAGCCATTAAACAAGCCATCACTTATGCTGGCCTCAGCCAAGGCTTTACCATGCAAAGCCAAACCACGGTAGATCAAGGCCACATCATTAATAATCAATGGAATATGGCGCAGCAACTGCAAACTCAGTCAATGAAAATGATTTCTGAACTCATTATTGGCGATGAGCTTCAAGTCAATATCGCGCTTTTAGTGCAAGATGAAGCTGCCTATGAAGAGCAATGCACTCCAGCATCGCTTACGGCCGCGATTTTAGTGCCGCAGGCCACAATTAAAGATCGCAGCCAACTTAATTATGGTCAGTTAGTTAACTTTGAAACTGAGCTAGCCAATCGCCTCGCCAAACAAATGGAAGCATACAGCCATAAGTCGTTTGCACAATTACACAGTAATGACCGCTTAGACATAGACACTAGCCTTGGGCAAACTCGGGGTTATCGCTTGCCCGATTGGCTCGGCAAAACCACTGACAGCCAATATATCTTGCAGCTTAATATCGAAGATATGTCGTTGCTACCAGCCACTGAGAGTATGTTTGGCTTGATGGCAAATGATCCCTTACGCCATTTTGCTGTGACTTTTAGCCTCATTCACAGCATTAGTGGCGAAGTTATTTGGCAAAAGCTCTTTTCCCACCAAGCGGCTTGGCCCTTTGAAAAACAACAACAAGTGTTACCCAATAGCTTAGTATTTTGGAAGTCGCGCTATGGGCAAGGCATAGATGCGCTATTAATTGATGCCATTAAAGACTTAGATAACGAATTAGTATGCAGGCCAACCCTCGGGCAAATAGTGGCAATGGAAGGCAATCGATTAGTCATCAATCTTGGCCGTCGCCATGGCATGAACTTGCAAGATACAGTCGAAATAATTTTAAAACGCGATATCACAGATAGGCTCAGTGGCATGCGTTCGCTAGCAACCCCAAGCCAGTTAACCTTTCGCTTAGATCAAGTGAGTGAACTCAGTGCCAGCGGCGTGTTTGAGGAAGCGCTTGGCACCGGTGGTATTCAAGTACAAGATGTTGTGGTTAAGCAATAACTTAAATAGCTAATTAAGCTTTAACCTTGAACAAGCTCGCTTAAACCCAGTTAATAGCAATACAGTCAATACCAAAACCGTTAGCAGCAAAACAGTTAGCAGTAAAATAAGTTAAGTGAATTAAGCTCGCACTAAAATGGAATTTACATGGCACAGACATCACTACTTGATAGCCAACTCAGCATAATAAAGAGCCGCTGGCCTAAGCTTGCGCAGCAACTTAATCAATTCACCATTGACGATATTCATGCGCAGCTTAAGGTCGAGTTAACCCAAGGGCTTGAGCAAACTATAAGCATTAATGGCATTCAGCTCAGTAGCCGTCATGACCGCTACCAAGAAGCAGCAGCTTGGTGCCAAGGAATAAATGAAGCCTGTCCGCACGTGGACTGCTATGGCATAGGTATGGGCGACACCCCTTGGTATCTACTTACCGTCAAAAAAGTCGCCGCGCTAACGCTTCATTGCTTAAACCTTAAATTATTGAAACTGTTACTCACCTATACCGACCAAAGAGAGTGGCTAACGCACCCTAATCTTGAATTAGTGAGTGCACCTGCGCGCCCAAGTTTAGGCGTCCATTGGCTGGCCTGCACCGCCGACTTACGCTTTTGTGACCCACATTATTACTATCAGCGCGATATTTTTTGGCATGAAAAAAACCTCAGTTACGCCAATAGCCGCCACGAGAGCAACCGCGCGCTTCACTTGCAACGCTTTGAGGAAAACCGCCACTATTGGCAGTATGACCCGGATGCTTTGTTGCTAGCAGCAAAGCTGCCGCCACATCGGCGCGTGCTGATTTTAGCCTCAGGCCCAAGCCTTGAAGAACACTTTACTTGGCTAGAACAAGTGAGCGCCCTGCCCCAAGCACAAAAACCCTTAATCATAGCGCTGGATACCGCCTTAAAAGGGCTAGTTAACTATCAGATTACTATCGATATAGTGGTGAGTATTGATGAGTTAATTACCCCAGAGACAGCGCAAGTCACAAAACTCAAACCCAGAAATGACTTTGCCCATAATATGGCGTTAGCTACTGAGTTTGAGTTAACTCCCATAGCGCTTATTCAAATAACGCCCGCCACCAATCATCTCTTCCCAGCCTTAGTGTACTTTCCCAGAAGTCGCCCTGATTTATTAGCCGCTTGGCCAGGGCCACGTTACGCCGCTTATTCTGACCACCCTCTTTATGATGAATTAGAGCAACAAACGCCCCATTGTCGCCTCTACGCTAATGGCAGCGTCATCCATCCTGCTGTTGATTTAGCGTTAAACATTGGCGCAAGCAATATGTATTTACTTGGCGCTGATTTTGGTTTTATGGACGGAAAAACCCATGCGGCATGGGAAGATGGCAGCCTAGGAATAAAACATCATCATGCTAAGCATCAGCTCATCAATGGCCATGGCGAAAACATAGCAACCACGCTTAATTTTATTTCGTATTTGCGCGCCTTAGAGCTATTAATCAGCAAGCATCCAAGGTGTAAATTTAATCGATTAAGCCAACGCGGCGCCGCGATTACAGGCTGCGACTATCAAGCGCCTGATAAGTTGCTACTGAACTGGCAGCAAGCATGATTAAGTCTTTGCCCGAGCAATGTAAGGAGACCCTATGCTAAATAAGAGCGAGCAGCAGTTATTAAGGCAATGCGCCTATGATTACCGCTGCGGTAATGAAGGATTAGCGAACGCGGCATATCTTACTTGCATCAATCTTATGCAAGCGCATTATCAAGCACAGCCAACCGCTGAATTATTGACTATCATGCAAAGCTTACTTAGCGCGCAAGAACGCCAAGATTGGCTAGGACTGGCGGACACGCTGGAATATGAATTATTGCAGCAGTTACTCATAGCAATAGATGCTAGCTAATGGCTCAACTGCCGAAGTTAATCCAAATACTCGCCAAATATTGTTTAATAAACAGCCGATTAGGTTTTTAGGCTTTTAATAAGCGATAAAAGCAGTATAATCGCTAGGTCTCCTTATAGCTCAACAGGATAGAGCAGTTGCCTCCTAAGCGACCGATCGGGGTTCGAGTCCCTGTGGGGAGACCATATTTTGTTTAATGTATAAATTGCCTAAATTATTTTGCTGTTTGTGATAGTCCCTCCATCATGTTACCTCGCCTTTTTCTCGCACTAGTTAATCATTGCCACACTTAACCATTAGACTTTTTATTAGCCACATTACTATTCAGTTTATTTTCTAATAAATGCCAAGCTATGGTGGGCGGCGAGAGGCAGGATTCTGCCTTATGATGAGCGCTCGGTGCTATACGCAGCAATTAATAAGCGAATAAGAAAGTTAATTAACCTAATCTCTAGCCATGTCAGTCAACCAAGTACAAGTAACAGCCAATTCTAAGCGCTAATAGCCGTGAATAAACGCGTTAGCAGTAAACCCGCCAACGAAAAATGCAAAAGCCATCTTGGTCATCGCGCTAACTGCCACGACCCCAAGATGACCCATTGATTATGCTTAACTGGATGCCGCGTATCTTTTGATAGCTAATGTTTACCTGTTTACGCGACTAGCCATACCGCTTAAGGCGCTGGCGCTTGATAGACAACCGCACCATCAAAAATGGTCGTTAAGACTTGGGTATCATTAACCTCATAAATGGCCTCTGGATCAGTACTTTCGGCTAATTGCACTATGTTGCGATCCAGAATAATCAAATCGGCTCGTTTGCCCACTTCAATGGAGCCCACCTCATCTTGCTGGCGTAATGCCTTGGCGCCATTGATGGTATAGGCGGCTATCATCTCGTGCACATCTACTACTTGATTAGCATTTAACACAAACACTTCATCCCCCACTAAGGCATTGCGAGTCATACCACTGGCCATATGTGAAAATGGCTTGGGCTCGCGACTATCGACCGGTGCATCACTGCCAGCAATTAATACAGCGCCCGCATCCTTAGCCGTTTTAGTGGGATAAGTGGCTTGAATATAATAGCGAGTCTCATCGTATAAAGTGGCTGGCTCAAGATTATCCAGTTGCTCAACAAATGGCATCACACCGAGATCGTAAAAATAATCTGGTTTGGCCCAACCATAAGTAAACGCTAAATAAATTCCAAGATCACCCAAACGCTGCTGATCGTCTGGATGCACCACTTGCATGTGAGCAATCGCGTGGGGAATGGTGCTATTTTTATTGTGAGTTTTAGCCGCTGCAATGGCATCAATGGCGGCACGCACAGCGCCATCACCGACGGCATGCATATGCACAGCAAAACCCGCAGTATCAAGCTTAGTCACAAAGGTATTTAAAAAATCAGTGGCCGATACGCCTGCGCTAGTTAACGTTGAGCTATCACCTTTGGCCGCTAATAATTCACCCCGCTCAGCAGCACATTGAGACGGATGATAATTATTAATCGCCATAAAATTAGCAATTTCATCGGCATCATCATAATCACCCACTTGGTTACGAACCTTAAGACACAGCTCACTGTTAATATCAACATAACCATCAAGCGATACTAAACCTTGATCTAATTGTGATAAATTCACTTGCGGCTGTTTAAAATGATTGATCATCACAGACGTCGGTAAGGTTGGCGGCACTTCTATCAGATTGCCTTCTTGCACGCCATCTATCATGATTTTTACCGCATCGGCCTTCATATACGGATATTCAAGTAAACTATCGCGAGTAGCTTCTATCTTGGCGATTAGCGCCGCATAATCGACTTTTCCCTGCTGTACAAACCCTGTAGCACTGTACGCCTGCGCTGCTGTTAAGCGAAAACTCATGTTGCCGTTATCCGCTAACGTCTTATATAAGGCCAACTCATCTTCGCCCACCCAAGCATCTTGCACTGAGGTGATCCCATATTTATTGAGTTTCTGGGCAATCTTAGGTAACTCTTGTGGATGTTGCTGCAAGGGATAAATGAAACTAGGCACAGCCGCTAAATGCAAAGCTGATTCTGTTAAATTACCGTTTGGATGACCATCACCATCAACCCCAACAAAAGGTCGATATTGGCTAAATTCATTAGAAAGTGTGATCTTATTGAGGCCAACAACTTGGCCGTTAGCATTTTTAACTTGCGCCAGTGCAAAGGAATTCGCGGCGGCGGAATGGCCATCAGGTCCTGCTAAGAATACCGGCTGAGTAGTAGAGATAGCATCTAATGCACTGATTAAACTTGGATAGTTTGCTGTGGGTTCATTACCTATGTAAGAGTTCCACTGCAGCACAAAAATGGTCTCTTTATCATCATATTGATATGTTACCCGACACGCTGTTAATGCGGTCACCAATGCGTCTAGATCCATGGACTCCATATCTAAATCACAAATATCAAGGTCAACAATGCCAGTGGGGTGAATGTGCGCATCGTGTAACCCAGGGAGCATCATCTTATTATCTAAATCATGAACTTGTGTCTTGGTTCCTATATATTGGCGCGCGCCTTGCGTCGTGCCGACATAAATAATCTCCCCCTCTTTAATCGCCACGGCTTCGGCCACGGTTTTATGATTATCCACCGTGTAAACATACCCATTCTGATACACATCATCAGCCACCAGTTCATCGTCCTGGCCACACGCACTCAGCATGCAGGCTGTGACAACGGCCATCGTCCCTGTTAATAGTTTCATTGTGCTTGCCTTCCTCGCAGTTATTTCAGTGATTACTGAAATAACTTACAAGTTTTCGAGTATTTTTCAAGCATATTGTTTTATATATTTTACATTTTTTGTAAAAATAGTCGCTTTTGTGCGATTTTAACAACTCTCGACCAGGCGCTAAGCACGCGATAACATACATTCACTAAAACTTGCCATTGCGGATTAACATTGATTGAATTAGCCGTTCCAGCCCATTTACAACTACGTAAATTACCCAAGCAAAAACGCAGTCAGGCGTTAATTAGCAATATCATTCAATGTACTGAAAATTTAGTGCAACGCTTTGGTTATCAAGCCATCAACACCAACTCGATTGCTGAGCATGCGGGTATACATGTCAAATCCTTATATGAATTTTTCCCGAATAAGGAATCCATCTTTTATTACATTGCCGATGAGTGGCTATTGTCGCTACGCAAGATGTGTCTCGCCTATGAAGCGCAAGACTATTTGGCATTAGAATGGCGCAGCTATTTTTGGCAACTGCATCAAGGCTGTAAAGCGGATAATCGTTACGCCAAAAATTATAACTCGCTGCAAGGACTCTGGGATTTAATGCCAGAATTCACTGCCTTAGATAATTTCCATCGGCAATTTCTTATCGAGTTTCACATCAAGCATTTTCGTCGTTTCGGTGCCACACAGCCTGATGCCAACTTAATAACCTTGTGTCATTTTTTAATGGCAATGGAAGATGGTTTAGGTTTAGTGCTGGCGCAGGTCAGTCCCGAACAAGCCTATCAATTATCACACATGCATTTTGATACTCTTTGTTTTCATCTTGAAAAAATCCTGGACAACTGAGCGCTTAGCACCTCAGCATAGCAACATATAACGTCATATCAATTTCTTAATAGGTAACTGCTGTAAGGGGCTGTAGGTCATATTGCTGTGATGTCGACAATATAGAGGTTACTCATAGACAGGATCTTAAGAGTTAACGCTTTTATTTAGATAGAAAAATGGCCTTATTTGTGATCTGATAATTGTCGCCAAACAAACCATCAAACACAAAAAGGCCAGTGATGATTATCTCTCTTAAAAAGCAGTTTATGCAATTCTTTAGCGCTCACTTTCTTCAAAAAACGGCAAAAAATATTGGCCTCATGAAACGATGTCGAGCGATTTTGCCCGAACAACTTGTACTCAGTCTGATTTCGGCGCTCAGTAAGGGGAATTGTACTTCAATTGCCGATCTGCTCAGGCAGTTCAACGGGATGTGTCTGACCGAAATGGATAATGTGGCTTACAAACCTTTTCACAATCAGCTCAGAAAAGAAGCTTTTCCTCTATTCATGCGTCAGTTAGTACAGTTTGCTATCGCACAATTTGCCCGGCAGCAATGTGCTCAATTACCCGATAAGATGTCTTGTTTTAATGATGTGTTGCTCCAAGATGGTAGTTCTTTTCACGTTCATAGGCAGTTGGCATCTGTTTATCCAAGCCGCTTTAAGCGTAACCCTGCAGCGATAGAGTGCCACATGACCATGTCTCTCAAAACCTTTAGTCCTACTGCAATGACGATTAGTGCGGACACGGCTTCGGAGAGAGATTATCTTCCTAAACCAGCAACGATGGACAACAAATTGCTGCTAGCAGATGCAGGTTACCCAGACTTTGATTACTTTGCCGAGCTTGAGCGGCATGGAGGGTTCTACATTTTTCGGGGAGCCAAATCCCTCAACCCGACGGTCATCGAAGCGAGGAACTGTAAAGGTCGAACACTGACTAAGTTGGCAGGCAAAAAACTCAAAGAGATTACGCGCCGCACCAATCGGACAGAGGTGCTTGATTTGGCGGTTTGTAGAGGCAATCAGACATTTCGGGTAATAAGACGCTGGTTTGCCGAAGAACAACGATTTTGCATTTGGCTTACTAATCTGCCACGAGAAACCTACTCTGCAGATGATATTATGGCAATTTATCGCTGTCGCTGGCAGATAGAGCTGATGTTTAAAGAGTTGAAATCTCATACTAACTGGCAGCGATTTGCTACAGCACAAAAAGCCATCGTTGATGGCTTAGTCTGGGCCAGTTTATTGGCATTGTGCATTAGACGCAGTACGGCACTGCAGATAATGCCTTCAGTTTCGTTATTCAAGGCTGCAAAGAATGTTGATGTGTGGCTGCTGCCCATATTTGAGTGCATTAGCCACACATCATGGTCAGAAATAATAGATAAGATTGATTGGGCGATCCGTTATATAACGAAGAACGCCCCAAAAGCACAACAGAGAAAATCTAAGAAAGACATAACGTTAGATGGAATTTTTGAACAGCTTAATGCTTAAGGTTCAGTCTATGAGAAGTTACTAGCTTGCGAGCTAGTAATAATGCTAACGGCAAAAGGTTCATTCGATATGGGAAATAAGACTGACTCAAGGCGATAAGCAACAAAGCAATAGCAAGTACCAACAAAACGATTAATGGCAATCATAATTAATTTAGCATCAGTAATGTATCTAAGAGTGAAGCAATTGGTAGTGTTCATAATTCTGTGTCATTTCAGTAAAATATTCAAAAACAGGAATGACACATGACCCAACCTTTTAACTTCGAACAAGCCCTTAAAGATCTGCAGTCAGGTAAAAGCCTCACAGGTAAAGACAGCATTCTTGGTCCACTGATCAAGCAACTCACTGAAGCGGCTCTCCAGGCTGAGCTTGAGCAGCATTTAGCGCATGATCCTCTGCCTAATCGTAAAAATGGCAAAACCCCTAAGACCATTAAGCATCCGTCCGGTAACTTTGAGTTAGACACCCCTAGAGACCGCAATGGCACTTTTGAACCTCAGTTGATTAAGAAAAATCAAACTACGCTAACCGATGAAATCGAACGTAAAGTGTTATCGATGTTCAGTATAGGTATGAGCTATCGCGATATTAATCAACATGTTGAAGATATGTATGGGATCAATGTATCTAACGCAACAGTCAGTGCTATCACTGATAAACTCATCCCCGAACTTAAAGCGTGGCAACAGCGCCCATTAGATAGCCATTATCCTATCGTTTGGCTTGATGCGATACATTATAAAGTCAAAGAGGATGGGCGTTACGTCAGTAAAGCCGTTTACACATTGTTAGCGCTTAATATGAAAGGAAAAAAGGAAATTTTAGGGCTTCATTTATCCGAAAATGAAGGCGCTAATTACTGGCTATCCGTACTGACCGATCTTAATAATCGTGGTGTAAAAGATATTCTTATCGCCTGTGTTGACGGCTTGACCGGTTTCCCTGAGGCGATAGCCAGTATCTTCCCTAATACGGAAACACAGCTATGTGTTATCCACCAGATCCGCAACTCAATGAAGTATGTCGCCTCAAAACATCAGAAAGCGTTTATGGCTGATTTAAAGCCTGTGTATCGAGCCGTGAGTAAAGAAGCCGCAGAGATGGCATTGGACGAACTGGAGGCCAAATGGGGTGATCCGTCATTCCGCACCTAATTTTCGATTTAAAAAAACTTGACGGCGATCGGCCATTCTGATCTATTACTACTTTTTGCAGGTAGATCATTATGCCCACTCCCGCTATCGCTATTCGTAACCTCGACCACCTTGGTTTGGTGGCTGCACTTTGCCAAGAACTCGGCATTGCTCGCATGATTGATGCGGTGCTCCCCAAAACGCCGCCCTACAAAGTTTCACATGGTGAAGCGTTGGTGGCGATGATACTGAATGGTCTTGGCTTTCATAGTTCGACCTTGCACATGTTCCCGCAATTCTTTGCCAACAAGCCTGTAGAGCGTCTGATTGGCCCGGGGATCTGTGCCGATGACCTCAATGATGACGTGCTCGGCCGCTGCCTTGATGCCCTCTTTGAGGCCGATGTCAGCACGCTTTATCAGGTGATGGCGGAACAGGTCGTAGAGCGATTGGAGCTCAAAAGTACGGCAGTGCACCTCGATATCACCAGCTTCCACGTCGATGGCGCCTATGACCAAACCGATGGCGAAAAGCTCGGTAAGTTGCAATTGGTACGTGGCTATAGCCGCGACCATCGGCCCGAGCTGAACCAGGTTATCCTAGAACTTATCTGCGAAAATCAGGCCGGCCTGCCCATCTACATGCAGGCCTTGAGTGGTAATAGTAATGATACCAAGGCCTTTGCCCAGACCGTACGGCGCCACTTGAGCAGTCTCAAGGCCGCGCAGGAGAGTCGTTACCTGGTCGGCGATGCGGCGCTGTATTGCGCTGATACCTTGCAACTACTGGCTCAACAGCAACAGTTGTTCGTGACTCGAGTGCCTGTCACACTCAATGAGGCCAAGCGGGCCGTGGCAACCATTGGCACCCAGTCGCTGGTCGCGCTGGGCAATGGCTATCATGGCTGTTGGCAAAGCGCCAATTATGCCGACGTCGCGCAGCGTTGGTTGCTGGTGCGCAGCGAACAGGCTAGCCACCGTGAGCAGCAAACATTAGCCAAAAATCTACTTAAAGACAGCACGCGTGAGCTGAAAGCCTTCAACAAATTATGTGCCCAGCGTTTTGCCTGCGAGGCCGATGCGCAGGCTGAATTAGCCCGTTTTGCTGCCAGCTTAAATCTGCTGCAACTGGAAGCAGAGGTCGTGAGTGAACCTCTCTATGCTGGGCGCGGAAGGCCGCAAAAGGGTGAAGTGCCGGTGAGCTACCAATTTCACATCAAGGGGTTAGCCGCAAGTAGCTTGGCGCGGGTAGCAGAAGCGCGCAACCAGACAGGGGTGTTCATCCTCGCGACCAATGATCACAGTGAAACGCTCACCATGGTTGAGCTGTTGGCAATTTATAAAGCCCAGCAAAACGTCGAGCGTGGGTTTCGCTTTCTGAAAAGTCCCGAATTTTTAACCTCCTCGTTGTATCTTAAAAAACCGGAACGTATCGAAGCATTGCTGATGGTGATGACCAGTAGCCTGATGATTTATGCGGCGCTAGAGCACCGGATCCGGCAGGGTTTAGTAGAGCAGAATCGCAGTGTGGCGGACATGAAAAAGAAACCCACGCAAAAACCGACAGCGCGGTGGATTTTTTTACGCTTTGGCGGGGTACACGAATACCAGTTGGGAGAAGCGCCACCTCAAGTTACGGGACTCACGGTGGACCAACAGATCATTCTCGACGTGCTAGGCGAACGCTATCGACAAATTTATTCCTAAATCAGGTGCGGAATGTCGGGTGATGCTTATCCGCTGGTAATCAACTCTTGGCGTCGCAAATGGCATAATTTGTCCCATTATTTTAGGTACCCAGAACATATCAGGAAAGTGATTTACACGACCAATGCCGTTGAGGCGGTACATCGCCAATTTAGAAAGCTCACCAAAACCAAAGGTGCTTTTCCTAATGAAAATAGCTTGTTGAAGCTACTTTATGCAGGCATATTAAACGCCTCAGATAAATGGACCATGCCAATCCACAATTGGAGCCTTTGTTTATCTCAGTTAGCGATTTATTTTGAAGGGCGTTTAGATAGCGTGCTAGAAATTTAAAAATTAGCCTGACACAGAATTTTGAACGCCCTCCTGCAATTTGCTATTAATAGCTAGATTTCAGTCATAAATGACACTCACTTACCATTTTTTTATTTGCGCTAAATAAGCCTCAAAAACAAACTAAACTTACGCTAACTAATACTCTGATACAGGTAAATCTATAATAACTTGACGATATTCCAGCTAATTAGTTTCACTATCCCCCCAGCAGCGGACTCAACATTTCAGCTACATTAATCAGGCTCGGTTACGCCATTGACTGGCCACAACCAAGCTGGTAGGTGAATTACTACAGCGCCACACCTCAAATGAATTGCATGATAATTGCAGCCAAAGTGTTTCATTAATGTTTTTGCAAATAAAGTCATTATTTGGTCAACTTGGATATCGACAATCACAGCGTCGTGGGTATAATGCGCAGCTCATTCTTGGCGTCACTTTCGAGTTAAATGAATTACAATTTCTTTTATAATCCTAGTGATAAACAAAACGCGATACATTCATCAGCGATTGAATTAAAGGCTTAGCCATAATAAATGTTAAAAAAAATATTCACATTTGCCTTAATCGTCATGCTGTTAATGTTAGCAACCGAAAATTTAGTGTGCGATTTCGATGAAGAGCTCGACAAGCAGCATTTGCCTTTGGTCATCGCAGAGTTAAACGAGGCGGCCAAAGTCGTCTTTAATGGCGCCTTAGTTTCTACCGAAGTGATTGACCAAATGGTCAACCTCTCTGATAACCACGATTTACCATTAAAAAAATTCAATCGCCTAGCCGCTGAATTAAAAGAAAGTTACCGCGATATCGACACTATTGTATTGTCGCCCGATGGGATTGTTTCTTATATATATCCGTTAGCGGGCAATACCAAGGGACTGGGGGTTAATATCCTAGAAGATAATTCCCGTAGCCTAGGCAGTAAAGAGACCAAATTAAATAACGATGCTGTCATTATTGGCCCGGTAAAACTTAATCAAAATGGCACGATAGCCTTTATCGTTAGGCGCTCAGTTTACACTGCTGATGGATTTTGGGGATTTGTCAGTACCACAGTCAATGTCAATAGCATCATCAATGCGGTTGATAAAGTGCTCGTCAAAAATGGCATAGAAAATTATCAGCTATTAGGTCATGACCCTGATAGTAAAAATAAATATAGTAAAATGATCAGTTCAAAAGGAATAATACATAACCGTCAATTAACGGATGGCAACAGCACTAAACTGACTATTTTTAACCATCGCTGGGAATTGACTATCGTTAAATGTCATTCGAGTCTGTTAATTAAGTTTTTAGTATTTTTATCACTATTGACTCTTGTCATATTCATTATGGTGCTTTTTAGCTATTTCAGAAAATATCAAGGTGTTCAAAAAGATAAGAATCAATTAGTCAATGATGCTCATACCGACTTTTTAACTGGCCTACTCAATCGCCGCGGCTTTGAACACCAAATAAGTCATATCAATAACGCTATGTCTTATGGCGCGGTTGCTATCTTTGACATAGATTTCTTTAAAAAAATCAACGACTCCTATGGCCATGATGTCGGAGATGACATTTTGGTCGGCTTTGCCAATTGCTGTAAGCGCTACATAAATAGCAACTATGTATTATCACGCAGCGGTGGTGAAGAGTTTATCTTGTTGATGCCAAACACTCAGCTAGCCCAAGCAACCCTTGTGTGTGATAACTTAAGAATATTGATTTCAAAAGAAAAATTTGCCATAGATGATATTAGCATAAATATTACTATGAGTGCTGGCGTCGCAGAATTTCAACAAGTGAGTGATATCAAACAGGCGCTAACACTGGCAGACAAAGCGTTATATCGCGCTAAGCATGCCGGACGTGATCAAGTGTGCGTCAGCCAATAGCTCGCACGCGAAAAGAGTTTGCAGAGTTTTCGTATTCATAGTCAGCAGAGTTTTCATGTAAGTTAGATGAATAATTTTCAAGTGATGTCGTGTGTACTCTCAAGAGTAAATTGATTCATTGAGCACCTGTCACCTCAATCATCTGGAACAAGCTAGCAACTCCATCTAGGCGCGATTAGCGCAAGCTTGCCGCCACGAACAACTCATATGAGTGATTCCGCTCAAGCTTACCAATAAGGCTTACAAATCAAGCTTACAAATAAGGCTTATAAACCAGAATAACAAGCAAGTGCTAGCACCTTACTAGCCAGTATCTGTAGTGGTCAACTAATATTGGCCACAGTTTTAGAGCTTAACCAGAACAATCGTTCTGATTCATTGGGTGTCAGTCCGCCGTTATATTGATGTGGGCGAAGCTGACAATAATATCCAATTATGTATCGTGTAATTTCTTGCTGAGCTTCTGCAAAGTTACGGTACCCTGTCGTTGGTATCCATTCTGTCTTAAGGCTCCTAAAAAAGCGTTCCATTGGACTATTATCCCAACAATTCCCACGTCGAGATAAACTTTGTTTGAGCTGGTATCTCCATAATAATTGCCGATATCTTCTGCTTGTATAGTGAGTCCCTTGATCGCTATGGAACATAACATCTTTAGGTTTACCTCGACCTTCATAGGCCATCGAAAGCGCTTTGCCCGTTAAACGGCTATCTGGTGATAATGACATAGCCCACCCAATGACTTTACGAGCGAATAGATCAATCACAACAGCTAAGTACATCCAGCGGTTACCAGCCCACAGTAGAGTAAGAGGCAGAGCGTAGTCGAACTATTTCTCTGCTTCTCCTCTCCGAACCGTACGTGCACCTTTCAGCGCATACGGCTCTCCGCTTAATTGTGGCTAACAGCCATGGCAACATCGCTATAGCGAGACATGACAGTATTTCTAATTTCATCTCTGAGGTAGGAGTTTGCTTCTGGTGATCGCCATCTAAAGGGTAATTTAGGGCTACTCACTAATCTAAATAGTGACGCGCCACATAAATTTCCACGATTGCTTTTACCAAATAACACCCATGTCATTGCCTGATTTGGTGTTGGACGTTTGATCCATGTCATCATTAACGATTTAATAGAACAACGATATTTTCTAGCCAACCACTTAGCGAGTTTCCAGAAAATAATACGATCAATTTTGCTGTAAACTTTCGCGGTGTAATCAGTATGTCGATAAAATTGTGCCCAACCCTTAAGTTTGCGATTGAGTTGTTCCACTTTGTCTATCTTGCTACAGCTATGATCCCCTGATAAAGCCTGACTCAATGAATGAGAAAATGCTTTGGCTTTACCGTTTGGAATACCAGTCACCACTCGCATATTTCCCTTAGGTCCACGCTTTCGAATGATCCTATGTCCGAGAAATATAAAACCGTCATTCACATGTGTAATATGAGTTTTATCCATATTTAACGTGAGTTGCAGCTTACCTTCTAGGAAGTGTCGACATTGGTCACGAATTGCCTCTGCTTGTTGTTTATTGCCTTTGACAATCACTAGAAAGTCATCAGCATAACGGCAATAAGCAACGGCAGGTTTCCACTGTCTGTTTTCCTCAACCGCAGGTTTTCGCTTGATTTTGATACTGTGGTTCCAGTACCAGCGGTCTTTACGGGCTTTCTTGCTCAAGTAACATTTATCCAAATATTGATCGAACTCATTAAGCATTATGTTTGACAATAACGGAGAAATTACACCACCTTGTGGTACGCCTTCGCTTGTTGCACAAAATAGGTTACGTTCAATGTGTCCAGCTTTAATGAAGCGCCAAAGCAAATCATTAAATCGACGGCAGTTGATCCGTTTACGAACACATTTCATCAATAATCGATGGTGAACTGTATCAAAATAGCTTGATAAGTCTCCTTCAATTATCCAGCGACCTCGAGGCTCATTGGATTCGGTCATTTGTAGTTTAACCGTGCGAATGGCGTGATGGACACTGCGCTCTGGTCTAAAGCCATAGGACAACGAATGAAAATCATTTTCCCATATCGGCTCCATTGCCATGAGCATGGCACGTTGAACTATTCTATCCCTAAGCGTTGGTATACCTAAAGGACGTAGCTTTCCATTGGCCTTGGGAATATAGATCCGTCTAGCAGGCATCGGTTGATAGTTACCTGACAGCAGATCATCTCTGATCTCATCAAGATAACAAGCCAAATAAGCCTGTATATGAATCTTTGTTATTCCATCAACACCAGGCGTTTTAGCACCTTTTGAAGAAAGCGTTACTTCAGCCGCTTGGCGAAGCCAATGCGGGTGACTGATAAGGCGCAGCAGTCGATTAACGCGACGCGTTTTATCGGTTGCTGTCCATGTTGCTAATTTAGGTTGCTGTTCGCTGATTATCAAAGGTCTTCACTTCATTAAGGTCAGGTAATTTGCTGACGCAAATCAATTAAACTGTGTCCCTTCGCCATGTAATGGGCTTTCCCCATCTCAGACTACTACGAACACTCCGCCAGCTTGTTTGTCATCAGGGTCATGCTCCCTTAGCATTCAAAACAAACCTTCCCCGGTTTATCTACCTGAACTCAAACATATTGGGGTGGATGCCGATCGCAGTCTTTGACCTTATCGTACTGTAAGGTGATGATGCTTAAACGCAGAATTGTGATTTAACGTTTATCCATTAATAAGTACATATTTATTACTCATTAATTCGGCAATAGTGCCCATACGTTTAGCACTATTGCAGCACCATATTGCCTGTTAATTCGTGTAGGCAATGGCGACGTTTCAGCCCATAGATGCGGGTTAACCGGTTCATGTTCTTCATCCGTCCAATACTTAGTCTAGAGGAGCATCTTGGCTTAACGAATTCGCCTCACTCCCCGTTGTCAGCGAGTTACATCACCTTATCAGCATACGATAAGTCACTGCCGCTCAGACTCAACTATCTGCACAACCAGATAGTGCCATAAACAATGTAGCTCCTGCCGTAGTGTTCATGTATTTCAGATAGACTCGTGGTTCGTTAAAGCATTCCATGCTAGTGCTGAACTCCGGGCACACCGTAGGTGACATCACCAACCCAAACTTCATTCGGAGCAGTGACAGCGAATTGTCGACCTAGGTGATTAGGGATTTCAATGTGTTCTAGTGTCGCTTTTCGGTATTTGTGCTTAGGTACCTGACAGCTAACTATACCAAGCTCCTTCATCAACTTAGTGGCGCGATAACGGCTTAGCGAGATACCTTGCTGGCTAACCATATCTGCAATCGTTCTAGCACCTGCCGAGCCGTTACTTGCAGTGTGTACTTCGCTAACTAAACTTCGAAGCTTTACTTTATCTGCGTTTATGGTTGTTGGCCGTTTTCTCCAATACTTGTAACTACTACGATGAATACTGAACACTTCACATAATGTTTTTATGCTGTAGCTCTGCCTGAGTTTCTCAATTATTAAGAATTGTTCAGTGAGTCCGACATCAACAGAGCTGTGGCTTTTTTTAATATTTCGTTGTGCTCCTGGAGGCGAGCTAGTTGCTTTTTTAACTCTCGAATTTCAATTTGTTCTGGTGATATAGGTGATGCTTTAGGTTGCTTACCTTGTCGCTCTTCTCTTAATTGCCGAACCCACTTATCCATAGTTGATTTGCCCACATTCATAGCTTGAGCGGCTTCAACAATTGAGTAATTTTGGTCTAGTACTAGTTGTGCAGATTCGAGTTTAAATTCTGCACTAAACAGTCTTCTTGTACGTTTTTTTATAGTGTCACCTGTTAACTTATGAGGTGATGATATCACCTCTAACTAGGTGGCCAAATTCACCGTACCACTACAATCTGATGGTGGTATACCTCTATTTAGCTCAAGTCTAGCTACTTAGGTTGCCAAGTTACCCACCCGGTTTTACCCATGCCACGCAGCTAAAACTCCAAGCTTAACGCACCGCTTTACGACCAACAAAGTGACTATTTGACTGCGCTACAACCAGCAAATTTTTTTCATTTGCAAAGCGATTCAGGGGGCTAGCAATTGCTCGCAATTAGGTACATACTGATTTTGCTTAAGATGCTGCGAGTTAATGAAAACTAACATCATATTAAGTGCTGTCGTTAAGTGCGCTTACATTATTAATTGATTAATTTATAGTTATCTCTATAAGGAAACATCATGAGTAAAGGACAAGACAGTAAAAAGAACGCTAAGAAACAACCTCTATTATCCCCGAAAGAAAAAAAGGCCGCTAAAGTAGCTAAGAAAGCTCAAATCAATTCAACTAGTCTTCTTAAGAAATAATCCCTACTGTATATACGAATGAAGGTCATTGAGCCATCTCAATGACCTTGTTTATTATTGGGCCGTCAGAAAATTTAATCTCACATGCGGTGGCGCAGTTATTATCCGACATTCCGCACCTGATTTAGGAATAAATTTGTCGATAGCGTTCGCCTAGCACGTCGAGAATGATCTGTTGGTCCACCGTGAGTCCCGTAACTTGAGGTGGCGCTTCTCCCAACTGGTATTCGTGTACCCCGCCAAAGCGTAAAAAAATCCACCGCGCTGTCGGTTTTTGCGTGGGTTTCTTTTTCATGTCCGCCACACTGCGATTCTGCTCTACTAAACCCTGCCGGATCCGGTGCTCTAGCGCCGCATAAATCATCAGGCTACTGGTCATCACCATCAGCAATGCTTCGATACGTTCCGGTTTTTTAAGATACAACGAGGAGGTTAAAAATTCGGGACTTTTCAGAAAGCGAAACCCACGCTCGACGTTTTGCTGGGCTTTATAAATTGCCAACAGCTCAACCATGGTGAGCGTTTCACTGTGATCATTGGTCGCGAGGATGAACACCCCTGTCTGGTTGCGCGCTTCTGCTACCCGCGCCAAGCTACTTGCGGCTAACCCCTTGATGTGAAATTGGTAGCTCACCGGCACTTCACCCTTTTGCGGCCTTCCGCGCCCAGCATAGAGAGGTTCACTCACGACCTCTGCTTCCAGTTGCAGCAGATTTAAGCTGGCAGCAAAACGGGCTAATTCAGCCTGCGCATCGGCCTCGCAGGCAAAACGCTGGGCACATAATTTGTTGAAGGCTTTCAGCTCACGCGTGCTGTCTTTAAGTAGATTTTTGGCTAATGTTTGCTGCTCACGGTGGCTAGCCTGTTCGCTGCGCACCAGCAACCAACGCTGCGCGACGTCGGCATAATTGGCGCTTTGCCAACAGCCATGATAGCCATTGCCCAGCGCGACCAGCGACTGGGTGCCAATGGTTGCCACGGCCCGCTTGGCCTCATTGAGTGTGACAGGCACTCGAGTCACGAACAACTGTTGCTGTTGAGCCAGTAGTTGCAAGGTATCAGCGCAATACAGCGCCGCATCGCCGACCAGGTAACGACTCTCCTGCGCGGCCTTGAGACTGCTCAAGTGGCGCCGTACGGTCTGGGCAAAGGCCTTGGTATCATTACTATTACCACTCAAGGCCTGCATGTAGATGGGCAGGCCGGCCTGATTTTCGCAGATAAGTTCTAGGATAACCTGGTTCAGCTCGGGCCGATGGTCGCGGCTATAGCCACGTACCAATTGCAACTTACCGAGCTTTTCGCCATCGGTTTGGTCATAGGCGCCATCGACGTGGAAGCTGGTGATATCGAGGTGCACTGCCGTACTTTTGAGCTCCAATCGCTCTACGACCTGTTCCGCCATCACCTGATAAAGCGTGCTGACATCGGCCTCAAAGAGGGCATCAAGGCAGCGGCCGAGCACGTCATCATTGAGGTCATCGGCACAGATCCCCGGGCCAATCAGACGCTCTACAGGCTTGTTGGCAAAGAATTGCGGGAACATGTGCAAGGTCGAACTATGAAAGCCAAGACCATTCAGTATCATCGCCACCAACGCTTCACCATGTGAAACTTTGTAGGGCGGCGTTTTGGGGAGCACCGCATCAATCATGCGAGCAATGCCGAGTTCTTGGCAAAGTGCAGCCACCAAACCAAGGTGGTCGAGGTTACGAATAGCGATAGCGGGAGTGGGCATAATGATCTACCTGCAAAAAGTAGTAATAGATCAGAATGGCCGATCGCCGTCAAGTTTTTTTAAATCGAAAATTAGGTGCGGAATGACGGATTATCTGAATGCTGGGTTAATTAATCTCAATAAGTATTACTCGCGTAATTTATCAAGTCGCTAAATAGTTTACCTGCTACTAGCAATAGGACAAGCTACTTTGGTATTAGCTCTCGCTATAACCCTGCTGACGTAAAAGCCCAATGACACAATGTCACTGGGCAAAGATTAGCTAGCTAGACTAAGTTTGCCAGCATGTCATCACTATAAGTCAGCAGCGCCTGTCCATGACGCACTTTCTCGACATAATCAGGGTTAGCAATAAATGGCCGACCGATGGCGAGTAAATCAAACTTATTGGCAGCAATCGCGGCGCTTCCAGACTCAGGGCTATAACCACCAACACCCACTAAGGTTTTGGAGTAATGGCTTCTAACGTACGCCGTGGCACTACCACCTAAATAATCAAACGTCATAGCGTCATCAAAAATGCCAATATGCAAATAGGCAAGCGAGCGAGACTCAAGTTGCGCGAGCAAATAATCAAATACGGCGCGATCGCGACTATCACCCACCATATTAAAATAGGCGCCAGGGGATACTCGCAGCGCCGTTCTGTCACTACCAATTTGTAACGCTACAGCATCTACAACTGCGAGTGGGAAACGCGCCATATGCTCTGGCGTTTGACCATATTCATCAACGCGATGATTACTGTCAAAATGCAAAAATTGATCGATTAGATAGCCATTAGCGCCATGGATTTCAACGCCATCAAAGCCAGCCTCAATGGCATTAGCCGCGGCTTTAGCATAATCCGCAATCAAGCTTGCTATATCTTCATGTGTTACCGCTTTTGGTACTTGATAAGTTAATTCGCGCATTCTTGGCACGCTGCCAATAACCGCTACCGCCGAGGGAGCCAACACATCACTTGAGCCAGAAGCTGCAAAAAAATGCGGATGCGCTACTCGGCCAGTATGCCAAAGCTGGGCAAAGATTTTACCGCCATGTTGATGCACAGCATCTGTTACTCGCCGCCAACCTACAATTTGCGCAGCCGTATAAAGCCCAGGGGTATTAGGATAACCTTGGCCATCGGGGCGAATGATGGTGGCCTCAGAGATAATCAGCCCAGCATCAGCGCGGCGCGCATAGTAATCAACCATAGCCTGTGTCGGTACTAAATCATGGTCAGCCATACAGCGTGTTAACGGCGCCATTAAAATTCGGTTGTGCAGGGAGAGAGTATTATTAAGCGCAAAAGGTGTAAATAAATTAGCGAACATGACCAACCCCAGTTATTGAATGCACGTTCAAGATAGATCTATTTTTAGCCGCGCACAAGCTAGATTTTGAACGAGCATTCAAATACAGTACTATGAGTTAATTAAAAGATAAGAGCTTAAGCCTGATGCGTAATCCCGAGTTTGATAGAGAGCAAGTGCTGCGAGCAGCCATGCATGCCTTTATAGCAAAGGGCTACAGCAATACCAGCATGCAAGACTTAACCAAGGCAACGGGTTTGCATCCTGGTTCTCTCTACTGCGCTTTTAACAATAAACGCGGACTGCTACTTGCGGCATTAGGTCAATATCAACAAGACCGAAGCCAAGAATTTCAGCAATTCTTTGTGCTCGATAGAAAGCTGTTAGTCTCGCTTAAGGCATATTTGGACCACATAGTACTTAAATGCCTAAGCTGCGAAGTCGACAGTGGCTGCCTGCTCACTAAGGCACTGAATGAATTAGCCCAGCAAGATGATGAAGTGCAGCACATTATTAGTGCCAGCTTAGCTAAGTGGCATCAAGCCTTAAGTCAGATATTTGCCCAAGCACAGCAAAATGGCGAACTAAACAGCAAACGCGATAGTGAGCATCTAGCCCGCTATTTTGCCATGGGAATTTATGGCTTACGCACCTTTGCTCATACTCACACCAGCAGTAATACCCTGCAGCAACTAGCTAATCAGTTATTTGCAGATGTTTGCGCCTAAGTTTGCGCAGCTTAGCGTAAAAGCATCTAATTTAAATTAACAGATTTAGGCAAGTGAACACGCTCGGCAAAGTAAACAGGTACAGATTAGCGCAGTGTAAAAAATAATCATCTAATGTTTGACATATTGAACAGTACCAAGGCAGACTGGTGGTTAAATACACACCTTGCTACTCTTAGATGAGACAAGGTGTCGTGCCTCCCAAGGCTGTCAAACCAAGGTGATCTATGCACGCGAGCAATAATAAACCCATCATTCTTATGACTATGGGTCAGCAAAATCGTAACCATCATCCCTATCAAGTCATGACCCATAAATATATGGCTCCGATTGTCGAGATTGCCGACTGTGTTCCACTGCTTGTTCCCACTTGTTTTGGCGTTAAAGATATTGAGCAGTACTTAGATATGGTCGATGGCATCTGCTTAACGGGCGCAGCCTCAAATATTGATCCAAGCCTGTATGGCCAAGAGAATTTAACCCCAGATAAAGGTCAAGATAAGCATCGTGACACCGTTGATTTTGCCATTATCCATGCCGCTATCGCGCGTAAACTACCCATATTTGGTATTTGCCGCGGCTTTCAGGAAATCAATGTCGCTTTAGGGGGGGATTTGTACCAAAAGGTACATAAGCAGCCTAATTTTAACGACCATCGTGAAGATCCGGATGATAGCCTCGCGGTGCAATATGGTCCAAGCCATGCCATTAAATTAGTGCCTAATACTTGGCTCCATGCGTTACTCGGTGACTCTACCGAAGTTAACTCTCTTCACGGCCAAGGTATTTGCACTTTGGCCAAACAACTTGAACCGCTAGCCTTGGCAGAAGATAACTTAGTTGAAGCCTTTCATGCGCCGCAGTTAGAACAATTTGTGTTAGGAGTGCAGTGGCACCCTGAGTGGCAAGCCAAAAACAATCCCGATTCAGTCGTCCTATTTCAAGCCTTTGGTGATGCTTGCCGGGAATTTAAAACCAAGAATAAATAACGTCCTTAAATATCGCGACAACCTATAGATATAAAAAATCCGCCCTAAGGCGGATTTTTTATATGAAGCGCTACAGAAATGCTAGTCGCTCCCAGCAATCAATCTAGCGACTGAGATTACAGCTTAATCACCGAAATCATCGAGTAAGATGTTTTCAGGTTCAACCCCTAAACTTTCCAGCATGTTAATCACTGACGAGTTCATGATTGGAGGGCCACACATGTAGAACTCACAATCTTCAGGCGCTTTATGATCTTTTAAATACTGCTCATACAAGACGTTATGAATAAAGCCGGTATAACCGCTCCAGTTATCTTCTGGCTGAGGATCGGATAAGGCCACATGCCACACAAAGTTTTCATTTTCGCTGGCCAGCTTATCAAAATCGTCTTGATAAAAGACTTCGCGAGTCGAGCGCGCGCCGTACCAAAAGCTCATTTTACGCTTGGTATGCTTACTCATTAACTGATCAAAGATGTGTGAGCGCATAGGTGCCATACCGGCGCCGCCACCCACAAACACCATTTCAGCGTCAGTCTCTTTAACAAAGAACTCACCAAACGGCCCTGAAATAGTGACCTTGTCACCGGCTTTCAAGTTGAAGATATAGGATGACATCTTGCCTGGCGGTAAGTCATTGCTTGGCGGCGTAGCGATACGCACGTTGAGCATAATGCGACCCTTTTCATCTGGGTAGTTCGCCATAGAATAGGCGCGCAGCACGTCTTCATCGACAGTTGATACTAGATCAAACAGGCCATACTTTTCCCAGTCACCGCGATATTCACTCGGAATATCAAAGTCTGAGTAACGTACCACATGGGCTGGCGCTTCAATCTGAATATAACCACCGGCCTTAAAGCGAACTTCTTCACCTTCTGGCAATTTCAGCAGTAATTCTTTAATGAAGGTTGCTTGGTTATTGTTAGAAATAACTTCACATTGCCATTTCTTGACGCCGAAGACTTCCTCTTCAATTTCAAGTTCCATATCGCCTTTAACTGCTACCTGACAGGCTAAACGACAGCCCTCTTTCGCATCTTTCTTGGTGATGTGATCAAGTTCTGTCGGCAGAATTTCACCGCCACCAGATTTCACAGTCACACGGCACTGACCGCAAGTACCGCCGCCGCCACATGCCGATGGAATAAAGATATCTTTACTCGCTAACGCGCCCAGCAACTTATCGCCGGCTTGAGTCACTATGCCTTTGTCGGCATCATCATTAATGCCGATATGCACATCGCCACTGGCGACTAATTTACTCTTGGCGATTAAAATCACCATCACCAACAAACTCACCACAAAGGTGAACATGCCGATGCCAATTGCCATTTCCATAAAAAAACCCTTATGTTAACTCTTGCACGCCGATCCCTTAAAAGGTGATCCCAGCAAAGGACATAAACCCTAAAGCCATCAGGCCAGTGGTGATAAAGGTGATACCTATGCCTTGTAAGCCTTCAGGAATTGCGTTGAACTTCATGCGCTCACGCAGACCTGCCAGCAATACAATCGCCATCGCCCAACCTATGCCAGAACCCATAGCAAACACGGCGGATTCAGCTAGGTTATAGTTACGGTTCGCCATAAAAATCACGCCCGCAAAAATCGCGCAGTTTACTGTCAGTAACGGTAAGAAAATGCCTAATGACTGATGTAAGCTAGGTAAATACTTATCCAGCACCATTTCTAAAATTTGCACTAATGCGGCAATCACACCGATAAAGGTAATGAGCTGCAAGTAGCTTAAATCAAGTTCTGGGAAACCCGCCCACGCCAACGCGCCTGGGGCTAAGACATTGACAAAAATCACTTGGTTAAGCGGCACGGCTATGGTCATCACCACAATTACCGCCACACCTAAACCAAATGAGGTCGATACTTTTTTGGACACAGCTAAAAAAGTACACATGCCCATAAAGAACGACAGCGCCATGTTGTCGATAAAAATAGCCTGCATAAACAGGTTCACATAATGTTCCATCTCAGTTCCTTATTTGCGCTTGCGCTGCACCACGTTAATGCCCCAGATCATAAAACCGATCAGGAAGAAGGCGCTCGGTGGCAAGGTAAACATCTGGTTTGCTAAGTACCAGCCGCCATTTTCAACTGTGGTTAAGATTTCATGACCAAATAAGGTGCCAGAACCTAACAGTTCACGCACAAAGGCTACGCCAACTAAGATCACGCCATAACCCATGGCATTACCTAACGCATCAATCACAGCTAAATGCGGTGGATGCTTCATGGCAAACGCTTCAGCACGGCCCATGATGATACAGTTAGTGATAATCAAGCTCACAAACACAGATAATTGCTTTGATAGTTCATAGGCAACATCTTGCAACACCATGTCCACTATGATCACTAACGAAGCGATAATGGTCATCTGCGCAATAATGCGCACGCTATTAGGAATTAAGCGGCGAATCGATGAGATAAATAAGTTGGAGAACACTAATACAAAGGTTACGGCCAAGGTCATGACCACAGCGGTTTGCATTGAATTACTGACCGCTAACGCCGAACATACCCCAAGTACCTGCATGGCGACTGGGTTGTTGGCAAAAATCGGACTGGTGAGGATCTCCCGCGTCGACACTGAGCTGCTCATATTACACCCCCGCCTTAGTTAACTTATCAAAGTAGGTGGCAAAGCCTTCCTTACCAAACCAAAACTCTAAGATACGCTGAATACCGCGACCCGTTGCTGTCGCGCCGCTCACGGCATCAATCCCATGCACATCACCTTCAGGCGCGCCGCCTTTGATGATCTTAAGGGCAACCTGACCTTTAGCATCGAACATCTGCTTGCCCTTAAATTGGGCTAACCAAGTAGGGTCGGTCACGAAATCAGCAATACCAGGAGTCTCACCATGCTCATAAAACAGCACGTTACGTATGGTATTAAGATCTGATTCCAGCGCCACATAGCCATAAATCATCGACCATAAGCCTTTACCGTAAATAGGTACGACTAAGGTCACTAGCTTGCCTTGATCATCGAGCACTTCAAACACCCGCACCGCATCTGCGCGGCTGCGAATTTTAGCCGTGTCTTTCTTTGGCTTGCTTGAGGTTTCAGGATTAATGGCGGCCATGCGCTCATCAAAATCTAACAAGTTGTCCTGCGGCACTATGTCGCCAGTATTTAACGCCACCAGCATAGGGGTAACTTGGCTGTTAAATACGTCACTGAAATCTTTACCATCAAGATTAATGTCAGCGGCCATCAACACATTGCGTTGCAGTTCATCACGCTTTTTAACTAGCTTGCGCTCTTTAAGCACTTCGGCAGTGCCGGTGATCATAAATGAGCACACCAGACATAAGCTGATGGTAAAAACCATGGTGCCAAGCACCGAGTCTTTATTAAAGGCCATGGCGTTTCAGTCTCCGTTTGATATTGGCGCGCGCGACTAAGTAATCGAAAATTGGCGCCCACAGGTTGGCAAATAAAATCGCCAACATAATCCCTTCAGACATCTTTGGATTAAGTACGCGAATGAATACCGCCATAGCACCAATTAACAAGCCATAAGCCCACTTACCTTGACGGGTATACGAGGTGGTAACAGGGTCGGTCGCCATAAACATCATGGCCAGCGCAAAGCCGCCCGTGACTAAATGCCAAGTCCAAGGCATAGCGAACATGTCATTTTTAGCAGAGCCAATCAGGTTAAATAAGCTGGCGGTTAACACCATGCCCACAAACACACCGGCCACAATGCGCCAGTTAGCCAGACGGCTTAACAGTAATAAGCTACCGCCAATTAAAATGGCTAAAGTACTAGTTTCACCAATGGCGCCCGGAGTAAAACCTAAGAAGGCATTCCACCAGTTAGCATCCGTAAAGGCGCTATACCAAGCGTAATCAGCAAAGCTTAATTTGCCCGCTGCGGTTTGCATTAGATGAGTGGCACCACTAAAACCATCAACCGCCACTAACTGCGCCGCAGGCCCTACTTGAGTTGGGTATGCAAAGTAGATAAAAGCAAGACCGGCTAAGGCTGGGTTTAAGAAGTTGTAACCCATGCCGCCAAAGACTTCTTTAGCCACGATAACGCCAAAGGTAATGCCCATGGCCACCAGCCATAACGGCGTACCCACTGGAATAATTAAGGTAAACAGCAAGGCAGTAACGAAGAAGCCTTCGTGTAACTGCTGATTGCGCACCTTAGCAAATACTCCTTCCCAAAACAGACTGACGATTAAGGCCGTCAGATAGATAGGCAAGTAGCAGCTCAGGCCATAAGCAAACAGTGCAACTAGGCCACTATCAGCGTTTAATTGGCCAAATAAGGCATAAAAAATCGCTAACGTTGCGTTAGTCGATGGCTGCGCGCCTGCGGCCAAAGCTAGCTGCGCTTGCAGTCCTAAGTTATACATACCAAACAAAATCACTGGCAGTAAACACAGGCCAACTAAGGTCATGGTACGTTTAACATCAATGGCATCACGCACATGAACTTGGCCTTGAGTGCTACGGCCGTTGGCTAAATATAGCGAACGCAGATAGCCCTTAATCGCGTGTCCTGGCGCGTAGTAGTCATCCTGCAAATCAGGCTTTTTAGATGGTGTAGTCATTACCCTTCTCTCTCGATGATATCTAAACAGGCACGAAGTTCTTTACCAAAATCATATTTGCCTGGGCAGACAAAGGTACATAAGGCTAAGTCTTCTTCATCCAACTCCAGTGCCCCTAATGCTTGGGCTTCATCGGTGTCGCGTACCACTAAATCGCGCACCAACAAGGTTGGTAGAATATCAAGCGGCATCACTCTATCGAGCTGACCAAAGGCCATCATGGCGCGAGCATCACCGCCGGCATGAGTGGTAAATTCAAATAATTTACGACCTAAACCAAAGCCTGAGGTCACAGCGCGAGTGATAGAGAACTTATCGCTACCGCCTTTAACCCATGACAAAACTTCATGCTGACTGTTTTCTTCCAGCACAGAAATTTGCTGATGGAATCGACCTAAGTAGTTTTGCACGCCAGTAGCCGTATGGCCTGAAAGCACAGAACCTGAAACCACACGTTGAACGCCAGACTTGATAGCGCCTGCGGTTACGGTCCCTAAGTTAGCGCCTAACTGAGTGCGCACTAAGGTGGGCTTAATCACGCCAGGGCCGGCCAAGGCGACTATGCGCTCTTGATACAGCTCGCCAGTTAAAAATAACTGACCAAAAGCAATCACATCTTGATAGCCGATATGCCATACCGGACGCTCAATGCTAGCCGTTTGAATGAAGTGAATATGGGTGCCGACTAAACCTGCTGGATGCACGCCCGCAAAACGGCGCAGCTGTACAGCGCTTGGGGCATTAGCGATAATGTCGCTACCGCTGTCTTGGCAAACATACACAGGGCATGCTTGCAGACGGCACAAAACTTCAAGACCTAAGGCAAACGCCTTAGTTTGAGTGGCTATAACTACGCGTGGATCTGCCGCTAACGGATTAGTATCAATCGCAGTGACAAAGATGGCGCTCGCGCTAGCATCAAGTGCGGGTACGCGCGAAAATGGGCGGGTGCGCAGCGCAGTCCACATACCACTTTCGATGAGGTTAGTTTTAATCTCATCATCAGTTAAACTTTTTATATCATCGGTTTGGGTAAAGCGAATCGCTTCATCACCGTCGCAATCTATGACTACCGATTGCAATACACGGCGTTCACCGCGATTAATCGCACTCACAATACCGGCTGCTGGTGCTGTAAACATCACCCCAGGGGTTTTCTTATCTTCGAACAAGACTTGGCCTTTTTTGACCTTGTCACCGACTTCCACCAACATGGTGGGTTTCAAGCCAATATATTCTTCACCAAGTAATGCTACTTGCTTGGGAACATGGGCATTGATGATCACTTGCTCAGGTGCACCTGTAATGGGCAAATCTAAGCCTTTTTTGATCGTAATAATCTGGTTTACCGACCCTGCCATCATATCTTTCAACCACTTAACTTTGAGATGGCTAATGGTAAATCTTTGTTCATGCATATACCGTTGCGGTCGTCACATTTCACCCCAAAATGTAACTTAACAACACCTTTAGCACGGAGAATGGTCATCTATACCGCACAAAGTGGTGTAAAATTACATATCACTAGTGCGTTGCCGATGACGTCGCAAATAACCCCCTAAAGTAGACCCACTAAATATTCGCCAAGATTTGACCCATAGGCAGCGGTCATTTAGGCTGTCGGCCTTGCTAATTTAAGGAGCGCGACTTGCATACCTTAGAACAACTTAGAACTGGCCTATTAAATGGCGCCACTGACATCAGAATCCATGAACAACTGACTGAATTTCCAGTTGAAATATTTAAACTCGCCGATAGCTTGCAGCTGCTTGATTTATCGCAAAATCAACTGAGCACTTTGCCTGCCGAGTTTGCTTGCCTGACTGAATTAAAAATCCTATTTATGTCAGACAACTTATTTGATCACTTGCCAGATGTGTTAGGCCAATGCCCTAAACTTGAGATGATCGGCTTCAAATCTAACCAGATTAAAACCGTGAGCGAGTCGTCAATTCCGCCCCAATGCCGTTGGTTAATTTTAACTAATAATCGAATTAATGAGTTGCCACAAAGCTTAGGCTCTTGTAGGAGACTGCAAAAATTAGCCTTAGCTGGCAATCAAATCACGCATTTGCCAGCAAGCATGAGTCAATGCACTGAGTTGCAACTGGCGCGTTTATCCGCCAATCAACTGACCGAAATCCCAGAGTTTTTACTGAATTTACCTAAATTGTCGTGGTTGGCACTGGCAGGTAATCCTTGCACCCAAACTGGTGCCGTTAATAGCGTTTTACCAGAAGTTGAGCGCTCAGCGCTGCGTTTAGGCCATGTATTAGGTCAAGGCGCCTCAGGGGTGATATATCAGGGCGTGTGGCAGCAACAAGATAACAGCATGGATGTCGCCATCAAGCTGTTTAAAGGCGAAGTCACCAGTGACGGTTACCCAAGCGATGAATTAGCCGCTTGCATTCAAGCAGGCGAGCATCCAAACCTCATTAGTACCCTGGCAAGTATTAAAGCCAATAATCAAGCTGAACAAGACAGTGAGCAAGCTGGGGTAATTTTGCGCTTAGTGCCCGCCAATTATTACAATTTGGGCTTACCGCCGAGCCTAGTCACTTGCACCCGCGATACCTTTGCGCCCGATATCAAGCTCAGCCAAAAGCAAGTGCGGCATTTAATTCGTCAAGCCGTGGATGTGATTAATCACTTACATCAGCAAGGTCTGACACATGGCGATATTTATGCCCATAACATGCTGATTAACCAAGACCATGAGCTAATGCTCGGGGATATGGGAGCGGCAACGCCTTTAGCTCGTTTCAGTAACGAGCATGCTGCTGCCATGCAAGCCATTGAAGTGCGTGCCTTAGGCTGCGTGATGGATGATTTACTGAGTGTATGTAATGACAGCGATGCCGAACTGCTCGCCATTCGCGATGCCTGCTGGCAAGTGCCATTAAGTGCGCGGCCAAGCGTTAGTGAATTAGTAAAGCAGTTAGCCTTGCTCGATTAAGTATTCATTTAAGCCTTCTTTGCTTAAGTTATCTGGGCAGGAGTTATCCGTCTAATGCTTAGATGTTGAAGCTTGGCTATTGGGGCTTAGGTCTAAGGGCTAATAACCTAATAACGGATATAACTTACCGCGGCGCACTGCCTGAACGGCGTTAGCCAGCGTGCCATCTTGCTGCCAGCGCAGCAAGATGGCACGAGTTTGCACTTGCACTGCGCCATAGCGACTCCCTGCTACTAACTCAGGCTGATATAAGAGTCTTAACAGCAGCCAATCAAGCCCAGTCAGTAAATTATTGACACTGTTATCGTTAAAAATTGACGGGAATACTGTGTCACTATCATTGGGAAGCCCCAAGATTTGGGTGAGTTCTTCCACTACGCATGCCACTAATTTGCCATGAAAGCGCGCTAAATCCACCGGAATATAGACGCGGGCAAATTCAATGCGGCCATTTTTTTCCGCGATATTAGCAAGGCACACACTGCCATGCAGTAGCTTACTGGTATCAAGCCCAAGCTCAGAGGCTATCAAGGGCTGCCACTTAGCTTGTTCGGTAAAAGTAATCACTACATTGGCAGCACTCTCTTCGGTCACTAAATCAATGTTAAGGCCAGTGATTTCAGCCAATTGTTCAAGGTGAGAGGTAACAAGAGTGACATGCAGCGGCTCAACTTTTACTTGATGACGAATAAATACCCGCAAGCCTTGCTGCCATTTAACTAAGTAATCAACATCTTGTTGATACTCGCGCCCTAAAGCGACTGTCATAAAAGCTTGCTCAATATAGCTAGGTTGCCGCCAAGGTTCGGCCATTGCCAGCATAGGCAAGATCAACACTAAGAGCCCCACCCTTTGCCACCAGCTTGCCATACCCTCTCCTTTAAGCGGCTATAATCAATCACTAACTCATGTTTACTGTTGCCTTACCGCGGCTTAATGACTAACCAAGTTAGGACTTAATACCGAGTAAGTGTGGCACAAGACAACTTAATCCCCACCCGAGTCCATAAAGAGCACTGCTATGACATTGCAAAAACGACATTGGTTTCAGTTAACCGCAATCTTTAGCTTAATGTTTGCCTTATTGGGGTTTTCTTACAATGTGTGGCGCATGGAAGTCACAGAACACAACGCCAATATTCGCGATGCTAGCTTTGAAATGCTTAAGCAATTATCTGAATTAGAACTGATTGTGTACGCCGCTTATTACGATCAAGACCGCATCCTTGGTAATCCGCGCCAAGGCTGGGTCAAAGTCGGCTTAATTAATGATTTAGCTATGATAGCAAGCCCGCCGGTGCGCAGCGCTAGCCAAGCATTGCGCGAGCAATGGCAACAAGCGTGGCAAGGCATCAATAAGGAAGAAGCGAGTGTTACCGCCATAGTGGCGGCCATAGAAGAAAATCGTCAGCAAGTTCGCGTACAAATTAGAGAGTTACAATAAAAGCTATCTGTGTGAAGTAACAAACATCTTCACTCTTAGAAAGTTGACTTGCATTGGTAAAATGTTAATTTCTAAGTTGATTTTAACAAGGCCGCTCATCATGAAACCATGGATATCCCTCATCTTAACGGGTAGTTGTTTACTGTCATCTTCTGTTTTGGCCGCAGCTAGCGGCGCTGTAACCGTCGACCCCAATGCCGCCTTAAATAAACACTTTCATCCGCAAGGTAAGCTGCCAACTGAAACCACACTCAAGCAAAGAGCGGACAATAAAGCCAGTCTGCCGCTTAACGACACCCGAGATTTTGACGAAGCCAAACGTGGCTTTATCGCCGCCCCAGAATATAAGCAAATCCCAGCCGAAAAAGGTGGGGTGGCTTGGGATATGGGCAGCTACGATTGGTTATTAGAGGGCAAAGAATTTGACAGCATTCATCCCTCTTTGCAGCGCCAAGCGGTATTAAATATGGCTTATGGTCTTTATGAAGTCATGGCGGATAAAATTTATCAAATTCGCGGCTTCGATCTTGCCAATATCACCTTTATTAAGAGCGATAACGGCTGGATAGTTTTCGACCCATTAACCGCGAAAGAAACCGCGGCAGCAGCGCTAGCATTTATCAATCAAACCTTAGGCGAGCGCCCTGTGGTGGCCGTGGTGTATTCACATTCTCATGCCGACCATTTTGGTGGTGTCCGCGGCGTGGTGGATGAGGCCGATGTTAAATCTGGCAAGGTCAAAGTCATAGCCCCCGAGGGCTTTTTGCAACATGCGGTATCAGAAAACGTCTATGCGGGTAATGCTATGACCCGCCGCATGTTTTTCCAATACGGCGTATTACTGCCGCGCAGTCCATTTGGTCATGTCGACCAAGCCATAGGTAAAAATACTGCCGCCGGTAATATTGGCCTCATAGCCCCTAACACTACCATCAGTGAGCCATTTGAAACCTTGACTATCGATGGCATTACTATGGAGTTTCAAAATACACCGGGCACAGAAGCGCCCGTGGAAATGAACACTTATTTTCCGCAGATGAATGCATTTTGGGCGGCGGAGAATATCACAGGCACAGTGCATAACATCTATACCCTGCGCGGCGCATTAGTGCGTGATGCACTGCAATGGTCAAAAGGTATCAACGAAGCCTTGTATCGCTACGGCACCAACGCCGATGTGATGTTTGCATCACACAGCTGGCCACGTTGGGGCAATGATCGCATCCAAGAAATCATGCGCGCCCAGCGCGACATTTATGCCAATCTTAATAATGAAGTGCTGCACTTGGCCAACCAAGGCGTCACCATTAATGAAATCCACAACCAATATAAACCGCCTAAGAGTTTGCAAGATCAATGGGCTGCCCATAGTTATCATGGCTCTGAAGCCCACAATAGCCGCGCGGTCATTAATCGCTACTTAGGCTATTGGGATGGTAATCCTGCCACCTTAATTCCATTGTCACCGTCAGACTCAGCGCCCTTATATGTCGAAATGATGGGTGGGAGCGCTAAAATTTTAGCTAAAGGTCAAGAGCTGTATGACAAGGGTGACTATAAGCTAGCGCAAGAGATAGTAAATAAGTTGGTATACGCTGAGCCTGATAACCGCCCGGCTAAAAATTTACTCGCCGATGTGTTTGAGCAAATTGGTTATCAGCAAGAAAGTAGCAGTGTACGGAACAGCTTTTTAGCGGCGGCCTATGAATTACGCTCTGGTATTCCACAAGGTAATGCGCCCAAAACCGCCAGCCCAGATTTAACTAAGGCCATGTCAACGGACTTATGGTTAGATTTTCTAGGGGTGCGGCTTGATAGCAAAAAAGCCGAAGGCAAACAGTTTGTTATTAATCTGATATTGCCTGATGTGCACGAGCAATACGTCATAGAACTTAGCAATGGCACACTCACCAATATCAAAGGGGTGCAAGCTAAGGAGCCAGATTTGACCTTAACCATCAAGCGCAGCGATTTAGAAGCGGTCATCATGGCGAGCCAAAGCTTTGACGATCAAATCAAGGCGGGCAAGGTAAAACATAGCGGGGAATTGCAACACTTTAAGGATTTACAAAGTTTGATGGTGGCCTTTAGCCCTAACTTTGAACTTATTCCTGGTACTAAGCAGCCTTAATTTCGGCAGTTCTAATCTCAGCAACAATAAACTCAACAACAATAACCACAGCAGAGGTCACTCGATTAGAGTGACCTCTATTCCAGCCCAATAACCTGCTCTACGGGTATTTCTAACTCATTATCAATACGCACAAAATGCTGACTTTGACGGCGATACACTGCCGTTAATTGGCCATAATGGTGTTGCACTTGACCAAAGTGATCACGCCACCGCCACTGCCGCCATTCTTGCTGCGCGACTAAATGCTTAAACTGCTTGAGCCTAAGTGTATCAAGCCGATTCACATCGCCAAAATGACTCATCAACCAAGTTTCAAGCGCGAGCACAGTGCGACTATCCCGCGATGGCCACTCTAACGCTTCGATAGATAATGGATCTACGCCATACATCTCAGGTTGATTGCCACTGGTGACTATCAAGAAACTATGATTGGCCTGCAAATGGCTATTATTGCCAAGGAAGGGAGTTAACAGGCTCATGGTTTGCACTATGGCATCTATGGGGATAGTAGGGGATTTTATCCCTAAGATAAGTAAACCGGTTTGAGGCCAGTATTCACAGACTTGTACGTGCCAAGCATGGCTACGTAAATAGAGAAGTAAGGGCGCATCATCCGCTAACGCTAGCCCTTGAATATATGCTTGTCTAATCACCTTGCTATCCTTATTGGTGATGCTCGCAGGCGACCGGCGAAGAGCGCGCCATCCGTTGGCGCGCTAACTTAATAAAGGTTAGCCTTGAATATCGTCCCAAATCAATTCACGAAAATGGTTACGACACACAGACTCATAGCTCTCATTGCCGCCAATGGCCACTTGCTCGCCTTCGCGTAACGCTTTGCCGTTACCATCAAGACGCACCACCATGTTGGCCTTACGGCCGCAATGACAAATGGTTTTCAATTCGACTAATTTATCGGCCCAAGATAACAAGTATTGGCTACCGACAAACAATTCGCCCCTAAAATCGGTGCGCAGGCCATAACACAATACTGGGATATCAAGCTTATCAACCACATAGGCTAATTGGCGCACTTGCTCTTTACTTAAGAACTGGCTCTCATCCACTAACACACAGTGAATGTGCTGCTGCTGATGCGACTCGCCAATTAATTTCACTAAATCATCATCGCCACTAAAGACTTGCGCTTCAGACTCGATACCAATTCTGGATGCCACTTTACCCACGCCATAACGGTTATCTATGGATGCCGTCATCACTAAGGTGTGCATGCCACGTTCGCGGTAATTATAAGATGATTGCAGTAATGATGTAGATTTACCGGCATTCATCGCCGAGTAGTAAAAATATAGCTGTGCCAATGGCCGACTCCTCTCGCTCTAATGCCCTATTGTAACCACAAGCCTGCAATAAATCATCCGCGTTAATGACTAGCTATTTCACGATATTGACCATCTTTTTATTGCCAGAACATGCATAAATCAAACCTTCTTGAATTCGCACAAGCAAAACAACAAGATGCGACAGCTGATTACATAATTAACATTAACGAGTTACCGTGTTAACCTCACTAAGCACCGACAAATAAGAGTGCGACACATAAATCTTATGCTGTCTTAAAAAAAATCATAGAACGGAAGTATACTCTCATGCATAAAACCTTGATTGCGCTAGCCATAGGCGCAGCGTTAAGCCTTACTGCTTGCCAAGTAAACCAAGCCAATTCACCCGCACAGGTGCAACAAATGCAGCAAAACCCACTCCTTCAAGTCAGTCACTTGCAATACCAAGCGCCGGACTTTAGCCAAATTAACGATGAGCATTTCGCTCCGGCCTTAACTCAAGGCATGGCAGAGCAATATGCAGAAATTCTGACTATTGCCAACAATCCAGCAGCGCCAACCTTTGACAATACCTTAGTGGCGATGGAGCGCAGCGGCGCCCTATTAACTCGCGCTTCCGCGGTGTTTTATAACTTAGCCGGTTCCAACACTAATGATGTCTTGCGCCAAGTGCAATCTGACATGGCGCCCAAAATGGCCGCGCATTCTGACAATATCAATCTCAACCCTGAACTCTTTGCGCGGATTGAAACTCTGTACCATCAGCGTTTAAGTTCTGGATTAACCCCTGAGAAAATTCGCTTAGTTGAGGTCTATCATCAGAATTTTGTATTGGCGGGCGCCAAACTGAATGAAGAGCAAAAGCTTAAAATACGTGAGCTCAATAAAGAGCATTCCAGTCTCACCAATGAATTTGGCCAACGCATTATGCGCGGCAGTAAAAGTGCGGCTGTATTAGTGACTGATAAGAATTTGCTCGCAGGTTTAACTGATGCACAAATTCGCGCGGCAGCAGCCGATGCTAAAGCCGCTGGCTTTGATGGCCAATATCAGCTGCAAATCACCAACACCACGCGCCAACCTATATTGGCAAACCTTGATAACCGCGAGTTACGCCAGCAAATTTGGCAAGCATCGGCCGAGCGCGGTTTAAGTGGTGATGATGAAACCGCATCTATAGTGTCACGCTTGGCGCAGTTACGCAGCGAGCGCGCGCAGTTACTGGGCTTTGATAATTGGGCCAGTTACCGCTTAGCGCCGCAAATGGCTAAAACGCCAGAAGCTGTGTATTCCATGTTTGGCTCTATGGTGCCGGCGGTAGTAGCTAATACCAAGCAAGAAGCCGCTGCCATTCAAGCCATGATAAAAAGCACAGGTGGCGATTTCACCCTCAAGCCATGGGACTGGGAATACTATGGCGAAAAAGTGCGTCAACAGCAGTTTGATCTCGACGAAGCCAGTATCAAGCCTTACTTTGAGTTCGAGCGGGTATTAACCGATGGCGTGTTCTTCACCTTAGAGCAACTCTACGGTGTCACTATGCAGCCAAGACCGGATTTACCTGTGTATCATCCTGACGTGAAAGCCTATGAGATGTTTGATAGCGATGGCACTAGCATGGCGATTTTCTATGCCGATTACTTTGCCCGTGAAGGCAAGCGTGGCGGCGCATGGATGAGTTCATTCGTGAATCAATCAAGCTTATTAGGTAATAAGCCTGTGGTAGTTAACGTGATGAACATTAAGAAAGCGCCGGACGGTGAGCCGACCTTTGTTAGCTATGATGAAGTCAGTACCATGTTCCACGAAATGGGTCATGGCACCCATGGTATGTTCTCTAAAGTGACTTACCCAAGTTTATCGGGCACAGCGGTATCACGCGACTTCGTAGAGTTTCCATCGACCTTTGAAGAAGATTGGTCAGCGCATCCTAAGGTACTTGCTAATTACGCTAAGCACTATCAGACCGGTGAACCTCTGCCAGCTGAGTTGTTAGAAAAACTCTTAGCTTCACGCAGCTTTAACCAAGGCTTTGATACCTTAGAGTATATGGCCGCCGCCTTAGTGGATATGGAGTGGCACTCACTGCCAGCGGATGCGCCGCTGCAAGATGTCGCGAGCTTTGAAGCCAATGCCCTTAAAAAGCACGGTTTAGCCATTGAAGCCGTGCCGCCACGTTATCGCTCAGCCTTTTTCGCCCACACCTTCGCCGGAGGCTATAGCGCCAGCTATTACGCTTATATGTGGAGTGAGATTTTAGCGGCCGATGCGTTTGCCTATGTGCAAACCCAAGGCGGTTTGAATCGCGATATCGGCATGAAGTTTCGTAAAACTATTCGAGAAGTCGGTAACTCAGTAGCGCCCATGGAAGCTTATCAAAACTTCCGCGGCCAAGCGCCAACCACACAAGGGATACTTGAGCGCCGCGGCCTGACCCAATAAAGGGAAAGACACAGATAGCGCTCATCAGTAACCAGCACCCATAAAAAAACGCAACCTCAGAGTTGCGTTTTTATTGAAAGCGTTGAGCAGTGATTACGGCTTGAATCGTGTTCTAAACCAAGCGCTTAACTGCGACCTACCTTAATTTTAAGGGCAATCACACTCAAGACAAACAAGACGCTACAAGTGGCAAAACCCGCCGCCACAGATTCAGTGAAACCAAGTACGGTATAACCTATCATGCTGATCACAGCCACTATCAGCGCATAAGGCAACTGAGTCACTACGTGATCAATATGATGACAACCCGCGCCTGTGGACGACAAAATCGTGGTATCAGAAATCGGTGAACAATGATCGCCAAACACGGCGCCCGCTAACACTGAGGCTAACATAGGTAGCATCATGCTCACATGGCTACCCATGGCCATATCGGCGGCAATTGGCAACATAATGCCAAAGGTGCCCCAGCTAGTGCCAGTAGCAAAAGCGGTTAAGCCTGCCAATACAAACATTACTGCTGGCAACATGGCAAATGGAATATTGCCATTAGCTAAGCTTGCCATGTACTTACCTGTTTCTAACTGACCAATTACGCCAGCAATAGTCCAAGCGAACAGTAAGATATAAATTGCAGGCAGCATAGACAGCGCGCCTTGAGTCATACCCTTAAGCACTAACTTGGTATCTACCTTCTGCATCATCACGCCAATCAGAGTGACCACAAAACCAAAACAGGCACCAAAGAATAACGATGAACTTACTGAAGTATTTTCAAAGGCTTTGATGATATCAAAAGCTATACCTTTTTCAGTCAATACGTCGGCGCCAGAGCTCACCATAAAATACAAGGTGGCGGCAACTAATGAGCCAATAGGTAAGAATAACCCCAGTACTTTACCGGTATCTGCCTCAGGTAAATCCATATTGGCGCCTGGCGGCGTACCTTTGCTTTCATCCCACAGCTCACCTTTTTGTGCCAGCTGCTCATGGCGACGCATAGGGCCGATATCTAGGCCAAACATGGCCACACAAATCAGCAGTAACAAGGCGAAAATGGCGTAGAAGTTCATTGGTATCATTTGGATAAAGATACTTAAATGACCAGAATCGGCAATGCCATGAGTCGTTAAAATACCGCCAATCAAGGCAATAATATAAGCGCCCCAGCTAGACACAGGCGAAATCACGCACACAGGCGCCGCAGTAGAATCAAGCAGATAGGCTAATTTAGCCCGCGACACATAATAACGGTCAGTTAACGGACGACACACACTACCCACGACCAGTGAGTTGAAGTAGTCATCAATAAACACCACACAGCCTAGCAATATGGTTAATAATTTGGCGTCACGTTTGCTGCGAATACGCGCGCGCGCCCAATCAGCAAAGGCGCGAGCGGCGCCACTGACAGTAATCAATGCGGTGATCATGCCAAGCAGAACTAAGAAGCCCAGAATATATAAATTCCAGCTGTTGAATGCGCCATCAACCCATACCAGCGCAGTAACTTTACTCGCAAGATAACTGGCACTGGTCAGAGGGGTGAAATCGGTGAGCAGTAAGCTGCCCAAGATAATACCCACACCAAGGGAAACTAATACTCTGCGGGTAATTACCGCCAGTAAGATTGCAACCACAGGAGGCAAAAGTGAAAGTGCCGAATCGGCATAAGTTAATACTGTCATTATTATTGTCTTCGCTGAATACGAATGGAGGCAACTGAACTGGTGACACAGTATCACTCAAATAATCGGGATGATTATGAGTGATCAAACACCTGTCCTATCAATAGCGCTCCATAGTAAATAAACCCCGTCACCCTGACAGGAATACTATGGCAGTGTTGCTCCTTTCGGACACAACCCCAGCAGCCGACCTTGATGAGTACAACTACTTCGGCGCTAACTCCTTTTATGAACACTCTTAGGCATCACCCTAATGTTCACTACTTTTAGCTAGCGCAACCTCTACTTCAAAGGACGTCTGAAAAACGACGTGACGCACATAAAAACATAAGCGGTATTGCAATTGCTAACCCAATACCGCTTAACGTGACTAATGTCACAGATTAAATGGAATTAATCAACTCAGGGATAGCTTCAAACAAGTCAGCGGTTAATCCGTAATCAGCCACTTGAAAAATCGGCGCGTCGGCATCTTTGTTGATGGCAACTATCACTTTTGAGTCTTTCATACCGGCTAAATGCTGAATTGCACCCGAAATACCGACAGCAATATAGAGGCTTGGCGCCACAATTTTACCGGTTTGACCGACTTGTAAATCGTTAGGCACAAAACCCGCATCCACGGCCGCGCGCGAGGCACCGAGCGCCGCCCCTAACTTATCGGCCAATTGCTCAAGCAAAGCAAAGTTCTCACGACTACCCACACCGCGTCCACCAGAGACCACTATGTTGGCACTAGCAAGTTCTGGGCGGCTTGACACTGTTAATTCCTGGGATAACCACTGACTCATAGGCGCAAACACTTTATCAAGCGCTTGAATAGGCGCTTGGCTATCTTGGCTCGCACTGGCAGCAAACGCACTAGCGCGCACAGTAATGACGTTGACGGCGTCCAAGCTTTTAACTGTCGCTAAGGCATTACCCGCATAAATTGGACGCACGAAGGTATCTTTATCAAGCACTTCGATAATTTCAGACACTTGCGCGACATCCAGTAACGCCGCCACTCGAGGTAAACAGTCTTTGGCTATGCTAGACGCTGATGCCACTATGTGAGTGTAATTCGCGGCGATATCGACAATTAACTTACTAAGGTTTTCAGGTAATTGCTTTGCGTAAACGGCGTTATCGGCCACTAACACTTGCGCAGTGCCCACCAATTTCGCAGCATATTTAGCCACTTCGCTACATTCAAAGCCTGCGACTAATACATGGATATCTGCGCCCATGGCTTTAGCGGCGGTTAAGGCTTTGGCGGTATCGGCTTTGAGCGAGACGTTATCATGTTCTGCTATCAGGAGTATGGCCATTTAGATCACCTTTGCTTCATGCTTTAATTTTTCCACCAGCTCAGCCACCGAGCTTAGCATTACGCCTGCTTGTCTTTGGGCTGGCGCCTTTACATTAATCACTTGCTGATGAGCTTTTAAGGTCACCCCAAGAGCCTCAAGGCTAAACACGTCAAGCACCTTACGCTTAGCTTTCATAATATCGGGTAATTTGGCATATCTTGGCTCATTTAAGCGTAAATCCGCTGACACTACGGCCGGCAATGGCAGACTCAGATGCTGCAAGCCACCATCGATTTCACGAGTTACCAATAATTGCCCACCTTCATGTTTAACCACAGAGGCAAAACAAGCTTGAGGAATATCTAATAAGGCCGCGACCATTTGCGCCGTTTGATTATTGTCGCCATCAATGGATTGCTTACCTAATAACAGTAAGTCGGCACGCTCTTGTTGCTGCACTGCCACTAAACATTTGGCGATATCGATTGGTAATAAAGTATCTAGTGCTTCTACATGAATACCGCGATCAGCGCCTAAAGCCATGGCGGAGCGAATTTGTTCTTGGCACGCTTTATCACCGACAGTGACTACGACGACTTCCGTCGCAACGCCAGCTTCTTTTAAACGTACAGCCTCTTCAACCGCTATTTCACAAAATGGGTTCATGGCCATTTTTAAGTGATTGGTATCAACGCCTGAGCCGTCACTTAAGACTCTTACTTTGACGTTTGAATCCACCACACGCTTAATCGGCACCAAAATTTTCATGGTTCATCCTTTATTGTGCTTTAAAAAAGTTCCAGCAAAGCTTTGCTATGCCTGTTCTATCTATGAGTATCACTTTACGCATTGTTGACGTTAACGTCAACTAGAGTTAACAAGATGTTAATTTGCAATATTCGCCACTGAGATAAACCAAGAGATAAAAAAGAAATGATGACTTAATAATAAATTAAGTCATTTTTAGAGTGACCTTAGCCACTTTTTGATGAAAGCTTATTCAGGATTTAAATAGCCAAATTCAGCAGATGTGACTCATTGATGCCTTAAAATAATCTTATTTAGCGTATTTAATGATAGCATTCCTGCAATAACGCCGACTTTTTATAATTTATTATCTTTTTTTTATGTTTTTAATTAAGTTTTATTTGATTACTATCTTATAAGTTTCTATTATTTACCCAGTTGTTATAATCATAAATAAATGAATTGAGTGGAAAACCTATGAGTGAATTCTTAGAAGTACTAACCCATGCTCGTCGCTTCAAAGCCAACGTAAAAGATTTATCTTTAGATGAATTACGTGAAGTGGCTGAAAAACTGCACGCTATTATTGCTGATCGTGAAGCAAGTGCTGAAGAAGAAAATGCATTAATGGCAGAGCGTATCGCTAAAATTGAAGAAATCCGCAAGCAAATGCTGGAAGTGGGTTTATCAATTGACGATTTAGGCGTTGTTGCTGTTAAGACTCAAACCAAGAAGCGCGCCCCTCGCCCAGCTAAATATACTATTACTGTTGGCGGCGAAGTGATTACTTGGACCGGCCAAGGCCGTATGCCTAAAGTGTTCGCTAATGAAGTAAGCAAAGGCCGTAATATGGATGACTTCTTAATCTAACCATTAAGTTGTGATACCACTAAAAACCCACCCATAGGTGGGTTTTTTTGTATCTATTAATTTGTATAAAATAGTTACAATTAAACTCGACATAAGATACCAATTCCACTTCAAGTCCGTTAACATCTGCCACACATTTACAGCTAACTAGCACTCCTTATGAGCTCTCGTCGTTATTGGTTAATCAGTTTATGTCTGTTGAGTTTAGCAACATTTGCTAAACAGCCTCTAACCACAGACGCCCCCTTAGTGACAGCCCTTAGCCATGCTGATATTTATCTGTCAGCAACAGAAAAGCGCACTAATGCCACCTTATTAATAGCGGGTAATAAAATTATTGATATTGTTGCCAATGAAGCTATTCCTCCTAGCGCTCAAATTATTAATATGCAAGGCTATTCTTTACTACCAGGTTTTATTGATCCTTTCAGTGAATATGGCATCGAATTTAATTATCAATACCCAGAGACCAGTCCTCCGGTTTATTCCATTAACACTTTAGGCGGGCAGGCGCCTAATTCAGCCGTTCATGCACAAGAGCAATGGCTGCATCATTTCGCCCCTAATGTTGATAATGCTAAAAAATGGCAACAAAACGGTTTCACTAGTGTGCAAATTGCTAAACAAGACGGTATATTTCAAGGTCAGGCCGTCGCCGTATCATTAGCGCCACTGGCAACTATTAAAACCATTCTTAAACCTTATAGCAATTCATTAATATCCTTCAATAAAGGTTCATCGCCTATGGCTTACCCTGAATCATTAATGGGTACCATGGCATTAATTCGCCAGAATTTAACCTATGGCCAATGGCTAAAAGACAATGTTAATAAACTTAAGTTTAATCAATCCCCAGAAAACACCACAGTTAATAGCGCTTGGCAGGCCATAGCGAACCAATGGTCAAATACTTGGATTGTTAATGCTGGCGATCTTAATAACGTATTAAGAGCCGGCCGCTTACTCGCGGAACCCAAATTAACCACAGTATTAGTGGCCTCGGGGCGAGAATATGCGCGCATCGATGAAATAAAAGCATTAAAGGCGAGCTTTATCGTTCCGCTTAATTTCCCGCAGGCGCCGAATGTGCAAGACAGCAATATTGCGTTAGATACTTCATTAGAGCAATTACGTCATTGGCACAGCGCCCCGAGTAATCCAAGTTTTTTAGCCAAAGCTAACATCCCCTTTGCTTTTACCCAACATGCTATTGATGCCAAAGACTTTTGGCCAAGAGTGCAGTTGGCAGTAAAATCTGGCCTAGCTGCCCAAGATGCTCTCGCCGCCTTAACTTCGACGCCCGCCGCCATGATAGGCATAGATGATAACGTCGGAAAACTGGCCCCAGGTTTTATGGCCGATATAGTAGTCGCTAAAGGCGATATATTCATAGATGGCGAAATTGTTGGTGTGTATTTACAAGGGCAGCCCAATTTTAATCAAGTCACATTAGCGCAGCGCAAATTAGCTGGCGATTATCAATTACAATTTGCCGATATCAGCCTAGAACTCACGCTTAATCCCACACAATTATCCAGCAGTTATTTGCAAGCAGGTGAAGAGACGATTGATTTACTCGCGCCAACTCTCAACCAAAATCATTTAAGTTTTGCCGCCGCCATAGAGCAAAATCATAAAATGTATCGTTTCAGTTTATGGTTTGATGACTCAGGCGTGCATGGGCGCGTGTTGCTGCCGGACGGTAGCCCTGAGCCTGTTGCTGGTGTTGCTGAACTTGACTCACAAACCAATAGCGCCGCGCTTGACGCCTCAAGCCATGATCACGCGGCGCAAGTCTTTGGCGCACCTAAGCTCACCTCCCCCAACGGCGCCTATGGCAGAGAAGCCGTACCTCAGTTTGAGAAACTGCATATCCTAGGTGCCAGCGTATGGACATCAGCCAAAGAGGGGGTGTTAACCAATACCGATGTGCTGATTAGCGATGGCAAAATCACAGCTATCGGCCAGCAATTAGCAACTCCGTCAGGCTTTAAGCGCCTTGATGCTAGTGGCATGCACCTAAGCGCTGGCATCATTGATGAGCATTCTCATATTGCGCTTAATGGCGGCACCAATGAAGGCACAGATGCTGTGACTGCAGAAGTGCGCATTGCCGATGTGCTAAATCCTGATTCCATCAATATTTACCAGTCACTGGCAGGCGGCGTGACCAGCAGTCAAATACTCCATGGCAGCGCTAATCCGATTGGTGGTCAAGCGCAGTTGATTAAATTGCGATGGGGTCAAAGCGCTGAAGGGCTTAAATTCACTGAAGCCCCGGCCGCCATTAAATTGGCCCTAGGTGAGAACGTTAAGCAAAGTCATTGGGGGGATGAGTTTGTCACCCGCTTTCCGCAAACCCGCATGGGGGTAAAAAGTGTCATGGTGGATGCCTTTGAGGCCGCCAAGCAATATCAGGCTAAGCATCAGGCTTGGAATGCACTGCGCGCCAGCGAGCAAAAACAAGTACCAGCGCCCGCCATTGATTATCGCTTACAAGCTATCGCTGAAATTATTAACGGTAAACGCCAAGTCCATGTGCACGCCTATGTGCAATCAGAGATTTTGATGTTTTTACGCTTATCCCAAAGCTATGGTTTTAGCATTAGCGCCTTCACCCATGTGTTAGAGGGCTATAAGGTGGCCGATGAATTAGCCGCCGCGGGCGCAGGGGCTTCAACCTTTTCTGATTGGTGGGCTTATAAGTTTGAAGTCTTTGATGCTATACCGCAAAACGCCTGCATGCTTAACAACAAAGGCGTAGTAACCTCATTAAATTCAGATGACTACAGCATGCAGCGCCGCCTTAATCAGGAAGCCGCTAAATCCATTATGTATTGCGGCATGACAGAAATGGAAGCTTGGAACATGGTGACCATTAACCCAGCTAAGCAGCTTGGGGTAGATAAACTTGTGGGTTCAATCGAGGTGGGTAAACATGCAGACTTAGTGTTATGGAACAACAACCCTTTATCGGTTTACGCCAAAACACAGGCCGTGTGGATTGATGGCCGCCGCTACTTTGACCGTCAAGAACATCAGCAGCTTGAGCAAGCCATGATCATAGAAAAAGAGCAATTAATCCAACAAGTGCTTAATGCCGATGATAAGCGCAAAGACGGTGAACCTGAAGTTGACATCGCTGAACCTGATTGGCAGTGCGATAGCCATTATCAATTTAACCATGCGCAAAATCTGTTTAACGGAGGTCATCACTAATGGCTAAATTTAAGCGAATCTCATGCTTACCCTCATATTTGCTAGCATGCCTGCTGCTAACTTGTGTATCACCACTCGCATTCGGCTATGACATGGTGCCCGCGCCGCCGCAAACTCAAGCGTTATTGCTTAAAGGTGGTACGCTTTACACCGCCGCCGATGGCGTGCTGATAAATACAGATTTACTGATTGAACACGGCAAAATAGTCGCTATGGGTAAGCAGTTAGCCGCCAATAACGCCGAAGTCATAGATGTCAGTGGCAAACATATTTACCCCGGATTAATCGCCCTTAATACCCAAATTGGCCTGAATGAAATATCTATGGTGCGCTCCACCGTTGATAGCGGCGAAATTGGCAGTTTTAATCCCGAAATCTCATCCGCCACCGCCTTTAATGCGGATTCTGAAATTATCCCCACAGTGCGCGCCAATGGCATTACTCACGCCCACATTGTGCCAGCAGGTAACGGCTTAGTTGGCCAAAGCGTGCTGGTAAATCTCGATGCTTGGACCATAGATGATGCCAAAGTCGCCGCAACAGGGCAGCACTTAGTGTGGCCAGCGATAGATGCGCCAGCGGCAACACAGGAAGAGCGCGAAAAACAAGCCACTGAGCTTAACGAGCAAATCAGCGATATTCATAAAAACTTTGCAGCGAGCTTTCATTATTATCAAGCTGCCAAAGCCGGCGCCTTAGCGCAAAAACAGCAAAGCTATGACGCTATGCAGCCCTTATTTGAGCGGCGCGCCAGTTTATTTGTCCATGCCGATAAACTTAATAGCATAGAGTCAGCGGCGGCATTGGCGCGCCAATATGGCTTAAAACTCATCATAGTTGGCGGCTATGATGCCTGGCGCGCCGCCGATATTCTTAACGAAATCAATGCATCTGTCATATATACCCACATGTTATCTATGCCGCTGCGCCATGATGACCCCATAGACTTACCTTACCGCATACCGAGTTTATTAGCGGCCGCTAACCTGCCCTTTGCTATCGGCTTTAGTGGCGACTGGGATACCCGTAATTTACCCTTTGCCGCGGCGCAGGCCATTAGCCATGGCCTCAGCTCTGAGCTTAGCTTGCAAGCCATTACAGTGAATGCTGCCATCATGTTGGGGCAACAAGATATGGGCGTATTGGCGCCTGGCTATCGCGCCAATCTGGTCATCAGTAAAGGCGATATTTTTGACCCCAAACAGCACGGCGTTGAAGCGCTATTTATCGATGGTCGCTTAGTGGATTTAAATAACCGCCACAAGCAGCTTTATCAAAAGTACTTGAATCGCTAAACTAATCACTTCTTGGGGAGCTTAACTCCCCGACCCATTGACGGGAATTTCTAATGCGAAACATCACTCTTTTGGCCGCAAGCTTAGTGCTGCTTAGTGGCTGCGCTGGCGACTATAGTTTTCAATCTAATCTTAGTGGTAAAGCCATTGATGATTATTTCAAAGCGGGTGATGTCACGCTTTATACTCGCGACCAAGCACCTAACGGCTTATTTGAGCGTGTAAAAATGGTCGCTGGCGAATCTTGTCAGTTAGAAGCTAACTCGCCACCTGCGACTATGGCAGAAGCGCGCACCGAATTAAGACGCCAAGCGGCTGATGTCGGCGCCAATGGCGTAATGCTCAATAATTGCGTTACTTTTACCAATGAAGCTGAAGGTTGCGTGTCACGCATTCAATGTTTAGGTCAAGCCATCAAGGTTCAACCACAAGAAGATTAATCATGTCGTTTGCAAGTCAGTTACAAGCCGTGGCGGTATGCCATACCCCGTATAAACAAAAATTTGGTATACCAAGACAGCCGGGATTAGTCTCTGCCCGCGGTTATGTTGAATTAGTGGATCCCTTTAATCATGCCGATTGCGTGCGCGGTATCGAGCAATATAGCCATATTTGGCTGCTATTTTGTTTTCATGAAAACTTAGCTCAAGGCTGGAAACCCACAGTGCGACCACCGCGCTTAGGCGGCAATGAAAAAATGGGCGTGTTTGCCACCCGCTCAACCTTTAGACCCAACGGCATAGGTCAGTCCGTGGTAAAACTGCACGGCATAGTCAAACGTAAAGGCAAAGTGTGCTTAGAAATTTCCGGCATGGACTTACTCGATGGCACGCCAGTGGTAGATATTAAGCCCTATATTCCGTTTTCTGATGCCATTGTTGATGCCAAAGGCGGCATAGCTCATGACGCGCCGCTGCAAATTAACGTGTCTTTTACTCGCGATGCTAAAGAACAAGCTCTGGGTTATGCCAAGAGCGAAGATAGACCAGATTTAGTGAGCCTAATTGAAGCGGTTCTCGCTCAAGACCCGCGCCCGGCCTATAAAAAAGCAAAAGATGATGCCAAAGGCTATCAAGTCGCGCTTTATGATTTAGACATTTTATGGCAAATGGATGGGGGTAACGCCTTAGTGACTGCCGTGATCCCAGCGCAGGCGTTAGCTAAGTCATGAGTGAAGTTGCTAAACCTGACTACCAAACTCAGCATAAAAAACGCTTATCTTGGATGCCATGGCTGTATTTTTCCCTAAAACCTAAGCACTTGGCTTGGGCTAAGCCTTGGCAAGAGCAAGTGCAAGCGCAGTTGATGGCCCTTGAAACCGTAAGCATTGGCGCTAATTGCTTTATCGCCCCTGAGGCTGAGCTATTTGCTGAACCTGGGCGCGATATCAAAATTAACGATCAATGCATGATTGCTGCCCAGTGCTTTATTCATGGACCTGTCACTTTAGGGCGGGAAGTCGCCATCAATCATGGCTGCTCGTTAGATGGTGGCAGCAAGGGCATTATCATTGGCGATCAAACCCGCATCGCTAATCAAGTCACCATTTATGCCTTTAATCATGGCATGGCACCTAATGCCCCGATTTATCAACAAAAATCTAATTCGTGCGGCGTCATCATAGGTAAAGATGTGTGGATAGGCGCGCAGGCCGGCATAGTCGATGGCGTCACTATTGGCGATCACGCCGTAATTGCTATGGGCTGCATGGTCAGTAAAGATGTGCCCGCTTACGCCATTATGGCCGGCAATCCTGCCCGCATGATAGGCGATCGCCGCGAGAAACCAGAACTTGCCCATCAAGTGAGCGCAAATTAACGATAAATATTGGCTTTAGAGGTGACAAGCCTATTCCTAGTGATAAAATGACCGCCATTAAATTCATACTGGGAAATCGGTAATGCGAGTCAGCAAGTACCTTCTATCTACTCAAAAAGAAACCCCTGCCAATGCAGAAGTTATTAGCCATCAGTTGATGCTGCGTGCGGGCATGATCCGCCGCAATGCCTCTGGCCTTTATAGCTACCTGCCGACAGGCTTGCGTGTACTGCGTAAAGTGGAAGCCATTGTTCGTGAAGAAATGAACAATGCTGGCGCCATTGAAGTACTAATGCCTATGGTTCAACCAGCAGATTTGTGGGTAGAAACAGGTCGTTGGGATAAGTTTGGCCCAGAATTGCTGCGCTTTAAGGACCGTCATAACCGTGATTTCGTTCTGGGACCTACCCATGAAGAAGTGATCACTGACGTAGTTCGTAAAGAAGTAACTTCATACAAGCAGTTACCGCTGAACCTGTATCAGATCCAAACTAAGTTCCGCGATGAAGTGCGCCCACGTTTTGGCGTAATGCGCTCACGCGAATTCTTAATGAAAGATGCTTACTCTTTCCATTTAGATCAGCAGACCATGGATGATACTTATCACTCCATGTTTAACGCTTACAGCAACATCATGAACCGTATGGGCTTAGGTTTCCGCCCAGTACTGGCTGATACTGGCTCTATTGGTGGCAGCATGTCACACGAGTTCCACGTTCTGGCTAACAGCGGTGAAGACTTAATTGCTTACTCAACTGGCAGCGATTACGCCGCTAACATTGAAAAAGCAGAATCGCCAATGCCAACGACTACTCGCCAAGCTGCGACTGTAGCCATGGAATTGGTAGATACTCCAAATGCGAAAACCATTGCTGAATTAGTTGAGCAATTTGGTTTAGACATCACCAAAACTGTTAAGACCTTAATCGTGCGCGGCGCCACTGAAGCGGCCCCATTAGTGGCCTTAGTCGTGCGCGGCGATCATGAACTTAACGAAGTTAAAGCTGACAAACTGCCATTAGTGGCAGCGCCACTGGAATTTGCTTCTGATGCTGAAATCCGTGACGCAGTAGGCGCAGGCCCTGGTTCTATCGGTCCAGTCGGTTTAACTATGCCAGTATTTATCGACCACAGCGTAGCTGTGATGAGCGATTTTGCCGGCGGCGCTAACCAAGAAGATAAGCATTTCTTTGGTATCAACTGGGAGCGTGATTTACCACTGGCTGAAGCCTTTGATTTACGTAACGTAGTTGAAGGTGAAACCACGCCTGATGGCTTAGGTACTTATGCCTTTGCTCGCGGTATTGAAGTTGGTCATATCTTCCAGTTAGGTACTAACTATTCAGCGGCCATGAACGCCACTGTACTGGATGAAAACGGTAAGTCACAAGTATTGCTGATGGGTTGTTACGGTGTGGGCGTAAGCCGCATTGTGGCAGCAGCCATTGAGCAAAACCATGACGATCGCGGTATTATTTGGCCAGATGCAATTGCCCCATTCCAAGTGGGTATTCTGCCAATGAACATGCACAAGTCGCATCGCGTTACTGATATCGCTGAGCAACTGTATGCGGATTTAACCGCTGCTGGTGTTGAAGTGTTATTTGATGATCGTAAAGAGCGACCAGGCGTGATGTTTGCCGATATGGAACTGATTGGTCTGCCACACGTGATCGTGATTGGCGATCGCAATATCGATAACCAAGTGTACGAATACAAGAATCGTCGCACTGGTGAAAAGCAAGAAATCCCGTTTGATCAAATCGTTGATTTCATTAAGTCACAATTACCTCGTTAAGCGGTAATGCTGTGATTAAGCCTCAGACCTTAGGGTGTGAGGCTTTTTTATTTTAATGATTTAGCCAAGGTTACTTTTAAGGTAGCTATGTAATGGCCTGATTTTAAATATTATTGTGGCCGCGTATTACGCGCTAAGATAGGACAATACTATGATCCAAGCACACAAGGTAGTCACCATAGATTATTTGGTGGTCGATGAAAATGAACATCTGGTTGATTCATCTGAAGGCCGTGAACCGTTAACGTATTTACACGGTGTCGGCAATATCATCCGTGGTTTAGAGCAAGCCATTGAAGGTAAAAAAGCCGGTGATAGCTTTCTGGTGACAGTGTCCCCCGAAGATGGTTATGGCGAATATAACCCAAGCAATGTCCAGCAGGTGCCAGTAGAAGCCTTTGGCAGCGTGGAAAAGGTAGAAGTAGGTATGTCATTCTCAGCTCAAGGCCCAGATGGCGATATTCCAGTGACTATTACTGCCATTAATGACAACGAAGCGACTGTGGATGCTAATCATCCATTAGCTGGTAAAACCTTAACGTTCAGCGGCACTATTCGCGATGTGCGCGATGCCAGCATGGAAGAGATTAGCCGCGGTCATGTGCACTAATCTAAGCGAGTTCATCGGCTAAAAGCGGTTAACTCATCATCAAGCTTGTCGCCACGATGGGCTTGATGAATTCTATTTTCCGCGTGATGCTTCACCTCCCGTTCGCGCAACAATGCTGCTTTCCTTAATATAATGCAGCTTTCCTTGATGCTTGTAAGCTTGCAGTATGACCGCAAAAGCACGCGAACTTATCCTCTCTATTGCCAGCAAACTCAAACAAAGCATGAAAAGACAAAAAACAGCGAGGCGGCCAATTTAATCACCACCGCAATAGGCGCTCTGCCTGATGCCTTATATACACTCACCTAAGCGCTAGCCCATTTGATGCTAGTGATGATTTCGATGACAATGGATTTTAAACATAAAATCAGAGCCTTCTGTCAACAGAACTAAAAATTGTTTTGCTAATACGCTGGAGGATATGCACAAGCTGAGTTAAGTTTTAATTAAGTAGCGCAATCGACTCAGGGGTGAGTATGACGACCACATTGGATGTCTCCACGCGAGAAACCATTAATTCATTGTCATCACCAGCACCTCTCGGGCCTATGATTGGCCTAGTACTCGGTGGTGGTGGCGCCCGCGCTGCTTATCAAGTCGGTGTACTCAAAGCGATAGCACAACTGTATCCGCGCAATCATGGCATACCATTTCAGGTTATTTGCGGCACGTCAGCGGGCGCCATTAATGGCACGGCCATGGCAAGTTATGCCAGCTGCTTTCACTTAGGGGTGCGTAAATTAGAATGGGTGTGGCGCAATATGCAAACTCATCATATTTACTGCGCCTCAGCAGGCGCTGTCAGTAGTCATTTGATTAAGATGCTGCTGCGCGGTTTGCAAGATGACAAGGTCAGCCCGGATGCCAGCAGCTTATTTAATAATGAGCCCCTTAGGCACCTACTCAGTCAAGTGATCAACTTTCAGCGGATTGATAGGAATATTCAGCACGGTTTTTTGCGCGCGGTGAGCGTGGAAACCTCATGTTATAACGATGCTAGCAGTTACTGTTTCTTTCAGGCCCAGCATCAAGTGGCTAATTGGCAGCGCCATAAACGCTATGGTATGCGCCAGCGCCTTAATACCGAGCACTTATTAGCGAGCGCTGCCATTCCGACCTTGTTCCCTTCGGTAAAAATTCACAAAGATTATCATGGGGATGGCTCAATTCATCAGCAAGCACCATTATCGAGCCCAATTCATTTAGGCGCCGATAAACTGCTAGTGATAAACCTTGAAAGCATGCATAAAGATCAGTCTAAGTCCCTGCCCCATCACCCAAGGCTCGCGGGCGTAACTGGGCATTTACTGGATAGTATATTTTCAGACACGCTCAATACCGATTTGGAGCGTTTGCAGCGAGTTAACAACACCTTAGGTTTAATACCGCAGCCATATCGCCAGCAATTAGCACTCAAACCTATCGAAACCTTAGTGATTAAACCCAGTGAAGACATGACCCTGATTGCAGCGCAGTATTATATGGAGATGCCAAAAGCTGTGCGGCTATTACTTAAAGTCATAGGGGTTAATCAACATGCAGAATCGAGTATTTTGTCGTATTTGTTATTTGAAAAAGAATATACCCGCCACTTAATCCAATTGGGTTATCAAGATGCCATGTGTCAGCTCGATGATATTAAGCAGTTTTTTCAAATAAATGGTTAAGGCAATAGCAGTTAATGGCCGTCATTAAAGCCGTTAACTGCTGTTAACAACAGCTAATGGCGTTAATCGAAGTACGCTTATTGCTGCAAAATATCGGCGTCCGCTCGTTCAGCCGTATCTTGCCGCTTGGCATAAGACGCTAATAGCAACATATCGCTATAGGTCCAGACGGGCTTAGTGACTAAATTGGCCGCAGCTTTTGCTGTTACATCCGCAGATGTTGCAGTTGCGCTTAAGCGGCCAAAGTTGGCTTCTTGATTAGCGGCCACCAGCTGCAGCTCTCCATAAGCATCAAGATGGTCGGGCAGAGATAAGATGACCGGTGACTGCGCGCCGTGGGGCATTAATTGAAAATGCAGCTGATAATCACGCTTTTGCAGCACCCATTTATCCGGCAGGCGCATATTGCTATTCCACCAGTTGCCATCAAGGGCATTAAGCTTGGCTTGAGTGGTTGCAACATCCTCTGCCCCAAGCTCAGTTAAACGCTTGGCTAAGCTCACACTAAATTGCTCGCTAAATTGCTTAATACTGAGATTGGGCGCTTGCTGCAAAATATCGCGGGCTAAAATGGCGCCTAACATATTGGAGTACAAGTCTTCTGGTGAAAAAGCTGAGGCAAGCTCAGACCAGCCGCCCACCGATGTCATCCCAAACCACTGCGCCACTTCATGCCACTGAGCCAACTGATAGGCCATAACGCTGGCAAACTCTACCCCCAACTGACGCTTACTGTCATTATCTAGGGCATAGTCTTGTTGATGCAGCACTATTTGACGGGAACGCAGCTCAGCACTTAAGGCTAACTCATAGTCAGTGCCTATATAAGGCCACAATTGCTGATACAAATAATAAGTGTTATCGGCAGTATCACGCACATGGGCGATATCGATAAAACCGCCATGGCGAGTATAGATTAAGCCATTAGCCTCGCGGCCAACTCCTAATAAGCTAGTCACTACTCCTTGGCGGCCATCATTGTATTGATGCCCTCCTAAGTCAGTAATGGCGACCACATTGGCGAGAGAAAAAAATGGCACTGGCACGCTGCCCATTTTCGCCTTTAAGTTAGTACCAAAGGCGCAGCAAGGACGCACGCCCACAGGCGCATCGATGGCGCGAGCCGGCATGCTTATCAGCCACACTAAGCCAATAAGCACAGTGTGTATTAGGGCGCGGACATGGGATGGCTTCATCTTAAAATGCTTCATTAATTTGGAAATACACGCCGCTAGAATCTTTACCAATACCAACATCTAAGCGGATATTCACCCTAGGTTTAAAGGCTAAGCGATAACCTATGCCTAAGGTCGGTAGCCAGTCTTGACTAAATAATCCAGACCAATCAGGAGCCACATTGCCAGCTCCAGCCCAGTAAACCAATCCATGACGCTCGCTCAACGCTTGGCGCAATTCAATTTGGCTACTAAGAAAATAGTTATCCCGATATTGCCCTTGATAGTAACCGCGCATGCGGCCATCCGTGCCAAGCTTTGGCAAGGCGTACCAAGGCACATCGCCACGAGAGCCTTCACCATAAACCTCAAAGGCGACAATATACTGCGGGCTAAACCTATGATATTGACGGACATTGACTGACATCTTGTCAAAACCAAAGTCAGAACCCCATTGCTTGCTATAGTGTTGATACTTAATTTCTGCCAATAAGCCGCGCTCGGGATTAGGCGCAAAATCACGGCTATCATAAGCCAAAGACAGGTTGAGTCCACTGATGCGACTGTCTTGCAATTGCTCAGCATTAAGCGCAGGCCCCTCGGCACTCAGCTCAGTTACTGACTGAAAGTCCCAGCCAAGCTGCACATAGGTATTACGCAGTAAGCGATAACTGACATTAGGCGATAACTCTAACACTTGGCTATCGTAAGCCGTTTGATTGGCGCTGTTGCTGGCAGCTTCTTTGCCTATGCCCCAATAATCTTGCGGCGAATGGCTAAGCCAAGCATCCAGTCCCAAACGCCAGGTGTCATCGCCAAAGTAACTGCGATTTTCAACGCCAAGTCCGTAGGAGCCGGAACTTGATACAAACGACTTAACGCTTAAGGTTGAGAGTTGGACATTATCTTCTCGCCCGGACGGCGAATATAAACCAATGGCAGCAACCCCTAAGCCAAATCCTTGCACAGGATTGACAAAAGGTCCTGGCAATACGCCCCAGTCAATGCCTTGGCTGACATCAATATCCTTACTGCCGCCAAGCTCTTTGAGCATATCTTCAAGCCAGTCGGCATTCGCTAGCGGACTGAATAAGGCCGCTATGCTCGCAAGTAAGCCAATGCTTAACCTCAAAAACGGTACTCTAGAGATAACATGCCGCTTTGGCGTCCACCCAGCCCAACTTCGCCTACCAGCGACCAGTCGTTACTAATCAAATACTGGAAACCCACTAAGGTATTCCACGGGGTAGTTAAATGCTGCTCCACATCAAAACGCGCTTCGCCATTACTATCGACGAGTTTAATCAGCTCATTTCCCGCAGGGCCTAAATCTAAATCACTAATCTTACCGCTAAGCTCTTGCTCTACTTCTTGATACATACCGCCTACCCACAGACGCAGCGGTAAACCTTTATCTGAGAAGTCATAACCAATACGCGGTGATAACACGAAAGCGTTAATGTTGCCGTCAATCACAGTTAAGCGGGTGTTAGTAAGGCTGGCATCAATCAAGGTAAACCAATTACCCACGCCGCCTGCAATCACAATACCGCCGCCATACAAGTAGCCGTCTAAATCTAATCGAAAATCAAACGAAGGTAAGCCTTGGGTAATAGGCGGACGACCTGGTATCAGTTGCACTTTATTGACATGCACCTTGGTCTCAGTGTAGCCAGTCATTTTTCCAGCGATGGCATAGACATTTAAAAAGGGTAACAACCAAGCATCGGCGCGCAGGGTATAGACTTGGCTTTGCTGCTCACCGTGCTCAGCGCTGATATCTATGGCATCAGGTGCTAACGGCCGGTTTGGAAAAAAGGGATGATTCAAGCCACCAAAACCTATGCTATCAACCTCAATCCCTTGCTCAACATGCATAGCGCCAATGCTCAAACCAAAAGGCTCTGGCAGCACGTAACCTTTTGCGATGGCTTCATCAGCAAATAGCGGCAACCACGCCTCAGCGTTAACTGTTGGTGAAAAAAGAGCAAAGATAAATAACGGCGAAAGAAAGGCGCGAGTCGAGCTCATTGGGGTTCCATTAGCATTGAGGCAATTAGACCATAGGTGAGGCGCTAGTCTAAATAATCGACTTGAAAAAGTAAACTTGTGAGTGTACTTTTAGTCGAGAGTTAACTTAGGCCGTTTAATAAAAATTTACATGAAATTATCAGAACTTAAGCATCAAGCCATACTTGAGCAAGCCAAGCATGAATTTCTCGCAAAAGGTTATCAAGCCGCTAATCTTGACCATATTTGCTTAGCCGCAGGCGTATCTAAACGCACCTTGTATCGCCATTTTGATAATAAGCTCGAGTTATTCAAGGCAGTATTATTAGCTTTACACCTTAAGCTACAAACGCCTACATCTGAATGTTTCAATCCTGAATTAGCATTAGAGCCACAATTAATGTGTCTATTGAGCGAGCAAAGCGCCTTGTTGTGCCTTGATGCTAGTATGCAGAGTATTCGCATGCTGTTATCTCAGTGTTTACAACAACCTGAAATGGCTAAGCAATTACTCTCGTTGGTGCGTGAGCAAGACAATAGTATCGACCTCTGGTTAAAAGATGCCCTGAAGGCAGGCAAACTCAGCGGGGATATTAAGGCCATGAGTCGCACCTTAAAGAGCCTATTTAATGGTGTGTTTTTATGGCCAAGTCTATTCGAATTAGATACGCACTGCGATAACAACGCCGCCGATATTAGTAATGCTGAAATTTGCCGAGTGTTTTTAGCCGCTTACGCAGTGAATAAGCTCAATGGTTAACTGCTATTAAGCAAATTTAACCTCCCAGCAAAAATATCTCAGCCCGCTCGACCCGCCTAGGCTTACCTTGCAACAGCAAAATATCATCGGCTTGCAGCAACCAGTCAGAGGGTGGATTTTCAACTTCTGCGCCACTGCGCCGAATTGCCCGAATTTCAATTCTAAGGCGGGCAACGGGTACTTGACTCAAGCGCTTACCCACGGCCCAGGCTGATGCCGGCAGCGCCACCGCATGCAATTGCTCTAAAGTAAAATCCGATTCTTGACCGCTAAAAAAGCCATGCAAATAATGGTAATGATTACGCCGCTCCGACTCTAAGCGCTTTAAAATTCGAGTTAAGGGCACGCCGCAGCGATACAAGACTTGCGACACTAACATTAAGCTGCCTTCTAAGGATTCAGGGATCACTTGGCTCGCGCCTGCTTGTTCAAATTCCGTCATGTTAGAGTCATCACGGGTGCGCACTAAAATAGTGAGTTGCGGCGCTAATTCGCGCGCCAGCGGCAAGACTTCTTCTAAGGCGCGGCCATCACAAAAGCTAATCACTAACATGTTTACATCAAGTAACCCCGCTTCCAACAACAAACTACGTTTACAGGCATCGCCAAATAATACTGGCTCCCCTGCTATTCGCGCCTCAGATACGCGGGTTGGGTCGAGATCTAACACCACATAAGGCACAGCTTCTGAGCGCAAAAAGCGGGCTACGGTTTGACCAACACGTCCATATCCCAAGATCAACACCTGAGCTTGGCGCACTTTAGGGCTAACACTATGATTTTCAACATCTGCGCCCATGCCGCCAAAGGCGCCTATTATCTCACCGCAATGACGAATTAACGCTGGCGCTAATCCCATGGATATCACAGCCACCATCACTAAAATGGTGCTAATTTCACTACTAAGTAGCTGATAATTAACTGCCAATGCCAACACTACAAAACTAAATTCTCCGACTTGCGCGAGGGTAATAGCGCTGGTCGCCGCAATTTTTGTAGACTCACCGCTGAGGCGCAAAATGCCGAATAAAATCGCAATTTTACCTACAACTACCGCAAGTAAAATCACTAAGACTTGCCACCAAAATGACACCACTAAGGTTAAATCCAGCAGCATGCCTATGGAGATAAAAAATAGCCCCATCAGCAAATCCCGAAATGGACTAATGTCCGCTTCTAATTGGCGCCGATACTGACTTTCCCCCAATAACATGCCTGCCATAAAGGCGCCGAGCGCCATGGATAATCCGAGCCAATGGGTAAAGACTCCAGTCAGAGTGGCAACCACTAAGGTAGTGAGTACAAACAACTCATTGGAGCGTGAGCGCGCCACTTCATCAAATAATTTAGGGAGCGCCCAGCGGCCAAAGGCCATCAAGGCTACAAAGGCCACGATCCCTTTCACTAAGGCGATAAATATTTCGGAGTGATTAGCAGCCTGACTCTCACTGCCCATAAGAGGTAACAGAATCAATAACGGAATAACCGCTAAGTCTTGGAACAATAATACGCTGACCGACAATTCGCCGTGGCGCCGCCTTAACCAGCCTTGCTCGTTAAGCAGTTTAAGCACAATAGCCGTGGAGGATAAGGCGATAACCGCACCAATTATCATGGCTTCTACCAAAGATAAGCCTAGCGCCAGCGACACTAACACGACGACGCTTGATGTCACAATCACCTGCGCGCTGCCTAAACCAAACACAGTGCGGCGCATGGCCAGCAATCGCGGCAAAGAAAATTCTAGCCCTAAGGTAAACATCAAGAGCACAACGCCAAGCTCAGCGACCGATTGCATTTGCTGCTGACTAAACCAATCAAAGCCGCCAGGGCCGCTTAACATGCCGGTTAATAAGTAAGCCAAAATGGCTGGCAGCCCTAAACGTCGAAACCAAGCAATCGAAGCAATAGCAATCACTAACATCAACAGGATCTTTACCAAGAATGCTTGTTCCATAGACCTCCCGTTGTCAAAAAAATGCCAGTGCGACTTATCTGACAGCTTCCACTCACAATGTTAACGCCTTGTAAATAGTAACCGAATGACAAGTAAAGACAAATTTATTTATTTCTTAAGTAGGCACAGAGATTGCTAAGTAATATCAACCAAATCGGTCAATCATAGACGTAACTGAGATTGCCAACGTCTAAGGGAGTTACCATGAGCTCATTCGCCCAAATAGCACATATCAATCCAGCTAACAGCAACTTAGGCTTTTGGCCTGGCTTTAACCCTAAGTCATCCTTATCTAGCCAAGATCAAATTGCTATCTTGCAGCGCTTACATGCAAGCTTAGAGCCGGAGCAAGTGCTCGCGACATTTTCCCAAGTGATCGGCAATTTCTTGCCTGTCCACGGCTTAAAATTGCACACAGCCACTAACAAGTGGGTGTGGGGCCATCAGTCAGGCCAACACATTCATAGACCCATAGTAGCCAATGTTACCTTGCAATATTATCTAGCTAAGGCGCTGAGCAGCGATGATTTACTCTGCTTACAACTATTTGAGTCTTGGTTAGCCCCAGCCATCAATAATGCCCTGACTCACAGCCAAGTGGCTAATCAAGCCATGCATGATAGTCTCACAGGCTTAGGTAATCGCCGCGGCTTTGAATTAAGCATGGATAAAGCCATAGCGCGCAGTCGCCGCAATGGCTTGCCTCTATCCTTAATGATTTTGGATTTAGATAACTTTAAACAGGTCAATGACAACCAAGGCCATCAACAAGGGGATGCACTGCTGCAAAGTTTCGCCAGTATTCTCAATCAGCAACTACGGGATACCGACCGAGGTTTTAGAGTGGGCGGAGATGAATTTACCATTTTGCTTGATACTAATGCTGCTGGCGCCCATTTACTCGCAAACCGCATACTTGCGCAAGTGAGTGCCAATGAGGCTTGCCAACAAGCTAAGATAGGTGTGAGCATAGGCTTAGCTCAGTGGCAAGCCAGTGCCACTGCCGCCAAACTGTATGAAACTGCAGATAAGGCCTTGTACGCTGCTAAAGCCAGTGGCAAACATACCGCCTGTAGCGCTTGCGATTAATATCAGCCGCGGTTTAATCCAGTTAACAATCTTGAACAATCTAGACATGAGTCGTTGGGGACTAACGCGTTAACATTAAAGCTAAAGTTAAAGTTAAACATGGACTATTAGCCATTAGCCTGGAGTAACACAGGCAAGCCAACCCGCACCTTGGTCTTGGGCCAGCGCATGACGCTCAACCCATAATCCTGAGGCCACTAAGGTTTGGTTATAAAACACTAACGGGACCTGCTCTCTAATCCATGGCGCGACCGCTAATTCTTGCCACATTTTCTTAAGCTCGCGCCCTTGATGGCGAAAACTCGGATGACAGCGTAAACGGCCACTGATGTCTTTATCCCCCCAATAACCAACGCTTACGACTTCATCCTGATGCGGCAATCGTAAACGCGCGCCCTCACGGGCTAAGCGCCACTCAAGTTGCACACTCGGATACGCCAGACGCAAACAGGGTTCGCTTTGTGATTGCGAGTTCAGCGCCTGTGAACTCAATAACTGTAAATCCAGCGCCTCTTTTCCCTGCCCCAACGTTTGCCCTAAGGTTGTCACTATTGCCTGACGGATAACCTCAAAGCGCGCTTTATCAGAAACAGATGCCGTCGCCACATAGAGGCCATCGCCAAAACGTCTTAATAAACAGCCAGAAACATGCAAGCTTACTTTGGCATCCTCTTTGGCCGAATGAATCTGCATTAACACTTGCTGCAGTTGCACTTGGCTAGGCATGGGGCATTGTCTGCGCTGAATAAAGCGCCTTAACACTTGCGTTTGCCAATCAGGTGATAACTGAGCTAAGCCAGATACACAGAGACTCATGCCATTTATGGCTGAATATTGCTCTAAACGCTGCAAACGCACATCGACTTCTTCAGTTAATAGCTCATATTCATTGGCGCATAGACTGGCGCTACGCGACGCCGTGCGGGCAATGGCAGGCCAGCGCTGTTTAAGCTTAGGGATGATTTCGTGGCGTAAAAAGTTGCGATCAAAGCGGGTATCTTGATTACTTTCATCATCAATGTGAGTAATAGCAAATAAAGCGGCAAACTCTTCTAACTCGTCACGACTTAACGCTAAAAACGGTCGGCACTGCCATTTATGCGCGCCAAAGGCTTGCACTGCGCCCATAGCGCTTAAGCCTAATGGCCCAAAGCCGCGGGCTAAGGCAAGCAGCACAGTTTCGAGTTGATCGTCTTGATGATGAGCGGTAAGTAAAACATCGCCTGCTGCCATCAAATCATCAAGCGCTTGATAACGAGCGTCTCGAGCAACAGCTTCTAAGCTTTTACCCGCACGATTATCAAGATTGACGCGGCACACAGTTAACGGCAATTGATAGAGCGCGGCGCGCTGACTGCAATGCTTAACCCAAGTATCAGCATGCTGACTTAAGCCGTGGTGCACATGCACCAAGCACACACGGTAGCGCACGCGTTCTTCAGTTACGTCACATCCTTGATGCTGCATAAAAGCCGCCGCAGTGGCCGCCAATAACTCAGAATCCATGCCACCACTGTAACCAATAAACAAGGTGCGGGTGTGACTTGCGGGGCTAAGAGGGGCTGCGACTTCTAACGCCTTAATAGCTTGTTCAAATTGTGCCAACAATGGCGCCATTAACGCGAAATCCATAGCTAACCTCTTGATTGTTAAATCTAAAAATACATCTACCGCTGAGTGCTAGAACAAGATCCGTACCTTGTCTGGCCCTAATAAGCCTTGCAGCGCCAGCACGAGTTCATCTGTGGGGTTGACTCGCCACTCATCACCTAAGACAAGCTGACCGAAGGCTTGCGCTTGCTGATAATTAATCCGCACTTGCACAGCGCCTTGTTTCCATGGGCTTAAGATTTGGGTTAATTGATTTAAGCCATCAAGATTAACGCGACTAGCATCAATATCCACTTCCAGCGCTTTAACAAAATGACTGCGCGCCTCGCTAATTTCAATGATATTGCGCGCCGTCATACGGTTACCGCCAGAATAATCATCAAAACTCACTTCGCCTTCGCAAATCAGAATTTTATCTTTTTCAAGCAAGTGACCAAATTTTTCAAAGGCTTCGGTAAAGAGCATGACTTCTAAGCGCGCGCTCTTATCATCTAAGGTCACTAAGCCCATTTTCGAGCCACGTTTAGTGACCATCACGCGCGTAGCCACCACTAAGCCCGCAGCTTTCGCGGTTTTACCGCGCTCAGTGGGATGCACATCTTTAATGCGGCCGCTGGTGTAATGCTTAAGCTCAGTTAAGTACTGATTAATAGGGTGACCCGTTAAATACAGACCTAAGGTTTCACGCTCACCTTCGAGCCAAATTTTATCGGGCCAAGCGGGGCAATCCACAAACTGTTGCTTACTGTCTTCAGGCTCACTATTGAGTAAACCAAACATATCGCCTTGACCTATGGCCTCAGCTTTAGCGTGTTGATCGGCGGCGCGAATCGCCTCTGGCAACGTCGCCATCATGGAGGCGCGGTGCGGGCCTAAATTATCTAAGGCGCCCGCTTGAATTAGGCGCTCAATCACACGTTTATTCAGTTTCTTTAAATCGACGCGGGCACAAAAATCAAATAAATCAATAAAGGGGCCAGCTTCACGGGCTTGCAGAATGGATTCTACCGGACCTTCACCAACGCCTTTAATCGAGCCAATGCCATAAACTATGCGCAGTTCATCATCAACAGTAAACTTAAATTCGCCCTTGTTAACGTCAGGCGGAATGATGGTGAGCCCCATGCGGTCACACTCATCCACTAAGGTCACTATCTTGTCGGTGTTATCCATATCGGCAGACATAACCGCTGCCATAAATTCAGAGGGATAATGGGTTTTTAACCATAAGGTTTGGTATGACACCAGTGCATAGGCGGCTGAGTGAGATTTGTTAAAACCGTAACCTGCGAATTTTTCCACCAAGTCGAAGATTTTCATCGCCAACTCGCCGTCCACGCCGTTATCAACGGCGCCTTGCTCAAAACCAGCGCGCTGTTTAGCCATTTCTTCGGGTTTTTTCTTACCCATAGCACGGCGCAGCATGTCGGCGCCGCCCAAGGTATAACCCGCCAAGGTTTGGGCAATCTGCATTACCTGCTCTTGATACAAGATAATGCCGTAGGTCGGTTCGAGAATGGGTTTTAAGCTCTCGTGCTGCCATTTTTCATCGGGGTAAGATACGGCCTCAGTACCATGCTTACGGTCGATAAAGTTATCTACCATGCCTGACTGCAAAGGACCCGGGCGGAACAAGGCCACCAAGGCAATCATGTCTTCAAAGCAGTCGGGTTGCAGGCGCTTAATCAAATCCTTCATACCGCGCGATTCAAGCTGGAACACGGCCGTGGTTTCGTAACGCTTCAGTAAGGCAAAACACTTAGGATCTACCGTTGGGATACGCTCAATATCCACAGGCGGCTTACCCATTTTGGCAAGCCTTGGATTAATCATCCTCAGCGCCCAGTCAATAATGGTTAAGGTTCTTAGCCCCAAGAAGTCGAACTTTACTAAGCCTGCAGTTTCAACGTCGTTTTTATCAAACTGAGTGACCGGGAAATTACCTTCGCTATCGCAATAAAGCGGCGCAAAGTCAGTGATTTTGGTAGGCGCAATCACCACGCCCCCCGCATGTTTACCGGCGTTTCGGGTAACGCCTTCAAGCTGACGACACATGTCTATCAGCTCTTTAACGTCTTCATCCGCGTCATAGGCTTCTGGTAAGCTCGGCTCGGCCTCAAAGGCTTTAGCTAAGGTCATGCCAGGTTCTGCTGGGATCATTTTTGAAATACGGTCGACAAAACCATAAGGATGACCGAGCACACGCCCAACGTCTCGCACTACGGCTTTGGCCGCCATAGTACCAAAGGTGATGATTTGCGATACTGCTTCTCGGCCATAAAGCTCAGCCACGTGATCTATCACTTCATCGCGTCTATCCATGCAAAAGTCGACGTCAAAGTCGGGCATAGAGACACGCTCAGGGTTCAAGAAGCGCTCGAACAGTAAGTCGTATTCTAATGGGTCAAGGTCGGTAATTTTTAAGGCGTAAGCCACTAATGAACCCGCGCCCGAACCACGCCCTGGACCCACTGGGATTGCGTTATCTTTACCCCACTGAATAAACTCCATCACAATCAAGAAGTATCCAGGGAATCCCATCTGGTTAATCACTTTAAGTTCAACCGCTAAGCGCTCATCGTATTCGCCGCGGCGCTCGCGTCTAACCTCAGGATCTGGGAATAAAAACTCAAGACGCGCTTCAAGACCTTCTTCAGATTTTGCCACCAAGAAGTCTTCAATGGATAAATCACCGGTCGGGAAGTTTGGCAAAAAGTATTCGTATAAACGCACAGTAACGTTACAGCGTTTTGCAATCTCGACTGAGTTTTGAAGGGCTTCTGGAATGTCCTGAAACAATTCACACATTTCATCTTCAGTGCGTAAATATTGATTAGCACTGTATTTTTTAGGGCGTCTTGGGTCAGCTAAGGTGAAACCATCATGAATCGCCACGCGAATCTCATGAGCTTCAAAATCCTCAGGGGTTAAAAATACCACTTGGTTAGTGGCAACCACAGGCAAGCCGCGCTCATCGGCTAAGGCCACAGCCGCATGCAAATAACGCTCTTCATCGGCGCGGCCAGTGCGCAGTAATTCAAGGTAATATCTGTCTGGAAAATGCTGTTGATAAAAGTCACACAAGGCCTTGGCTTGGGTGGTGTTGCCCTTTAGCAACGCCTTACCAACATCGCCATCTTTAGCGCCAGACAGTAAAATTAGGCCTTTGCCATAGGTCAATAGCCAGTCTTGATCAATAACCGCTTTATCTAGAATATGGCCACGCAAATACGCTTGGCTGATGAGCTGGGTTAAGTTTTGATAACCCTCGTTATCCATGGCAAGGATAGTAATGCTACACAACTCGCCTTCAAAGCCTGGCACTTGCATGCCAAAGTCACTGCCAATAATCGGCTTAATGCCTCTATCATGACAGCCACTGTAAAATTTAACTAAGCCGCAGAGGTTAGTCTGATCCGTTAATGCCAGTGCGGGCATATGTAATGCCTCTGTGCGCGCCAAAATTGGCTTCACCTTGGCAACGCCATCACTCATGGAATAGTCACTGTGGACACGAAGATGCACAAAACGGGGTTCAGACATGGGAACTTGAATACTCTAACCAATCGAAGGGCAAAAGATACCATGAGCCGCCTAGTTAACCAAAACTAAAAGCGTGTTCAGGCGGGGGCTAACCCTTGGTGTTATTAACTTGATATCACGCCACTATCAGATAGTAATCAGCATGATACGAATACGGATAAAACTTGAGGATAAGCTCATCCAGCGCGTCACATCGACATAAGCCATCTAGCAGCAACATAGCTATGAGGTTATTGGATAACAATAACCAAAAAGTCGCCAGTGGCGACTTTTTAATTTTTAATGAGTTCAATGACTCAAGCTAAGGCGCTTGCTTTGCTAACGCTTCTTTCACAGGGCGAAAGCTTCTTCTATGCTCGCTCAATACGCCGTATTGTGCCAGCGCTTCAAAATGCGCCTTAGTCGGATAGCCCTTATGTTTAGCAAAGCCATACTCTGGATGCTGACTATCAAGCTCATCCATTTCTCGGTCACGAATCACTTTGGCGATAATTGACGCCGCACTAATACAGGCAATTAAACCATCGCCCTTAATAACTGCGTCACTCGCTATGCCAAAATCAGGGGTGCGATTACCATCGACTAACACTCGCTCTGGCGTCACAGCTAAGCCTGCAACGGCGCGCTGCATGGCCAGCATAGTCGCCTGCAAAATATTAAGCTCATCAATTTCCGCAGGACTGGCACGGCCAACACTAATGGCCAAAGCATTAGCCATAATGTCATCAAATAAGGCTTCACGCTTTTTCTCGCTAAGCTTTTTAGAATCGTTAAGGCCAGCAATTGGCCGCGCGGGATCTAAAATCACAGCCGCAGTGACAACATCGCCCACTAATGGGCCGCGGCCTACTTCATCCACTCCAGCAACTAAACCTTGGCCTATCTCCTGCGCTTGCTCAGGGGTTAACTCTCGATAAATAGCCATTAATCCTCCGCAATAACCTTAAGCACAGCATCGGCTGCGCGCTCACTGGCGTTAAGCCGCATATTTTGATGCAACTGATTAAAGGTGTGCATCAAATCGCGCGGATCGCGGTTAAGCATGTCAGTCACGGCGCTGGCTATTTTTTCAGGGGTACAATCGGCCTGAATAAGCTCAGGCACTAAATCGCGCCCAGCGAGTAAATTTGGCAGTGAAAATCTATCAATTTTCATCAAACGTTTGGCAATGCTATAGGTCATAGGCGCCACGCGATAAGCCACCACCATAGGGCGATTAACTAGCATAGCTTCTAAGGTGGCTGTGCCTGATGCCAGCAAAATGGCATCGCTTGCTATCATGACTTCACGGCTTTGGCCTTCAACCACATGAATAGATAATTCTGGCGCATGCTCAAGCAAGGCCGCCATATACTGCTCGCGGCGTTGTGAATTGACCACAGGCGTAATGAATTTAAGGTCGGGAAACGCTTGCTTGATAAGTAGCGCCGCTTTTACAAAAGGCTCAGCTAACTGCTTAAGCTCGCCGCCGCGAGAACCGGGTAAAATCGCTAAGTATTCAGCATCTGCGTCTATACCTAAGGCCGCTCTTGCAGCAAGCTTATCGTTAGTTAGCGGAATTTCATCGGCCAAGGTATGACCCACAAAAGTGCAAGGCACTTGATGCTCATCATAAAACGCCTTTTCAAAGGGCAGTAAAGACAACACCATATTGGTGGCCTTAGCAATTTTGAAAATACGTTTAGGTCGCCACGCCCATACTGACGGGCTGACATAATGTATGGTCTTAATTCCGGCCAGCTTTAACTTACGTTCAACCGGTAAGTTAAAATCAGGGGCATCAATACCAATAAAGCAATCTGGTTTTAGCGCAATCACTTGCTTGATTAACGATGAGCGAATAGCCAATAAGCTAGGTAAGCGCGACAGCACTTCCACTATGCCCATAACGGCCAGCTCTTCCATGGGAAAAAGTGTCTCAAAGCCTTCGGCCATCATACGTGGACCGCCGATACCAATGAAACGCGCATCAGGGTGGCGCACCTTGAGCGAGCGAATTAAACCAGCCCCTAAAATATCGCCGGAGACTTCTCCGGCGACTAGGCTGAAAATGAGTGGCTTATTGGCCATATCAGCGAATGATTCCCCGACTAGATTGACGGACAAATTCAATAAAGTTTTGCACATCAGGATACGCAGCGGCATCTTCAGTCAGTGCGGCAATCGCTTCATCAACCGTTAAGCTGCTGCGATAAAACGCTTTATAAGCGCGGCGCATGGCTTGCTGCGTCTCTTTACTGTAACCGCGGCGCTTCATGCCCTCAAAGTTTAAACCACGAGGAGATGCGGCTTGTCCTGAGGCCATGACAAATGGCGGCACATCTTGCAGTACTAACGAGCAACCGGCGGTAAATGCGTGTGCGCCGATATGCACGAACTGATGCACACCTGTCATGCCACCTAAAATGGCAAAGTCACCCACATGAACGTGGCCAGCGATTGAGGCATTGTTAGCCATAATCACGTTATTGCCGACAACACAATCATGGGCAATATGCACATAAGCCATCAGCAAGTTGTTTGAACCAATACGGGTCTCACTATTATCCTGAATCGTGCCGCGATGTATGGTCACAGACTCACGAATAATATTGTTATCCCCTATAATGAGGCGAGTAGGTTCACCAGCGTACTTCTTGTCTTGGCATTCTTCGCCGACAGAGGCAAACTGGAAAATGCGATTACCGCGGCCAATTTGAGTCGGCCCTTTAATCACGACATGAGAGCTTATCCAGCAATCATCACCTATCTCAACGCCTTCGCCGATATAGCTCCAAGGTCCAATAGTGACATTGTTGCCAATCTTAGCGTCAGGGTGTACTACAGCTAACTTATCTATCACTGCTCTATCTCTCTACGGGCACACATGATTTCGGCAGAACAAGCCAGCTCGCCATCCACATGAACTTCACCATAAAACACGCCAATCCCGCGACGCTCTTTGATATATTTAACATGAAAATGCAGCTGATCGCCTGGGGTCACGACTTTCTTGAAGCGGGCTTTATCTATGCCAGCAAAGTAGTACAACACGTTTGGCGATGGCTTATCACTCATGGTTTTAAACGCCAGTAAGCCTGTGGCTTGCGCCATAGCTTCTAACAATAAAACCCCTGGCATGATCGGCTGAACAGGGAAATGTCCCTGAAAAAACGGCTCATTAAAGGTCACGTTTTTTATGGCATGCAGACTTTCACCCGGGGTGAAATCCAGCACGCGATCAACCAATAAAAATGGATATCTATGGGGCAGATATTCAAGAATTTCCTTGATATCCATGGTGTTCATTTGTTTAGACACTCACACTTTCCTCTCACCCTAGGGCGGAAATTATTCTTTTGACGCTTTTTCTAACGTTTTCACTCGTTGGAATAACTCATCCAACTGACGGAAACGTACGGTATTCTTACGCCATGATTTATTGTCCATTGCCACAGTGGCAGATGACAGTAGACCCGGCTCTTTGACCGAGTTAATGATATTGGTGCTGCCAGAGACATGCACACCATCGCAAATGCTCAAATGGCCTGCGATGGCGCTGTTACCGCCAATAATACAATATTTACCTATAGTGACACTGCCAGCGACTGTGCTGCAGCCTGCTATCGCAGTATGGGCACCAATAATGTCGTTATGGGCAATTTGCACTTGGTTATCAATAATCACGCCATCATGGATTTCGGTATGACTTAAGGCGCCGCGATCAATCGTGGTGCCGGCACCAATTTCCACCCCATGGCCAATGCGAACGCCACCGGTTTGCGGAATTTTAAGCCATTGACCTTTTTGATTGGCATAACCAAAACCATCAGAGCCAATAACGGCGCCAGAATGGATAATGCAATCGCGGCCCATGTGGACATCATGATACACACTAACATTGGCCCATAAGCGCGAGCCTGAGCCTATGATGACATCTTGGCCAATAACGCAGCCAGCACCAATCTGCACTTGCTCGCCTAAAATGACGTTTGCGCCAATCACAGCATTGGCACCTATGCTAACCCCTTCCCCAAGCTTAGCCGTGGGATCAATGACGGCACTAGCATGGATACCAATCGCGGCCGCAGGCGTAGTGTCGAGTAACTGCGCAACTTTAGCAAAGCCCACATAAGGGTCATTCACTATCAGGGCATTACCACTAAATTCACTGGCATCATTGGCCGTCAATAACACAGCACTCGCCGAGCAATTTGCTAATTGCGAGCGATATTTGCTGTTTGACAAAAAAGAGAGCTGGCCTAAGCCAGCTTGTTCCAGAGTGGCAACAGCGTGAATTTCAACGCTGCCGTCACCCTGAACCTGGGCGCCTAACAGCTCACCCAGTTGGTTCAAGGTCACACATTTCATTTATTACTTGCCTTTGCTTAAGGCTTCAATCACTTTACTACTGATATCAGCATCCGGCTTGGCGTAAATTACCGCGCCGCGTTGAAGCACTAGATCATAGTCATTTTTGTTAGCGATATCGGTAATCACTTTTTGAACCTTTACCAATAACTTGTTTTGTTCTTCACCTTGGCGACGACGCAGATCTTCATCTAACGCTTTGCCTTTTAACTGTAACTCTGACTGTAATGATTCCATTTTACGAACCATTTCAGTTTTTTGGCTATCACTCATTAACGCCGCATCACGCTGCTGCTTTTCCATCATGCCACGCAATTCTTCTTGCATTTTTTGCACGCTGGCCATGCGATCGCCAAACTCAGACTTAAGTGACTGAGAGATTTGCTCACGCTGTGGAAGCTGCTCAAACACAGTTTGCATGTCAACAACTGCTATTTTTTCTGCATGGGCAGCCAGTGGTGCAGCCAATAAACACAGGGTCAAAGCCGCACGATTGAACATCTTTTTCACTATAAACTCCTTCTTTGGGTCAGCAAAACCTGCCGAGTGTATGCGTTTTAGAAAGTTTTGCCAATATTGAACGAGAAGATCTCTGTATCATCATCCTCGTACTCTTTCAGCGGCCAAGCGAGTGAAAACACCATAGGGCCCATTGGCGATAGCCATTGAACACTTAAACCCCATGACGCTCTAAGTCGGCTTGGATCGCTAAAGTCTTGCAGCTGCGCGAATTGATCAGCTGGCAAATAGCGGTATGAATCATAATCAAACTCAGTATCCCAAACGTTACCCGCATCAACGAAGAAGCTAGTACGTACAGAATTGGTGTAGGCTTCATCCAAGAATGGGGTTGGCACTATCATCTCTAAGCTGGCAACGGCCATGGCGTTACCGCCGATGCTGCGGCCTTCACTCACCTGAACCGAGTTAGGATCGCCTGGTAAACTGCAACCATCGCCACTGGCATCTGGCACACAAGGCTCACTACCGCGATACAGATAGAAAGAGCGTGGTCCCACAGAGTTCGACTTAAAGCCACGCAGGCTAGTACCGCCTAAGTAGAAATTTTCCCAGAATGGTAAGATTTGGTCATTATCGCCAAAGGTGCCATAACCATTACCATAACCAGCGCGGGCGCGGGTCAATACCACAAAGCTCTGATCGCGATCGATTGGGAAATAGAAGCTAGTATCAAATTCAGTACGGAAATATTGCAGATCTGAACCTGGAACCGTCATCTTACCCGACAGACGCTGGGATGAACCATCGGTTGGGAAAGTGCCGCGGTTAAGGGTACTGCGATACCAACCTAAACTGATATCAAAGTTATCAAAACTTAAATCGGCATTAGGGTCATCGTTTTCACGGTAAATATTGTAAAAACGCACGGCCTGCTCGTAAGCAGAAATTTCAGAAATAGTGTTGTGTCTATAACCAATACCCGCATTGATGCGGTTAAATTCGTTAATCGGGAAACCTGTGGTTAAGCCCACACCGTAAGAACTATTCTTATATTGTTCAAGGTTAGCTTCGTCAGCATCGAACTCACTCCAATAAACATTACCGCCTAAGCTCACGCCATCCTTAGTGAAATAAGGATCGCTATAGCTTAAGTTGACGTTTTTAGAGTACTTATTGGTGCTAACGTTGATGCCAGCTTGGTTACCTGTGCCTAAGAAGTTATTTTGCTGCACCCCAAACTGCAAGCTAATTCCTGATTCAGTACCATAACCGACACCAGCATTAAACGAGCCAGATGGCTGCTCTTTCACTTTAAAGTTAACATCGACTAAATCGTCAGTACCTGGAATTTGCACAGTTTCAGTATCAACAGTTTCAAAGAAACCTAAGCGGTTTAAACGCGCCTTAGATTGCTCCACTTGATCTGAATTTAACCAAGCGCCTTCCATTTGACGTAATTCACGGCGCATCACTTCATCTTGAGTAACATTGTTACCCGTGAAGTTAATCGAGCGCACATAAACACGCTTACCCGGATTAATATTGATGTTAAGCGTCACTTCTTTAGTGGCATCATCAATTTCAGGGTAAGTTTTTACTTCTGGATACGCGTAACCAAAACGGCCTAAATACTTGCTGTACATTTCTTCGGCAAAGGTCACATCGCCGCCATCGTACACGCCGCCCGCTTTAATCGGCAGAATCGACTTCATTAAGTCTTCACGGCCCATTAAGTCACCGGTCAGATTAACATCTTTAATTTTATAAGGTTCACCCTCATTGACGTTAACTGTGATGTACAAGCCTTTGCGATCAGGCGTCATAGCGACTTGGGTCGAAGTGACATCAAAGCGAATATAACCGTTATTGCGGTAATGGTTCTTAATGGTCTCTAAGTCGGCCTGCAGTTTCTGCTTTTGATAACGACGCTCGCCAAATAAGTCCCACCAAGCCACATAGTCTTTCAGTTCAATCAGACCGCGCAGCTCAGCATCAGTAAATACCGTATTACCCACGAAGTTAATTTGTTTGATTTCTGCCGCTAGGCCTTCGGTAAAGGTAAATTTCAGCTCAACACGGTTACGAGGTAAGTTAATGACCTGAGCTTCTACCTTAGCGCCATATTTACCCACGCCATAATAGAAGTCTTGTAAGCCTTTTTCGATGCCGGTCAGCATAGTTCTATCAAGAGACTCGCCAACCTTAACGCCGCTGCCATTTAATGACTCTTGCAGCTGCTCATCTTTAATATCTTTGTTGCCTTCAAAAGTGATAGTGCTAATGGTCGGTCTTTCTTTGACCGCTACCATTAACACGCCACCGTCACGGCTCACGCTAACATTCTCGAAGTTGGTTGACGCATACAGACTCTTAATCGCTTGCTGCAGTTTAGTTTGATCAACCACATCACCGACCTTGATCGGGAGATTAAGCAAGGCAGCACCTAAGGCAACCCGCTGTAAACCGTCGACTTGGATATCAGTAACTTCAAAAGGTTGGAAGCCATTAGCCCAACCATTCCCTGAAATAGAAGCACCGACGAATAACATCGAGGCAAATAGTTTATTCAATCTCATAGAGCTCTTCTAATTATTTGTCTGTCCTTGCTCAGAGTCGGGCGAAATCATTGAAGAGTGCAACACTCATCAAGATGAACAGCATGGCTGCCCCAAATCTGAATCCAATTTCCTGTACTCTTTCTGAGACAGGCCTTCCTGTTACGAGTTCCACCAAGTAATACATGAGATGTCCACCGTCGAGCACAGGTAAAGGCAATAAATTCATAATGCCCAAACTCACACTAATCAGCGCTAAAAATCCGAGGAAATGCACTAATCCGTACTGTGCACTGTTACCTGCGCCTTGGGCGATGGAAATTGGCCCACTGAGATTCTTAACAGAAACGTCACCTGTCAATAACTTGCCGATCATCTTAACGCTGACGTGAGTAAGTTGCCACGTTTTATCTAACGCGACACCAACTGCGTCTACTATGCCATATTTTTGCTCAATACGCATATTATCAGCGATAGCTTCACTGGTAGGAATTATGCCAATCATACCGACGGTTTTACCAGCAAGCTCTTGACTCTTAGGTAAAACATCAAGGGTCAATTGCTCACCGCTACGCTTGACTGTCAGGGATAAGCGCTGGTCTGCCGATTGCTGAATTAGTTCCACAAAACTTGGCCAATCTTGATACGCGGCGCCATTGATGGCGATAATCTCATCACCTAGCTGCATGCCGGCAAGCTTTGCTGCGCTGCCGTCAGAAAAATCAGCAATGATAGGCAAAATTTGCGGGCGATAACCGACAAAACCAATGGCGCTAATGGCCGATTCTTTTTCAGGGTTAAACTGCCACGCGCGGGTATCTAAACGATAAGTATCTGTGGTGGTTGAAGTAGATGCTCTATCGAGCGGCGCTGTGGTAATAGTGATTTCATCGCTGCCAATTAAGCCTACAAGCGCTAGATTGACATCTTCCCAGTTTTTAACCGCTTGCCCTGAAACCGCTAAAATTTGCTGCGGCGTGTTAATTTGCATCACAGCCGCAGGTTTAGTGGCATCAACGGCAGTCACCACCGGCTTTAACGCTGGCACGCCAATCAAGTACATAACGTACAAAGCAAGAATAGCGAACAGAAAATTAGCTAATGGGCCGGCGACAACAATCGCAATGCGTTGCCATACCGATTTACGATTAAAGGCTTGGTCGAGCAAATGTTCAGGCACGGCTTCAACGCGCTCATCCAGCATTTTGACGTAGCCACCGAGCGGGATCATGGCAACCACATATTCAGTGCCATCTTTACCAATTTTGCGCCAAATAGCCTTACCAAAACCGATAGAGAAACGCTCGACTTTGACGCTGCAGCGACGCGCCACATAAAAATGACCGTACTCGTGGGCTGTGATTAATAATCCTAGCGCCACCACAAACGACATCAAATTCCACAAAAAATCGCCCATCTGCTTCCTTTATCCTTACTGATTGATGGCCTCATGGGCATAAATTCGTGCTTGCTTATCTAAAGCTAAGATATCTTCCAAGGTATTGAGTTTGCCGCTATGTAAGCGTTTAAGACTCGCTTCATTAATCTTGGCAATATCGGTAAAACTGATTTGTCCGGCCAAAAATGCCGCTACTGCCATTTCATTCGCCGCATTCACCACAGTCGTTGCTTCTTGACCTAAATGACAGGCCTCAATGGCGAGTGCTAAACACGGGAAGCGATCATAATCAGGCTCGACAAAACTTAACTGTCCGACCTTGAAGAAATCTAAAGGTTCAACGCCCGCATCAATTCTGTGGGGATAAGCCATGCAGTTGGCAATAGGCGTACGCATATCTGGGTTACCCATCTGCGCTATCACCGAACCATCACGATACTGCACCATAGAGTGAATAACGCTTTGAGGATGCACTACCACTTTAAGTTGATTTTGACGGGTATTAAATAACCAGCGGGCCTCAATGTATTCCAGACCTTTATTCATCATAGTGGCAGAATCCACTGAGATTTTAGGACCCATTGACCAATTAGGATGTTTACATGCTTGCGCTGGAGTAACACTTGCAAGTTCTGCTATCGGCTTAGTTAAAAAAGGACCGCCAGAACCCGTTAATAAGATATGAGAAATACCGTGATCATCGAGGTTGCAATAGCCTAAGCTTTGCTGCACTTGGCTAGGCAAACACTGGAAAATAGCATTGTGTTCACTATCTACCGGCAGCACTACCGCGCCACTGGCACGCGCAGCATTAATAAATAGCTGGCCACTCATGACCAAGGCTTCTTTATTCGCCAGCAATACGCGTTTGCCTGCATTAACAGCCGCTAAGGTTGGCACTAGGCCTGCGGCGCCAACAATGGCCGCCATGACCACTTGGGTTTCGGCGCGCGTCACTAACTCAAGTAACGCCTCCTCCCCTGTGGTGACTTTGGTAACGCAATCACTTGGCAACGCATCTTTCAAGGCGTTAGCCGCGGTTTCATCAACCATATGGGCATACACAGGCTGATGAACCACACATAATTCAAGCATCTTAGCAACGCTTGAATTTGCCACTAAACCATACACGCGGTAAGCGGCAGCATTGGTAGCAATCACAGCTAAGGTGCTGGCACCAATGGAGCCTGTCGCCCCTAAAATCACCATATTTTGCATATCACTACATCCAGAATGCGATATAAATTAAGGTAAATACCGGCAACGCCGCAGTCAGGCTGTCGATTCTATCTAAAATCCCGCCGTGACCTGGCAAAATAGTGCCTGAATCTTTTATGTTGGCGGCGCGCTTAAACATACTTTCTGATAAATCACCGATGGCAGACGATAAGGCGGTGAACAAGGTCACTAAGACCACTAACGGCCATTCTTGCTGCGGTGATAAATACATGACAGCGGCTGCGACCAGTAAGCTTGCGGCTAAACCACCCACTAAACCTTCTATGGTTTTGGCTGGGCTAACATTTGGCATTAGCTTATGTTTGCCAAAGTTTTTACCCGCAAAATAAGCACCAGTATCGGTTGCCCATACGGTCAGCATCACCAGCAATACTAAGGTGCCACCGAAATAAGGATCGCGGCCTAAGCTCAGTGATTCAAGCGCCATTAGCGCGGCAAAACAAGGAACTAAAGTTAGCTGACCAAACATAGACTTAAGCATTGGGCTCTTAGCCCAAGTCGCTTTAGCTTTTGGATAGATGACCACTAAAACCGTCGCAACTAGCCACCAAATGGCACCAAGACCCAAAATGCCCTGATAGACAGGGTGCAAATAACCACCATTCCAGATAGCCGTTGTTGGGACAATATAATTGATGGTGGTAAGCAAAATGCCTATGGTGATAGTAAAGCTCCACTGAGTGACGTTGCACTCAGGGTCGATGAGTCCGCCCCACTCTTTGGCGGCGATTAAGAAAATTGGGACTAATACCCAAGCTAGGTAGGCAGGTGACAATAAAAAGATACCCGCAAGCACTAAAAGCACTAACCATAATGCTGTTATAATTCGTTGTTTTAGCAAGAGACTCCCTCACTTAATTGCTGTCTCAGGTGGCAAAATTGCCAAAAAATTAACCTGATGTCTTGATGGCTTCAATCTGACTTCCCGTCAAACCGAAACGACGTTGCCGACCACTAAACACGCTGACCGCGTGATGGAAAGCAGCTTCATTGAAATCTGGCCACAACAAGTCAGTAAACACTAACTCAGCATAGGCAGCTTGCCATAAAATAAAATTACTAATCCGAAAATCACCGCCAGTGCGGATCATTAAGTCGACATCGTCTTGCCCTTGCATCGACAAATGCTGTGCTAAGGCTTCTTCAGAAAACTCATCCGCAGACATGGTGCCTGACTGGACTTTCTCAGCCAACTTTTGCGCGGCTTGTAAAATATCCCAACGTCCGCCGTAGTTAGCTGCAACATTGAGGATTAATTCATTGTTATCTGCAGTTTGCTGCTGCGCCGTTAAAATTTGTTTCTGTAACCTAGCAGAGAAACGGCTAGTATCGCCAATGATATTAAGGCGCACACCATTTTTATGTAATAGTTTGATTTCACGTTGAAGTACCGTGAAGAACAATTCCATTAGTAAGGTGACTTCTTGATCTGGGCGACGCCAGTTTTCTGATGAAAAGGCAAATAAGGTTAACGAACGTACACCCAATTGTTTGGCGGTAGTCACAGCACGGCGTACTGCTTTGACACCGGCTCGGTGCCCCATGACGCGTGGCTGACCTTTTGCCTGTGCCCAGCGACCGTTACCGTCCATTATGATGGCTACATGGCGCGGAATGGCCAAGCCGACTAATTCAGGTAACTCACCAGGCATATCTGATGCCAGTAAGCTATCTAAAGCATTCTGACTCGTAGTGGATGACATCTCTCACAACCCTTAAAATAAACAAACGCCGTGTAGTATAACGCTACACGGCGTATCAACTCTAGTGAGTTAGGTGTTGAATCAGACTTCCATCAACTCAGCTTCTTTGGCCGCTAACACTTCATCAATCTTCTTGATGTAGGTATCGGTCATTTTTTGAATGTCATCGTCGCTGCGACGTACATCATCTTCAGTACATTCTTTGGCTTTTTCTAATGCTTTAACATCAGAGTTAGCGTCACGACGTACGTTACGAATTGACACTCGGCCTTGTTCAGCTTCAGCACGTACCACTTTAACTAAATCGCGGCGACGCTCTTCAGTCAGGGCTGGCAGAGGAATACGAATGTTGCTGCCCGCTGACATTGGGTTCAGACCCAGATCAGATGACATAATGGCTTTTTCTACGGCTTGGATCATGCTGCGATCGAATACGCTCACAGACAGAGTGCGTGAATCTTCAATGCTCACGTTACCCACTTGGTTCAGTGGGGTCATAGTACCGTAGTAAGACACTTGAATTGAGTTCAACAGACTTGGGTGAGCACGGCCAGTACGAACCTTGCTCATTTGGCCTTTCATTGACTCAACACATTTACCCATGCGCTCTTGGGCATCTTTTTGAATATCTGCAATCACGATAATTATCCTTTAAGTCATTACTTCGCTTTGATCAAAGTGCCTTCTTCTTCACCCATGATAACGCGGCGAAGCGCTCCAGGCTTGTTCATATTGAACACTAAGATAGGCATGTCATGGTCTCTGGCCATAGTAAAGGCTGCTAAGTCCATGACTTTTAATTCTCTTTCTAAAACTTCATTGTACCCAAGCACATCATACTTAACAGCATCTGGGTTTTTCATTGGGTCTTCAGAGTATACACCGTCAACCTTGGTGCCTTTCAATACTACTTCTGCTTCAATTTCAATGCCGCGTAAACAGGCTGCAGTATCAGTAGTACAGAATGGGTTACCAGTACCGGCGGCAAAAATTACCACTCGGCCAGATTTCAGGTAGCTGATAGCTTCCGCCCAATTATAACGGTCACATACACCGTTCAGAGGAATTGCCGACATCAGGCGAGCGTTCACATAAGCACGGTGCAGCGCATCACGCATGGCCAGGCCATTCATCACTGTGGCCAACATGCCCATGTGGTCGCCGACCACTCGGTTCATGCCAGCTTTAGCCAAGCCTTCACCGCGGAATAAATTACCGCCACCTATGACCACGCCAACTTGAATACCCAGCTCCACTAACTCTTTCACTTCTTGCGCCATACGGTCAAGAACCTTCGGATCAATACCGAAGCCCTCATCGCCCATTAAGGCTTCACCACTTAACTTAAGAAGAATTCGACGAAATGCAGGTTTTGGATTGGTGCTCATATTTTTAGTCTCGGTCATAACAAGACCGCAGCGGCTGCTGCGGTCTTAAAGGTCTTAGCGTTGGCTATTAAGCCTTTTTATTCGCTGCGAGTTGAGCCGCTACTTCAGCAGCAAAGTTTTCTTCTTTCTTCTCGATGCCTTCGCCAACTTCCATGCGGATGAAAGTAGTTACTGTAGCACCTTTAGCTTTCAGAATTTCACCAACAGTTTTCTTTGGTTCCATAATGTAAGCTTGACCAGTCAGAGAGATCTCACCGGTGAATTTCTTCATGCGACCAAGAACCATCTTTTCAGCGATTTCTTGTGGCTTGCCTTCGTTCATAGCAATTTCGATTTGCAGAGTCTGTTCACGAGCTACTAAATCAGCTGGAACGTCTTCTGGGTTAACGAATTCTGGCTTAGAAGCAGCAATGTGCATAGCGATGTGCTTCAGAGTTTCTTCATCAGCAGTACCAGCTACAACAACACCGATACGGTCGCCGTGACGGTAAGAAGACAGGTTAGCGCCATCGATATACTCAACACGACGTACGTTGATGTTTTCGCCAATCTTAGTAACCAGAGCAACACGAGCTTCTTCAAACTGTGTTTTCAGGTCTTCGATAGTGACTTTAGATGCTGCAGCAACGTCCAGTACTTCGTTAGCGAATGCTAAGAAGTTACCGTCTTTAGCTACGAAGTCAGTTTGACAGTTAACTTCAACCAGAGCTGCGAAACCTTCACCATTCTTGATCAGAATAGTACCTTCAGCAGCGATGTTACCCGCTTTCTTAGCAGCCTTGGCAGCACCGCTCTTACGCATGTTATCAATCGCTAATTCGATATCACCGTTGGTTTCAGTCAGGGCTTTTTTACAGTCCATCATGCCAGCGCCAGTGCGGTCGCGCAGTTCTTTAACTTGGGCAGCAGTAATTGCCATTGTTAAGTCCTCTATAGAAAATTCGACATATTTTGCAGATATAAAACAGGGGCCTAACGGCCCCTGTTAACCAATTAACACATTGGTTAATAAGGGAGATGCCTAAGCATCACGCCTTATTATACGGCTTCAACGAAACCGTCTTGCTCAGCTTGAACAGCCAGATCTTGACCACGGCCAGCATTTGCAGCAGCAGCAACAGAAGAGGTGTACAGCTTGATAGCACGCATAGCATCGTCGTTACCAGGGATGACGTAGTTAACACCGTCTGGCGCAGAGTTAGTATCAACAACAGCAACAACTGGGATACCCAGGTTGTTAGCTTCTTTGATAGCGATATGTTCGTGGTCAGCACCGATCACAAACAGAACGTCAGGCAGACCGCCCATGTTCTTAATACCACCTAAAGATTTTTCCAGCTTAGCCAGTTCGCGAGTACGCATCAGCGCCTCTTTCTTGGTCAGCTTGTCAAAAGTACCATCTACAGATTGGGTTTCCAGTTCTTTCAGACGCTTGATTGACTGACGAACAGTTTTCCAGTTAGTCAGCATGCCGCCTAACCAACGGTTATCAACGTAGTACTGGTCACAAGAGATAGCAGATTCTTTGATGGCTTCGCTAGCGGCACGCTTAGTACCAACGAACAATACTTTACCTTTCTTAGAAGCAACGTTGCTGATGAAAGCCAGCGCTTCGTTGAACATAGGTACAGTGTGTTCTAAGTTGATGATGTGTACACCGTTGCGTGGTCCAAAGATGAATGGCTTCATCTTAGGGTTCCAGTAACGGGTTTGGTGACCGAAGTGTACACCAGCTTGCAGCATGTCGCGCATTGAAACAGTAGTCATTTTATTTACCTTAAAATGGTTGGGGTTAAACCTCCACGTATCCCATCCTATCGACCACAACATTACTGTTGCAGCACCCCGATGCATGTGTCGATACGTGTGTGATTTCGTATTGAGTTAATTGCCATGTATAATGGCCGTCATCGTTTACTCTTCAGCTAAGCTGGGTAACTTGGATTGGTTAAGCCGTTGCTACTACTTACATGAGAAACTCATTAAGTAGAGACTAACGTTTCAATAATTCAAGTTGCGGCAACGTCCGAAGAGATATCACTAGACGGCGCGCTTTATACCATATTTATGGATTAGACACAAATTTTTAGCCATAAATTTCGCCGCCAATCGTAGTCAAACCGTAAGAGAAATGTCCATGAGTATTGTTATCAAAACTGCCGAAGAAATTGAAAAAATGCGTGCTGCAGGCAAATTGGCGGCCGATGTATTGGAGATGATAGCTCCCTTTATCAAGGCAGGGGTTACCACCAATGAACTCAATGCCATTTGTGCTAAGTTCACTGAAGAACAAGACGCAATTTCTGCTCCGCTCAACTATCACGGTTTTCCAAAGTCTATCTGTACTTCAATCAATGACGTGATTTGTCATGGCATTCCAAGCGATCGCGCTCTGAAAGATGGCGACATCATCAACATCGACATCACTGTCATTAAAGACGGTTACCATGGCGATACCTCGCAAATGTTCTTAATCGGTGACGTGAGCCCGAAAGACAAGCGCTTATGCCGCGTGGCGCAAGAAAGCCTGTATGAAGCTATCAAAATCGTGCGCCCAGGTATCAAGCTTGGCGAGATTGGTACTGTGATTGAAAAGTGCATCAAGGGTAAAAAAACTGGCCTTGAGAAATACAGCATAGTCGCCGACTACTGTGGCCATGGCATTGGCGCAGGTTTTCATGAAGAGCCGCAGGTCATGCATTACAAAAATAATGACAAGACAGTGCTGCGCGCTGGCATGTGTTTTACCATCGAGCCAATGATCAATGCTGGTAACTACAAAACCAAATTAGATCAAAAAGATGGCTGGACTGTGACTACCTCTGATGGCAAAAATTCGGCCCAGTGGGAACACACACTACTCGTGACTGACAACGGCGTCGAAGTCTTGACTCTGCGCAGCGATGAAAACTTTCCACGCATTATCAGCCACTAAACTTAATTCAGGGATGGCGAATGAATCAAGCACTCAGCACTAAACTGCAATTACAAGCGCACAATCAAGTATTACGCCAAACGTTTAATGGTGAAGGTGATATCAGTGCGCTACTTCATACTCGCAGTGATTTTGTTGATGATTTATTGCGCCGCCAATGGCAGGCCTTAGGTCTGGATTCACAACCGCTATCCCTGATTGCTGTCGGCGGCTATGGGCGCAGAGAACTGCACCCATGCTCTGACATAGATTTACTGTTTTTGCTTGAAGCGCCGCTCTCCCCTGCCAATGAAGTTAGCTTATCTGAGTTTATTACTTACCTGTGGGACGCAGGCCTTGAAATCGGCCACAGTGTGCGCACATTAGCGCAAACGTTGGAGCTTGGCGCGCAAGATGTCACAATCGCCACCAATCTAATTGAAGCGCGTCTTCTTATTGGCTCAGATCCGGTATTTAGTGAGCTGAGGCAAAGTATCCGCGCTGCAGCCTTTTGGCCGACCCAAAAGTTTCTGTTAGCCAAAAAAGAGGAGCAACTGCAGCGTCATCATAAGGCCAATGCCTTTGATCTTGAGCCCAACATCAAAACCTGCCCTGGCGGGCTTAGGGATATTCAAACCATAGCTTGGGTCGCCATGCGCTATTTTGATGCGGCGAACCTTGAAGATTTAGTCGACCACGGCTTTTTGCATCAGTATGAATTAGATGAACTGTTAGAGTGCCGCGCATTTCTCTGGCAACTGCGCTTTGCCATGCACTTAATCAGTAATCGTGATGAAAACCGATTATTGTTTGATTTACAGCCGCAAGTGGCGCAGCTCATGGGCTACCAAGATGGTACTCAGTTAGCCGTTGAGCAAATGATGAAGCGCTATTACCGCTGCGTGCGCCGCGTCATTGAACTCAATGACATGTTGTTGCAATTATTTAAGCGCGCTGTGCAGCCGCAGCAACCAGATCTTGAAATTCAGCCAATAGACAGCCATTTTCAGCGCCGCGGCCGCTTTATTGAAGCCTTAGCGCAAGACGCATTTAGCGAGCCGCACGTCATTCTCAAATTGTTTTTGCACTGCGCCCGCAATTCTAATATCACCGCCATTTATGCGCCAACATTACGCAGTTTACGCCTAGCGCGTCGCAGCCAGCCCATGCCTTTAATGGAACATGCCGCTTGTCGTCAGGTGTTTATGGAAATTTTGCGCCATCCGCGCGGCATTCCCGCGTTATCTATGATGCATAAATACGGGGTTTTATCTGCGTATCTGCCGCAGTGGCGCGCCATTGAAGGGCAAATGCAGTTTGACTTGTTTCATGCCTATACCGTCGATGAGCACACCCACAGGTTATTGCGTAATATCGAGCGCTTTTCGCAGCCCGATCAAAAAGATGAATTTCCTCTGGGCTCAGTACTCATCAATCAATTGCCTAAAAAAGGCTTATTGGTGCTGGCCGCCATTTTCCATGACATAGCTAAAGGTCGCGGCGGCGATCATTCAAGCTTAGGCGCCAGTGATGCGCTCATCTTTTGTAAACGCCATGAACTTAACGATCACGATGGCCGCTTAGTCAGTTGGCTAGTGCAGCATCACTTATTAATGTCAGTGACAGCGCAGCGCCGTGATATTTCAGATCCAGACATAGTGGCGGAATTTGCCGCTAAAGTACGCGACTCAGTGCACTTAAGTTATCTTTATTGTTTAACCGTTGCCGACATGTGCGCCACCAATGACACCATTTGGAATAATTGGAAAGGTGCATTACTGCGCGAACTCTATTTTGCCACCCAAAGAACCTTGGCCCGTGGCCATGAAAAGCCGGTGGATATTCGCTCGCATTTACGAGAGAACCAAGCGAAAGCCCGCAAAGAGCTTATTCGCCGCGGCTTTAAAGATAAAGAAATCGACCTACTATGGGCGCGGTTTAAGGCCGACTACTTTTTGCGCCACACCCTCAACCAAATCATTTGGCATGCCGAAGGTATTCTTAAGCACAGGGGCGATGAGGCGTTAGTGCTAATTAATAAGCAAAGTAGTCGCGGCGGCACTGAACTGTTTATCTATTGCCCAGACAAACCAAAATTATTTGCCACAGTGATGGCAGTGCTGGACAATAAAAATATCAACGTCCATGATGCGTTGGTGATGAGCAGTAAAGACCATTACGCCTTAGATACCTTTGTGATCTTAGAGCAAGATGGCGCCCCGCTTCAGCAACTCGCACGCATACAAGGCATTAGAAAAACCTTAGTTAAAGCACTGGCCAAAGATGCCAGCGCTAAGTTGCCATCCTTTAGAAAACTGCCGCGCAAGATGAAACCTTTTAAGGTTGCCACCAGCGTGAGTTTTCTAAAGAGCAATCGCCATGATACAAGTATGCTGGAGTTATTCGCGCTCGATTCACCCGGACTGCTCGCCAAAGTAGGTGAAACCTTCTATCGCTGCCAAGTGAATTTATTGGCCGCCAAGATCACTACCATAGGCGAGCGTGCTGAAGACGTATTTATTTTACAGACCTTAGACGGCAAAGCGCTGAATGAGGCACAACAGACCCAGCTAAGCGACGCGTTAACCGCAGTGCTAGCCCAACCCACTCCCTAAAGTTTGAGGACGATACCATGGAGGCATTACGCCAACGTATCGAGGTAGCCTTTGAAGAGCGCCAAGATATTACCCCGACCAATGCAACACCAAGCCTGCGTGCTGACATTGATAAAGTTATTAATATGCTTGATAGCGGCGAAGTTCGTGTTGCTGAGAAGATTGATGGCAAGTGGCATGTCCACCAGTGGCTGAAGAAAGCAGTATTACTGTCTTTCCGTATTTATGAAAACCAAGTTATTGAAGGCGGCGAAACTAAATATTTTGATAAAGTTGCCCTGAAATTTGCAGATTACGATGAAGCGCGCTTTAAGCAAGAAGGCATTCGTGTAGTACCGCCAGCAACCGTAAGAAAAGGCTCGTTTATTGCTCGCAATACCGTACTGATGCCATCTTATGTCAACTTAGGGGCTCGCGTTGATGAAGGCTCTATGGTTGATACTTGGGCGACGGTAGGTTCTTGCGCGCAAATCGGTAAAAACGTGCATTTATCTGGCGGCGTTGGCATTGGTGGCGTACTTGAGCCACTGCAAGCTGGCCCAACCATTATTGAAGACAACTGCTTTATCGGTGCTCGCTCTGAGATTGTTGAAGGCGTGATTGTTGAAGAAGGCGCCGTGATTTCTATGGGCGTATATATTGGCCAAAGCACCCGTATTTTCGATAGAGAAACCGGTGAAGTGCATTACGGCCGAGTTCCAGCAGGCTCAGTCGTCGTTTCTGGCAGCTTGCCGTCTAAATGTGGCACTTACAGTTTATATGCCGCCATCATAGTTAAGAAAGTAGACGCTAAAACTCGCGCCAAAGTGAGTATTAACGAGCTGCTGCGCCTAATTGATTAAGCTAGTTGATTGAATTAGCCGATTGAATTAGTTAATTAGCAAAAAAAGAAGGTAAGTCATTGGCTTACCTTCTTTTTTATTAACGCTAGCATGAGTGTTATTGAGAACGTCTAGCCCTTAATAGCGCTGATAAATTTTGGCAGCCATTTAATGGCATCTTGCTCGGGCGTCATGGTTTGAGTGGCATCTAACTCTAATCGCGTTAATAACCGTCTTGCCCCAAGCTCACTTAATAACTCATCAAACTGCTTACCCGCACCACAAAAAGTATCGTAACTTGAGTCACCTAAGGCAATCACAGCATACTTTACGCCCGGTAAATAGGGGGCATTGCGCTTTAATGTCTGAAACCAAGGTGCAATATCATCGGGCACATCGCCTTGACCTGTAGTTGACGTCACAATTAACAAAGGGTTATCAGCGACAGGTAACCATGAAGATAACTGCTGATGTTCAACAATTTCAGCAACTATGCCTGCTTGCTTAATAGTAGCGGCCAACTCTTCTGCAACCGCTTGAGCGCTGCCATACACAGTGCCAAACACTAGATTAACTTTCATGGTTCGCCTCCTTGGTAAACCCTTATGCTAGCAGTAAATTATCGCCTTGTACTTTATCATCATCCCAACCTAAGCCGTCAAACACTTCCAGCCATTCTGGCTCAAGTTCTGTGGTAATTGACATAGCTTGTTGCGTCACTGGATGAATAAATTCAAGCCGCTTTGCTATCAACCATAACCTATTATGTTGAAAATGTTCTCTAAAAAAGCGGTTTTGTTTGCCATCACCATGAGTGGTATCACCCACTATAGGGTGGCGTAAGTGCGCCAAATGGCGTCTTAATTGATGCTTACGCCCAGTCTGCGGCGTTAAGGCCACCAGCGCGTAACGACTGCTCGGATAACGGTCTGACTGAAATGGAATTTCAGCATTAAGTAGCGGCTGATAATGGGTGATAGCTTCTTTAAATTGGCCTTCTGGATTGGCAAATTTATCGGCGACCTTATCAAGCTCTTCTTTCAGCGGATAATCAAGAGTATCGGCCTCATGCATATTGCCGCGCACTAACGCTAAATAGGTCTTAGTGACTTGATGGGCGGCAAATTGGTCACACAAGAGGCGCGCCACTTCACTGGATTTAGCAAACAATAGCACTCCAGAAGTAGGTCTATCGAGTCTATGCACAGGAAACACATGGCAACCCACTAAATCACGAGTCATTTGCATAGCAAAATAAATCTCGCGCCGCGCTAAATAACTGCGATGCACCAACAAACCCGCGGGTTTATGAATGGCTACCAGATGCTCATCTTCATACAACACAGAAATGACGGGGGCATTAGCGTCTTGCCATTCATCTAGGTTAGAGTCGGTGCTATTTTCGCTGCTATCAGCAGGTATACTTATCATGACAAATACTCATCAAGTTGCTGTAAAAATTTAATTAATGGTAAATACTGCGCCTGCCCTTGCCACGCCTGTTCAGCCATAGGCGCTAAAGCAATGGCGCCGGGCAAGCTCAGGCCTAAGGCCAATAATTGCTGCATTTTGGGGATGAAAATAAACTGCAGCCACTGCGCAAACGACATAGTGTCGCAGGCAAAAGGCGCGGTACTTAATAACGCGGACTCATCGATAGGCGTTGCTTGCCACAGAGATAACTCCTGCATTAACGCTTGTAATTGCTGTAAATGAGCTGAGATTTGCACGGGTAACATAATTCACCTTTTGCGCTTGAGTGACATCGCAATTGAACAGCCCGGCAGTATAGCATTGACGCTGGCTTGACATATAATACCGCCCATAATCACGTTAAGATGAATCACATATGCAAGAGATCACGAGCTTAGGGCAATTTTTTAATGCGGCTAGCACTCAATATCAAGTTTACGATTTAGGTCGGCGCGTCCAACATATTGATGCCTTGGCATTTGACCAAATTGAACAGCAACACTGTCCTTACCCTTACCCTATCCAAGGCCATGCCCAATTTGCCATAGTGTTTTGGAATAGCTCGGCGCAGCATTATATCTGGTTTTTAAAAATTCCACTCGATGAACGCGGTTTATTAAGTGGCGCGGCAACCCAGCAGTTTTTGCACATGGTAGCAGAGGCGTTTGGCAGTAATCCCAATGCAGAGCTTAGCGAGCAGCAACAAGAGCGTTTAGCCAATCACCCTTTTAGCTTTAAACCCAGCCAGACTAAACAGGCCATTTTCAACGCATTAGTGCGCCAGCAACTCGCCATTGAAACATCAAGCCAATACCCATTGGCCGTGAGTTATTTAGCGCTTGAAATCCCTCTTGATGAATGGCCTAAGCTTGGCATGCAAGGCTTAGCGGATATCTGCGTGCGTCATCAAGACCCATACCATCAGCAGCTGATCCTTAACGGCTTGCAGCGGGCGCCGTTAGAAGTGAATATCGCGCTCTGTCAGTGCCTAGAACATTTATCACTTGATAACGCTTTATTGCAGGTGATCTGGAATAAGTTACAGGCCAATACCAATCAAGCGCAGTATTTCTTACAAGCCTTAGCCTCATCAGTGCCCTTAAGTAGTGAAGCTGTGGTGGCGTTAAATAGCCACCCCGGATTAAATCAAAGCTTACTCATTAGCATTGCCGCCCGTAACTGGCGTATTTTGAAACAGGATCATCTTCTCAATATTTATCTAGAAGCCTTAGCCACTCAAGAACAACACTTTTTTAATCAGATTTTTGCTGATATTGTGGCCATTCCTGAGTTGCGTAGCGTATGCCTTGCTGCACTTAGAGATCCTAAACGCAGCGTAACTCTTTCTGCCGCTATTGGCGGACTATTTCAGGCGACAACCTCATGATGACAGACGTATTATTAATGCTAGCGGTCGGCGTCATTGCCGCTTTCTTCTGGCAGTTACGCCAAATGGCGGAACAAGCAAAAGTATTTGCCGAGCAAGAATGTCACAAACAAAACGTGCAACTGTTAGCTTTTGCGCAAGAAACGGCTAAACCAAGCCTAGGTGGCCACAGTGGCATTTGTTGGAAGACTAAATACTTATTGGAATTTAGTACCGATGGCATAAATCAATATCAAGCCAGTGTTTGGATGCATGGTAAGCGGATCACTAAAATTCAGTGGCCAATTTTCCCAGAGCCTGAGTGGCATCAAGCGCCAACCGCCAAAGGTAGCATAGGTGGTGGCTGCGGTGGTGGCGGTAGCAGTAAAGGTAATTGCAGTTCAGGCAGTTGTCGTTAACGACGTATTGGGCGGGCTTAACAAAGCGAGTACATAATCCAAAAACAAGAAGGGCGCGGCAAAAGCCGCGCCCGGTACACCTTGTGATAGCCTATCCTGCTATATTGTGCTCCCTGCTCCATCCATGCGAACGTTGTGCTCCTGCATCATCCTTGGACTACTGTCTTTTTCCTTGTCTTTTCAGACGTATTCCCTTACTCCCGGCATTTCCTTTGGCGGGCCTGCTCTTTCCTGAGCGTGTCCAATCCCATCCTGGGTTTCTTTACTATTACATCCAGTAATAGCTAGATCCTTATTGAGCTTCCTAGCGTACAGTCATCCTGACTGTTATCATCCTTGTCGGCGGCCTTGCCATAACATTTGTTAATCAGTGACATCACTGTCGCTACACCACCGATAAATCTGTCATTGCGAACCATTGATTAGCTATCCTGCTGATGAATGTTCCTCAATCTCTCGACAATTAAAATTTTAACTTAAACCCACGATTTAAAAAGCGTGTTTTTAATATTTGTTTTATCAACAACAAAGCAAAAAAACAAAGAAAAGCTTAACAGGCTGATTTTAAACAATTAAATCTAGCCCATGCGCCTTTACTAACTAAAAGAAAGACATAAGTCTCACACGTTTGTAAGCAATATCCCACAAGATTGCGAGCAAGTTAAACTTTTGTTCATTTTTGGAAAATAAAAAAGGTGCATTTCTGCACCTTTCTTATATTACTCTTTGTTAGCTTTCCCGCTAAATTGTGCTCCCTGCACCATCCTTGCGTATCTTTGGCATCTAGCCATGTGTCCCTACTGTCCTTACTGTCCTTAAATTCCTTGTGTTGCCACTTTCATCCTTGAGCCTTCTTACATCCTGATAAGAAGCGCTAACCTAAGTTAGTATCCTTGGGCGTTCATTCCATAAACTGTCGCTTGCTGCTTAACGCATCCTGCAGGCTTCCTGGTCATCCTGAAAGTTTATTTTAGTTGCCCTACAAGCATGAGACTATCCATTAGGTCTCAGTATGGGTATCCAGTCCCATTCCATGTCATTCAGAATTGCTAATTACTTCCAGTATCTATTTCATCCTGAAATAGCATCCCTTTAAAACGTGACATCCATCACACCACAATTCATCTTTGGCAGGCCATCGCCACAAATAACTTTGAAGCCACCTTGCTTCAATACCTACAAAGTGTAATGAAAACACCACGATCGAGGCGGTCACAATTTAAGCAAACGGATATAAAGTTTAAACCTTATAAAAAAAACAATCTTAAACCTTTGTTTATAATAAGCTTATTCTTATGCGCGAATATTGCAGTCGCTATTTGCTTACAGCAATGTAAGATATCTCTTACAAAGTTACGGGCGTGATTGCCATCACGTTAACTTTTGATTATTTAAACGCTATTTTGCCAGTGGCAAGCTGCCAAAACATTAGCATGTCCCCAAGCAAACTATAAAAGGGATACTTAAATGTCGCAGGTCGATTTTTCTCGAACAAAAAATGCCCCATCCAAGCGGGACCATAACCTAACAACAGCAGTAACCAAGCCAAGTGCCACTCTCCAGAAAAGATCATCACAAACAATAGGATAATGACAGATAAACTGCCACAAAAGTGCAATTGACGGCAGCGTCCGTTTTGATGCTGCGACAAATAAAATGGATAGAACTCAGCAAAACTGGTAAATGAGCCTGATTCAGCTGTTGGTGTTGCCATAAAATAATAACTCCCCGCTGACATTACCAATATCAAGCGCTGTTAAATGGGTAAACTGGTATTGATGAAACAGTTCGACATGGTGCTGATTGGTAACAAACACTCCTATGCCTTGAATATCTGGCTGTTCGTCGCACCAATGGGTGATGGCATCTAAGAGCTTGCCAGCTAGCTGTTTGCCTTGCTCACTGGGCGCGAGCGCAATAAATTGCAAAATACCAGAATTTACACTCGGGAGATGATCGTGAATAACTTGGTCGCGGTGCAACCATTTCTGGGTGGATTGCCAGCCCGTGCTTAACAACATTTTGAAGCGCCAATGCCAAAGCTTATGTTGGCCAACAGCGGTGGCGGCATTAACTACACACACCACGCCAATAAGGCGCTCTTGGTCAAACAAACCGACTAAGGTTTGCTCTTGTTGCCATAACTCAGATAACTCTTCGCGGATGGCACCGCGCAGCTTTTGTTCGTAGAGGTGATCGTTGCCGCAATAAAGTGCATCCCGAAACACAGGATCATCATGGTAAGCGTTATAAATTATCGATGCGGCTATGCGCAAATCATCGGCGGTAAGAAACATAACACGGTATTGATGTTGATATTCTTGTTCCATTTGGACCTCCTCGCTTTTCAAATACTCTAGCAAGGATCTCTTTGGTTGTTAATAAAATGTTTCACTCGTTATTGAGCGCTATGACTTCCACTTGAATGCCTTAATTCTGCTACCCTCTATGAGTTAATTTTAATTGTTGAGGCTCCTATGGATACAACCATTCCAAGCTTAGGGCATTTATTTGAGCAGCTAGGTCTTGAGTCCAGTGAACTGGCGATTGAAACCTTTATTGGCAAGCACGCTTTGGCTCAGGGGGAGTACATCTATGAAGCCCATTTTTGGACGCCATCACAACAAAGTTTTTTAGCCGAAGCTATTAGCTCAGATGGCCACTGGAGTGAACTGGTCGATCAACTGGCGAATTTACTCCAAGGCTAACTCGCGCTAACTCATAAAGTAAGCCTAATACCTAGTCAGCCAATACTTTGTGATAGTTTCTAACGGCTATACCAAAGCCGCGCAATGCAATAAACTGCTAGGCATTATATTTTTATCTCTCAATTCCTTATGAGCCCACTCGAACAAGTGATCAATCAAGCCTGCTTACTGCATCAAGCAGGCAAGACCCCAAGTTTAGCCTTATTAAAAGCTAAGATAAAAATGCCCATGCCAGTATTAGTTAAAGGCTTACAGGCATTTAAACAATTAGCGAGTGATGAGATAACGAGCCGTGCGCAAATACCGAGTGCGCCGCAAATCAACCCTATTGAAGCGGCGCCGACTCAGTCACTTGAGCTACAAATAGCAGAGTTACAGCAGCAGCAACTAGCAATGACGACCATGATAGAACAACTAACACAACGTATTACTGAGCTGGAGCAGCGCGCCTAATGTTTGTCGTAGAGTTAAGATTTGAATGTTTTGCTGACACTAGCTTTACCGCGGTTGAGCAAGCCATTAATGGTTTATTAGAAGCCTACCGTGCCAACGGCCAAGTGTTAGGGCGCGAGTTTGCCATCGCCTTTAATGACGGTGAGTTTAAAGTGAGATTGCTGCTGCCAGAGGAAGACAGCTTGCATTACAGCTTCAATAGCCCATGGGTAAAGCAAGCGTTAAGCCACTTAACTGAGGCAAAAATACTCGCGCCGAGAACCAAGCTAATAGGCCAAGACATAAATTCAGAAGAAACCAGCACAGACACGCCAAGCTGGCAGTTACTCTATACCAGTTATGTACACATGTGCTCACCACTTCGCAGTGGCGATGACCTGCGCCCTATTCCTTTGTACCGAATCCCAGCCACCTTTAATGGCGATCATAAACGCATGATCCGCTGGCAAACCGAATGGCAAGCTTGTGATGAGTTACAAATGGCGGCAGCAACCGCCGCTGAATTTGCAGCCTTAAAAGAAATAACTACTGTGGATAGTGACTTATTTCGCCGAGGATGGGATTTACGTGGTCGCGTTGAATTTTTAACTAAAATCCCCACTTACTATTATGTGTACCGAGTAGGCGGCAGTGATAAACAATCTGAGCGTGAGCGTCCCTGCCCTCGCTGTGGTAATCCTGATTGGGCGTTATCTGAACCCTTATTAGATATGTTTCACTTTCGCTGCGATGATTGCCGCATAGTGTCTAACTTATCTTGGGATCATCAGTAACTTCAAACCCTAGCCATTCATGGAAATTAATGCTTACCCGTCAAATTGTGCCACATCACTTTTAAGCGGTTAATCATGCCAGGATGGCTAAGTTCTGGCATTTCTTCATGAACTGGCGCCACCGGCAGCATTACGCGCGGGGTTAACAGAGTTAAATACTCAGCCAAGCTTGAGGCTAACTTTTGCTCTTGCTCATGGCCAGGCACTTCAGTCCATACGCTACCATCTTGATTATTAACGGTAATCATATGATCGCCATCGGCTAACAAGCCAATAAACCATGTCAGCGGCTGCTTGAGCTTTTGCTTCATCATGATATGGCCAATCAGATTTTTTTGCAGAGCCTCTAAGTCGTCGCCACTCCAAGTCTGCAATAACTCGCCGGCGCCTTGCTCGCTATGAAAATACAAGGTGCCCGCATAAAAACTGCCGTAAAAATTGGCGATATCTGGCCAAAAACTAATGTCTAAAGCTAATTCAATATTTTTAAAGCTGGCTTGTGGCTCTTGCGCTTGCCACTGCCAATGCACCCGAGAATCATTACTCGGTAAGGGTTCAATCATGCAAGGTGATGGCATATCCATGGGATAGCACTGAGGTAATTCCCCCATTTGCTCTTGGTAACTGTGGGTGTATCTCTTTAAAAAATCGTGTAATTGACTATGACAGGACACTGAAGTCATTCCTAATTTGCAGTATACTTTAGCGATATTTTGACACGGATACCTGTTAATGACACGACATAACGACCCATATCATGGCGCAAAGGAACTCGCCGGATTAACTTTAGGTCAAGCGACCACCTATAAAGACCAATATGCGCCAGAGTTATTGCAAGGCGTGCCAAGAGCCCTTAATCGTCAAGCCATTGGCTTAACAGCAGAATTACCTTTTACTGGGGTAGATATCTGGACGGGTTATGAACTTTCTTGGCTTAATGCTAAAGGTAAGCCTATGGTTGCTATCGCCGAGTTTGTCCTGCCTGTTGATAGCCCTAATTTAGTCGAATCTAAGTCGTTTAAACTCTACCTTAATAGCCTAAATCAAACTAAGTTTGCCTCGGTTGATGACCTGCAACAAACATTAATCAAAGATTTAAGTGGATGCGCTGGTAAACCTGTAAAAGTTTCTATCATTGAGCCTAAGCACTTTAATCATCAGCGGGTGGTTGAATTACCTGGCCACTGCATAGATGAACTTGATATTGAAGTCTCAGATTACAGTTTTAATCCTGACTACCTCAGTGATAGCACAGATAAAAAGCAAGTAGTGGCAGAGACTCTGACCTCTAATCTGTTGAAATCTAACTGCTTAATTACTTCTCAACCCGATTGGGGCAGCGTGATGGTGCGCTATCAAGGACCTAAGATTGATAGAGAGAAATTATTACGCTATTTAATTTCTTTCCGCCAACACAATGAGTTCCATGAGCAATGTGTCGAGCGCATTTTTATGGACTTAAAACAGTTTTGCCATTGCACTAAGTTAACTGTCTATGCGCGCTATACCCGCCGCGGTGGTTTAGACATTAATCCATACCGCAGTGATTTTGAGCATGTCTTAGACAATCATCGCTTGGCGCGGCAATAGAGCCATTTTTGATCGTATCAAACGATTAATGCATTAACGCCAACAGACACCAGAGCCAATGCAACTAATGCTTGGCTCTTTTTATATCTATACTGTCCTCCCACTATCTCAACTCGATGTAGATCATCTTATTGAAAACTATCGCGCTTAGTACTAGTCAGCGCCGATGCATTTCATTAGGCTGTGACTAATAACACTGAGGAGTATGAGATGTTTAAAAAATTACTGGCATCCATTGGTATAGGCTCGGCCAAGGTCGATACCTTATTGCATACCGAGCATTTGTATCCAGGACAAGAATTCAGCGGTGAAATTTTAGTAATAGGCGGAGATGTTGCCCAAGAAATTTCAGGCCTAGATCTCGCCTTAATGACTAAGGTGAAAGTAGAAGGTGAAAATGGCGACCATTTTACCAATCATATGCTGCAAAATTGGCATATTAGCGACAAATTCACTATTGCGCCGAAGGAGCAGCGCCGCATCCCCTTTAAAGCGACTCTGCATCCAGAAACCCCACTGACGCAACTTGATACGCGCGTTAATCAGTCGCAAGTGTGGTTAGCTACCGGCCTTAATATTGATATGGCGATTGATGCCAGTGACAAAGACCCTCTGTATATCTACCCCAATGAAGTCGCCACCGCCTTTATGCAAGCCATGAATAATGCCGGCTATCAGTTATTTAAAGCAGACGTTGAGAAAGGTTACTTAAATACGCGCGAATTTCGCTCAGCTTCTGGCTGCTATCAAGAACTTGAATATCGGCCGCTGCGCACTAGCTTATTTGGCGTGAAAGAAGTCGAGCTATCCTTTGTGCCAGCGCACAACGTCACTCATGTGTTAATTGAGCTCGATCGAGCCTTTAAAGGGGATGGCTTTCGCAGCCTGAGCATTAATCACGATGCTGCCAGTATTGCCAACATAGCCCAGCGTTTACAGCCATTACTGAGCTAACAAATCTTTACGCTAAATGGCGCGAGTATAGGGCTAATAACGTAAATCTGCCCATAAAAAACGGGTCCATGGGGACCCGTTATTATTGTTAAACTTTCTTAACAAATTCTGACTTTAACTTCATGGCACCAAAGCCATCAATCTTACAGTCGATATCGTGATCGCTATCCACTAAACGGATATTCTTCACTTTAGTACCCACTTTAACGACTAAAGATGAACCTTTAAGTTTCAGGTCTTTGATCACAGTCACTGTGTCGCCATCTTGCAAGATAGCACCGTTAGCATCCTTGTATACTTTTTCAGTCTCAGTCGCCTCAGTTTCAGCGCCTTCAACCCATTCATGGGCACATTCTGGGCAAGCGAACAGGCTACCATCAAAATAGGTGTATTCAGAGTTGCACTTAGGGCAATTTGGCATAGCAGACATGGATAAAACCTCAAACAAACACATTAAACGGAAATTATATCCGATTTGAACGTGATGCGGCACAAACATAGCCATTAATTGCGATTCATCTAACGTTTTGACTCTATTTTTTCTGATAAAAAGCATAAGCCTCTATCAAATTTTTGATTAAAGTTTCAGCCAACCTCCTGTTATTATGACGGCTTACCCCCTGAATTCACTGCTATTTTGAGGATAACTTAATGACCAATTATCGCTCCATTGCATTAGTAGGCCTGTGTGGTTTACTCACTGCGGCTTGCAGCCAAACACCCACTCAACCCGCCAACACTATAGGTATGGCAAATCCGTCAGCGGTATTTTGTCTTGAACAAGGCGGGCGCTATGAAATTGAAAATCAAGACAGTGGCAGCATAGGCTATTGCTATTATCAAGGCGTTAAGTATGAGGCTTGGCAATGGTACCGTGACCAACATGCCACTGACTCTAGTGACTAAAGAGCGCTAACTCTAATCACTCGGGTTAACTCCAGATATAAGTAACGCTCAAATCGCAACAGCAGAAATCTTGCTATCTGGCTTGCTAAGGGTGAGCTTTACTATTGGCAATGCTACAATTGCCCATTAAATTTTCTTTGGGCAGCTAAGACTGTCCATCTAATGTTACTGGGTCATTTATGGGCAATCCAACTCCCCTTGCAAGCGCACCAACTCTTACTCTGAGTTCGCACAAACGCGCCTACAGCTACGCTGTTACTATTTCACATTTATTTGCAGATATTCATGCATCTCATCTGCCCGCTGATCGGGTAATTGGCCAGTATTTTCGTGACAACAAAAAACATGGTTCCAAAGACAGAAGAGTTATCCGTGAAAGCTTATTTAGCATGTTTAGATGGTGGGGTTGGTTAGCACAATTTTCAAATGGCGAAATAGTCAGTAAGCAAGCACCATTACCTAAGTTTTGGTTTCAGCAATTGTGTGGCTGCGCCCAGTTAGAGCAACATTCCTGGCAAGACATAATCACAGCCTGGCATGAGTTAGGTGACTTATTTGTATGTCCCGACATGCCAAGCGAGACTCTTGAGCAAAAAGCGCAAATGTTACAACAAGTCATGCCAAGCGGCGTGACGCTAACTCTTGAGCAACTAGTTCCTGCATGGTTTTGGCAAGTCACAGAAATTAGTGAGCACAATAAACCCCGCTTAATCGCCGCTATGACCAGTCGTCCACCTATTTGGGCTCGAGCTCAAGGCGTTAGCGTGGCAAGCTTAGTCACTGAATTACAACAGCAAGGCATTGATGCTAAGGCGAGCGAATATTTTAGTGATGCCCTAAGCCTTGGCCATAAAAGCATTAACCTCAATGATATAAGCCAATATCAACAAGGAAAAATTGAGATCCAAGATTTAGCCTCACAAGTGATTGGCCAAGTGTGTGCCCCTAAACCTAACCAACAATGGTGGGATGCTTGTAGTGGCGCCGGCGGCAAGAGCTTACAGCTAGCATCGTTAATGAAAGCGCAAGGTCAAGGTGGCAGCATAGTAGCCTCTGATATTCGCCAGCACGCACTTGATGAATTAATCAAACGCGCTAAACGTGCCAAGGTTAACAACATCAGTATTGCTCGCTGGCGCAGTGATGAATTACCTGTTGCAGCCGGCAGCTTTGATGGCGTATTGGTCGATGCTCCATGCAGTTGCACTGGTACTTGGCGACGCAACCCAGATATGCGTTGGCTAGATACTCAAGCCGTGGTTGATGAAAAGCCTCAGCTACAACTTGATATTTTGACTCGCTGTAGCCGCGCAGTTAAGGCCGGCGGCGTCTTAGTCTATGCCACTTGCTCAGTGGCCGCCGCTGAAAACGAGCTGGTCGTTAAGGCATTTTTAGCCCAGCACCCTGAATTTAGCATTGAAACCATAGCTCACCCGTTTACAGGTGAAGCCAGTCAGATGTTAACTATTTGGCCTTATGAGGCCGATAGCGATGCTATGTTTGTGTGCCGTATGCGCCGCATCTAATCCACATAGTTATGGTTAGCTAGCATCACGCTAACTTGCGCGTTAAGACTAGTGAAATGGATGATTGGCGCCATTAACGTCTCTCTGACTCAGTTAAATTGCTTCTTAGCTGAGTCAGTGAAAAAAATTATCACTGAGAGCAAAAATTTATCACTTTCCTGTTCCTCTAAAAAAAATAAACTTATTAACGCAATAGTGCATTTTTTTGGATAGAAATATGTCTCAGTACAAAGACTTCGATGAGCAGGAACCTTGGGAACAAACAAGCAAGGGGCGGCAGAAGAAGATCAAACCCAGACAGCGCTCAGGAAAGAAACGTTACTTTGATGATATGGAGATTGGCATTTACCAAAAAAACGCTAAAAGCTAATTCTTCTAATGGCAGTGATTGAAATCATTGCTGTTATCAATCTCAGAATTCAAAAAACAGCTTTAAAACGATAAAGGCCAGTGTTCGCACTGGCCTTTATCATTTCGGCTTGGACTTAAAATCGTACTTTCATGCCGAGATAAAAACTTGAGTCAAAAGTGTTATCAGCCACGCGCTCATACTTAAAGCGCATATAGCGATAGCCCACATAAAAACCAAGTTGCGGCGTCAAGTCATATTGAACCTTGGTATCGGCTTCGTAATGACCATCGAGCTTACCAAAGGCCAATACTGATGGCGTATAGTAACCCGCCGCGTGCCAAGATAATTTAGAACCTAAATCAACGGCATATCGACCACCAATGGCTAACATATTGCCATCAGGGCTAGTGAGCGACCATAACTGCGAGTACTGCAGACCAAACTCCATGTGATGAACACCCGCATCGTGGGTCACATGTGTTGTAGCTTGTAAGAGATAACCTTCATCATCGCCATAAATGTAATTAATGCCAGCATTGGCATTTTTGGCTATAGGTGCAATTAACTCTGCAGCCACTACATCGTCATTTAACCCTAAATTGAATTCAGCAGCTGTGGCAGGCAAGGCCATGAAAGCAAGTAACAACAACGGCTTAGTAAAATGAGTCATAAATATCAAAACATCCAATGTGAAAAATAGCGCGATTTTACCTTATGCCTAGGCTGGCGTATCGTTAAAACAGGCAAATCAGCCAAAATTTAACTAATAGGCAATCAGATCAATCAATTAAGAAACAATAAGCCTGTCGCCCACTAAGGACTGCATTAAGGCGTCAACATTAACATCATCATGCAAGGGCAAATAAAACCAATCAATAATATTACCTGTACCACGCGCACTATAAAAACTGTGCCAGAATTGCCAGCCCGCTTTATTAAGATTGGCTTTGCTGGCAAGATTCTCATCTCTTACTGTTGCCCACAACAGCTTTATCCCTAAAGCTTTAGCCCTGCTAACACGCTCTTGCGTTAAACGCTGCGCTATCCCTTGGCGACGAAAATCAGGGTGAACCACTAAGTAGCCCATTTCAGCTACATCGCCCTCCCCTTGCTTAATTGCCGCGCATCCGACTAATTGCCCCGATGGCGCCAACGCCACTATGACGGCTCGAGATAAACAATAGCCTTGATGATCTAAGGGATGCGCATTGTCATCGCGGTTATCTATCAAGGCGGCAGCTTGTCTTATTAAGTCAAGATCTTGGGTTTCAATGTATGTATATTGGTCAGCAAGTGACATTGTGAACTCGTCGCAACAATGGGCCTAAAAAAATGATGGCAGAGTCTAGCAAATGCCTACCATCTTTGCCTCAAAAAACTCACTGTTGCCTTAGAGATATATCCAAGTCGCCAAACCTAGAAAGCTAAAAAAGCCAATCACATCCGTTACAGTTGTCAGAATGACTGAACCTGAAAGCGCAGCATCTTGGTTAAATTTGTCCAAAATCATCGGAATAAGCACCCCAGAAGCAGCAGCCGCAAGCAAGTTAATCATAATGGCGCAGCCGATAATAAAACCTAACGAGGGGTCAGCAAACCACCACGCCGCCACACAAGCAATCACAATCGACCACACCACCCCATTAACTATGCTGATGCCGATTTCATTGCGCATTAATGGCCACAAGTTACCACGTGATACTTGCCCCATGGCCATACCGCGGATCATTAAGGTTAATGATTGACTGCCAGCAATACCGCCCATAGAGGCAACCACAGGCATTAATACCGCTAAGGCCACTACTTGAGCTAATACTGGCTCAAACAAGCTAATTGTGGCTGAGGCTAAAAAGGCGGTGAGTAAGTTAATCCCCAGCCAAACTGCGCGCCGCTGCGCACTCTTTAATACTGGCGCAAATAAGTCGTTGTCTTCTTTTAAACCGGCGCCGGCCATTAACTGTGATTCTAAATGCTCACGAATAATTTCGGTCGCAACGCGTAAGCTCAAGCGCCCGAGCAATTGCCCGTCTTCGGCTAAAATAGGCATTTCGGTTTCATTGCTGTGCTGCAAATATTCGGCGGCATCAAACAGGCCTGTGTCGGCGGCTAACACCGGCTTATCTTCATCAATTAAGCTCACTAAGGCCACGTCGCCATCGGCTTTAAAGATCATTTGCCGCGATACAGTTCCTATGTATTTATCATCTATATCAGTAATAAACACGTTATCACCGCAATCTAAGGCAATTCGGCGAAAAAAGCGTTGTGCCTGGGCCACATTGGCAGAATCACTGAGCACTAACATGCGGTGATCAGCATAACGACCCACTTGTGACTCGTTAAATTGATCATAAATTTCATAGCGTTCGCGCTGACGATTGCCCATTTGTTGCAGCGCGCGATCAACTAACGCTTCGGGGAGGGTATCGCTCCAATCAATCAACTCTTCTGGCGATAACATCGCAAAGAGTAAATCGACCTCATCGTCATCGAGTAAATTCAAAATACTCTGTCGAGGATCGGAGCGCATCATAGTCAGGACAGCGACTCGCGCCAAACCATCAATTTGCTGCCAACGGTCAAGACGCTGCTCGCGCGGTAAGGATTCCAGCGCCAAGGCGATAAAGCCCGGCTCAGCTTCATCAAGCATTTCGGCAAAGCACTGAGCTTGGGCGTCACCATCCAATAAGGTTAATGTCTGGATCCAATCAGAAAAATCCCCAGAAAAAGGCTCAGTGTTATCTTGGTATTGCTGGTTTTCTATCAAAATAGTTCTCCCTCGGAACCAGACCGCCACTCTCACGTTAACGAGAAAATGCAGATATCGATTGGCGCTGACTGTTGGTAATAACGAGCGCAAGTATCACAGCGACTATGTTCGTGACTAAAAAATTGACTTAAGAATATTGCCATCACAAAAAAGCCATCACTCGATGGTCTGCCATCACTTTAAAAAGTCTCTGTGCTAAAAATTCTAAAAATAAACATAACCAAATCAATGGTGAAAAAATAATATCAAAAAAACGCATCCAGTAGTGAACTAAACCTTTAGCTATGACTCAAATACTATGAACAACAGATTTAGTTTCTTGTGTTCATCATTCTCCCTGGGACTTCTAGCGCGGTCCCCCTCGACTTACTATGAGTCAATAAGCAACCTTAACGGTTGCTTTTTTTTATGGCATTTTTTGGCCAAGAAATTATTGGCTGGCAATAATAAATCGCAAACACCACTAAATATATTTAACTTAAAAATCATGAGCTTAAAAAGAAAGATATCATGAATTGAAAATAAATTAAAAAATTATTCTTTTTCGCTGAACTAATCCTAATAAGCCCGGTCTGAATATATGAACCGAATCATTTAATGTGTTTCATCGTTCATCATCCTCCCTTCAGATGATTTCTAGCGCAATCATCATTAGTTCCGAACTTTTGAACTGTTGGCGACCTAATTGGTCGCCATTTTTTTGCCTGTGACTTTCGATAAAAATATCAACGCAGGTGATCAAACTATCAATACAAGCTACCGATTCAAACCAATGATTCAAACCACAGATGTAACCTCAGCAATCACGGCTTAGTAACTAGCGCTAGGTTTCAACCCATAAAAAAACCTCCCGCAGGAGGTTTAAGTACATAAGCTAACTAGCTAAGTCATTAGTTAGACACTAGATTATAATCCCAGTGCCGCTAAATCTTTATTGACTACACTGGCAGGCACTGGCACATAACCGTCTTTCTTAACCACGGTTTGGCCTTCTTTAGATAACATGTAACGCACGAACTCTCTGTCCATTGGTGATAATGGCTTATTCGGTGCCTTGTTAATGTACACGTATAAGTAACGCGATAATGGGTAAGTACCGTTTACTGCGTTCTCAGCGGTAGCTTCCACATACTTGTCACCCTTTTTAGAGATGGCAACGGCTTTAACGCCGGCAGTCTTATAACCTATGCCTGAATAACCAATAGCGTTCAGAGACTGAGAAACTGACTGCACCACAGAGGCTGAACCTGGCTGCTCGTTCACATTGGGCTTAAAGTCACCTTTACATAAGGCTTCATCTTTAAAGTAACCGTAAGTGCCAGAGACTGAGTTGCGACCATATAATTGAATATCTTTATCAGCCCAGTTACCGCTTAAGCCTAGTTGTCCCCAACGAGTCACGTTAGTATCACCGCACTTATGGGTCGATGAGAAAATACCGTCGAGATCTTCAATGCTTAGCCCTTTGATAGGGTTATCTTTGTGCACGAATACCGCCAAGGCGTCGATGGCGACTCGAATGGCAGTCGGTGGGTAACCGAAATGCTTTTCAAAGGCTTCAACTTCATTTGGCTTCATTTTGCGGCTCATTGGGCCAAACTGGGCAGTACCTTCGGTTAAGGCTGGCGGCGCAGTCGATGAACCTGCGGCTTGAATTTGAATATTTACGTTAGGATAAATGTGCTTAAATTCTTCAGCCCATAAGGTCATCATGTTGGCTAAGGTATCTGAACCTACTGAAGATAAGTTACCTGAAACACCACTGGTTTTTTCGTAGCTAGCTAAGTTAGGATCGAGAGCCGCCATTGACGCTGTTGAAAACAATCCTGTTGCAGTAAAGGCTATGGCACTAATCAGCTTATTCAATTTCATCGTTATCTCCGAGATTACAGTTTAGTGATGTTGTTACAGCCACTATCCAAGTTCAACATGACAAGTCTATGACTGAGTCATGACACTTATATGACACTCGGCGAATTTTCCGCAGTTAATGTTCCAGGCGCTGTCAGTAATTGATGCGAAATAGTGAAACTAAACTGACTACCTTTGCCAAGAGCACTGACCACGTCTAACTGACTATGATGATGATTAAGCGCGTGTTTAACGATTGCAAGCCCTAAACCACTGCCGCCAGTATGGCGCGAGCGCGCGCTGTCGACGCGATAAAAACGCTCAGTTAAACGCGATATATGCTTTCTTGCTATGCCCTCACCAGAATCTTGTACGTAAAAACGCGCACCTTGATAAACTCGCTGCCAACTGACTTTAATGCTGCCACCTACGGGGGTGTAGCGAATAGCATTAGTCAGTAAGTTAGAGCACGCGCTTTGCATCTGTACGCTATCACCAAGCACCCACAGGCCAGGCTGCCAATCAAACTCAATCTTATGCTGTTCAAGGGATAAGGCCTGCGCTTCTTGTTCAAGTAACGCGCGCAGTTTATCCATATCAACCTGCTGCCTTAAATCACTGTCTTCAGCCGCTTCAATGCGCGATAACGTCAGTAACTGTTCAATCATGTGCCCCATACGCTCAGTTTGCTGCTGCATCAATTTAAGCGGGCGTTGATTAATATCATCGTCTTCCGCCATGCTTTGCATTACTTCGACATAGCCTTGCAATACAGTTAACGGCGTTTTTAATTCATGGGAAACATTAGCAACAAAATCGCGGCGCATGCTTTCAAGTTGGCGAATACGGCTGATATCGCGAGCTATCAGCAATAACTGACTATCACCATAAGCAATTAATCGCAGTTCCAGTAATTTGCCATCGGCAATCGGAGAAGGTAACTCCAGCGGCAGGTTATAGTTTTCATGATTAATGTATTGAATGAAATCTGGATGGCGCAGCAGATTATCTAAGCGTTGACCTTTATCTTTGGGCCACTCAAGCCCAAGTAATAATTGCGCTAAGCGGTTACACCATAAAATATTTCTATCCGCATCTAAGACGACCGCAGCATCGGGTAAGGCTTCCCCCCCTTGACGAAATCGGCCTAATATCGCCATTAATTGACTGATTTTTTTGCGATTCTTTTGCTGCAGTCGATAAATACCATTAAAGACGCCTTCCCAGCTGCCGCGCCCTTGCGGCGGCGTGAGTCTTTTATCGCGCCACAACCAATAATTAAGCCGCATTAATTGACGGTAATGCCATATCAACCACACGCTGGCACTGACTAATAATACTGAGGCAAGAGAGTCGAATAATAAGCCCACTACTACTATCAAAATTAACAGTAAAATAATGCGGCCAACTAATCGATAACCAGAATAGGAATCAAACATTAGCGGTCCTAACTTGTCGCGGCCGCGCCGCGCAAGTAATTGCTCTACACTCGGGTTGAAAAACGATAGCCAGCCCCGCGCACGGTTTGAATAAAGCTATCATGACCATGACTCTCAAGCGCCTTACGTAAACGCCGAATATGCACATCAACGGTGCGATCTTCAACGTACACATTGGTGCCCCAGACATTATCCAGCAACTGTTCGCGGCTATAAACGCGCTCAGGATGAGTCATGAAAAAGTGCAGCAATCTAAATTCAGTGGGCCCCATGTCGAGCACATGTTCACCGACGTTAACTCGATGCGACACTGGATCTAACGACAACCCGTTGACTTCAATGGCTTCTTCTAAACGAGTGGGCGCGCTGCGGCGCAGTACCGCTTTAATCCGCGCCACCAGCTCTTTAGGTGAAAATGGCTTAGTCACATAATCATCGGCGCCGACTTCTAAACCTTTGAGCTTATCTTCTTCTTCACCACGAGCGGTTAGCATTATGATGGGGATTTGACGCGAATATTCATCTTGCTTAATTTTCTTAGCCACTTGAATACCACTACCGCCTGGTAGCATCCAATCGAGCAAAATTAAATCTGGGTAAGGTTCTGTCATCATTGACAGCGCTGACTCAACATCATCCGCTTCAGATGTGATAAAACCATGCTGTTCAAGAACAAAAGTCAACATTTCACGTATGGCGAGTTCATCTTCAACAATCAAAATTCTTGCTGGCATAAGTATTTTTTCGACTTTGGGTTTATGAGCATTATTAGACAATTTTATGACATTAATATGAATGTCTGGCCAAGTTTACGATATTCATGGCGCGAATGTCTTTAGCATTTATGACCAAGTCAATTAAACCTTAGCATTTAGCTAACCAAGACTTTGAGGCTTGCCATAAAAATGTATGGTCCGCCTCGTTATTGCAAATGATATTTTCGATAACGAGGTTGGTTTGCGCTAATGTATTCGGAGTCTTCATTAGGTGCTACCACCCGCTCCACGATGAGTTCCGCGCTAGATTGTCCTCAAAAAGCCCAAAGCATACTGCGTTGCTGTTTTTTATGTCAGGTCTTCAATCTAGTGGTCTGACCGTTCTGCCATCTTTTTTATCATCTGCAAACTCGGCTTAAACTCTTACTTCAAATGCTTGCTTGGTCGATAACACTGACCACGCTATCCGCACTAACTTATTCGCCAAAGCGACAACCGCTACGTTAAATGGCTTTCTGGCTCTTAACTCCAAAATCCATTCACCAAAAACAGCGACTGCAACCTCTGGCCTTGATAAAATCGACCGTGCACCATGGATGAATAACGTCCTCAACGCTTTGTTGCCGCGCTTACTTATCCCCAAAAGCGTGGTTTTGCCGCCAGTTGAGTATTGATGTGGGACAAGCCCTATCCAGGCGGCTAACTGTCGTCCATTTTTAAAGTGACCCACATCGGAGATATCCGCTAAACACTGACTCGCTGTTAAATTTCCCACACCTGGGATAGATTTAAGCAGTTGAGCATCTTCATTTTGCTCGACAAGCTGTTTCAGCTTGTTATCTTGACCTGCAATACGCTCATTAAGCTGTAAATAGTATTCGTGATGCTCAATCAACTCCTGCATTAACATCTGAGGAATAGATTCTTTACTATAAGCAAGCCATTGAAATAGGCTCTTCATCTTGCTATGCCCTTTAGGGAAGCTCATACCAAATTCAAGCAAGATAGCTCCAATACGGGACATGCACGCGGTACGCTCTTTTACGTAACTAGAACGAATACGTTGGATCACTGAGATAACCTGAGCAGTTTCAGTTTTAACACCAACAAAGCGCATCGATGGGCGTGTTGATGCTTCCGCTATTGCATCAGCATCGATGTAATCATTTTTATTAGTTTTAACGTAAGGTTTAACGTACTGCGGAGGAATGAGTTTAACTTCGTGCCCAAAAGACTGGCACTTTCGAGCGAGCCAATGTGAGCCACCACATGACTCCATAGCTATGATTGTTGCGGGTATTTGAGCTAAAAACTCAATAAGTTTTGCGCGAGATAAATGCTTTCGAAATTGCTCTCGACCGCTATAGTCATGAGCAACAAGATGAAAAGAAGATTTGCCTAAATCGATCCCAATTACTTTAATAGTAGACATGATGGTTCGCCTCTTTGTTTGCCTAACCCTAAGCTTAGCTTAGGGGTGAGGCGGACCATCTAATTAAGGCCCGTAGGGCCTTTTTTTATGACTTAACTTAAGTTTCGCGGTATTAATCGCTAAGGTTCAAACCATGCCGATTAATAGCAAGCGCACATTAAAACTTATGCTCAAGACCTACACCAAAGTACTTATCGTTATCACGTGAGGCCATATCATAAGAGCGGTCAGTGTAAAACATTAATAACTTAGTCGGTTTAGACAAGCTGTAATCGGCGCCTGCCGACCAGCTCTCACCTAAATCTTCCATGTCTTGATACTGAGCCTTTAAGGTCACAGCATTAATATCGTAAGCCGCACTGAACAAGTAACCATTTTTCATATCACCATTCACGGTTTTTTCTTGCTGCTGATACATACCGCCCAGCACTACCCCAACAATTTTACCTTGAACGCTGGCACGCAAAATATCATAGCCTTTGACTTTAGAGTCATAAGCCAGCGCGGCATAAATTGGCGTTGATTTTAATTTGCTATCACCATACATAGCCGCCACCGAGAAACCATTTTCATCTTCTTGTGCAGCATCACCTTCAGCGGCATACGTCACACCTAAAGTAATACCCGACATAGTTGGAGTTAAATAAGTGGCAGTTTGCGCTAAGCGGTTTTCACCTTTAAACAGATTTTTTAAGTCGCCAGATAAATCATTGAATTGATCTACGCCGCCTTGTGACACTTTTAATAATGTATCATTGCGACCGACTGAGAATGCACCGAAGTTACCGCGTAAGCCGACAAACTGATTGCGAGCAGTAAAGTTATCACTGGTCTCGGCCCCGGTATCCACTTCATATTCCAAGGTATAAAACGCTTCTAAATCTGAGCTGATTTCATACGCCCCCATAACACCTAAGCGTGAGGCATTACTTTGGATAGTGGTCGTTTCCTCACCCTTCTCATCATTAGATTGGGCGGTAACATTTAACTTACCATAAACAGTCAGAGGATCAGCGGCTTGGGCAGAGGCCATAGTTAACGTTACTAATGAGGTCGCGATTAGCGTTTTAGTGAACTGTTTCATTATCATCATCCTTTAAAGCAAGTTTGTTTTGTTTTTTTAACTGTCTGCATCATGCAACAGCTTCATTACAATTTTATGTCAGGTTTAAATTTTCGCTAAAACTTTATTAAGCAACGCCTTATTTATTAAAGTCTTAATCTGTGAAAACCAATAAATATGGCTTAATTCGACATAATTGCCATGCCAAACGGCATAGTAAATGGGCACAAAACTAGGTGCTTTTACGGGCGGATCGTCTTATCAGCCTAAGGTTGGCTTTACCCTCTTTATGGTCTGGCGTAAACTGCGCCATTATTTCGCTATGGATACCTGTGCTATGTGGTTTAAAAACCTGACCCTTTATCGTTTCAATAAACCTTTTACCACCGACGAAGCCGTACTTGAAACAGCCTTGGCGGAATTCAGCTTTAGCCCTTGTACTAGCCAAGATGTCAGCAAATTTGGTTTTTCAAAGGCCTTTGGTAAACATGGCCAAACCTTAGTGCATTGCGCTAATAACCGATTTTTAATTAGCACTACCAAAGAAGAAAAAATTCTGCCAGGCCAAGTGGTGAAAGAAGCCATTGATGAGAAAGTGGCGTTAATTGAGCAAGCCGAACAGCGAAAAGTCACCAAGAAAGAAAAAGATGCGCTTAAAGATGAAGTGACCACCACTTTATTGCCGCGCGCGTTTTCTCGTCGCAGCCAAACCCAAGCGCTGATTTTATTAGATGAGCAACTGATCTTAGTCGACAGCTCTAGCGCCACTAAAGCCGAAGAATTATTAGCCTTGTTGCGTAAAGCGTTAGGCAGCTTGCCGGTTATTCCTGTGACATTCACTGTGCCAGTTGAGCAGCAGTTAACCACTTGGTTAGCTCAAGGCCATGCCCCAGCGCCATTTGTGATGCAAGATGAAGCTGAGCTTAAATCCATTGCCGATGAAGGCGGCATAGTGCGCTTTAAGCAGCAAAATCTGCAAGAAGCCGAAGTGCTGGCGCACTTAGAAACCGGCAAGCAAGTGCATAAGTTAGCGCTGCATTTTGAGCAGTCCATTGCCTTTTTACTGCAATCAGATACCAGCGTTAAGCGCCTTAAATTCTCAGAAGAATTTAGAGCGAGCACAGATGATGTCAATGATGAAGATCCTATGGTGCGTTTAGATGCTGATTTCAGCTTAATGAGCGGCGAGTTAGTGGCCTTTATGAAGGCTCTGATTGACGTGCTAGGTGGCCTAGAGTCAAAAGACTAAGCGCTGATTTGGGGGCTTGCCAATTGTTTAAGCCCCCTAATTAGAGTTGCGCGACTGTGCTTAGTTTACGTGCTCAGTCGCGCAGCTATTTCCCGGTTCGGCTTCATCGATTGGCGCCACTGACATTTGACTACTTTCATCTAAGTGCTTTCATTTAAGTGCTTTCATTAAAGCACTCTCATTTGGGTTCTTTCATTTACATACTGTCACCCCAATAAAGCGGCATGTCTTATCTGTAATATCGAGTCTCAAGCAACAAACATTCGCAAACCACTTTATAGACAGCTAATCAGCCCCGAGTACAAACTTCACCCGTAAGCACCCACGCAGTTAAAAATAATTAGATTGCCATTAACCAAAGTGCGATAGGCCTCACATTGCCGTAAGATTTTGCTAACTACACTTGTTACCCGCTTCACTGTTTATAATTTCATCGGCCATAAGGTAAACACAGTGCCACATAGAGCTCACCTTTTTTCACTGCAACTCGGTTTTGCTTTTCGAGATGCATGCCTCAATTCCAGCTATAACAAGGCTAAATTTGCTAAAGACATTTTGGCCGGGATTACCGTCGGGATTATTGCCATCCCCTTAGCCATGGCGCTCGCGATTGCCAGCGGCGTGCCGCCGCAATACGGCTTATATACCGCCATTATTGCCGGCGTTGTCATTGCCTTTACTGGCGGCTCGCGTTTAAGTATTTCTGGGCCAACCGCGGCCTTCGTGGTTTTGCTGTATCCGATTGCGCAACAATTTGGACTGGCGGGGCTATTAATGGCAACCGTGATGTCTGGCATCATTTTAGTTTTGATGGCCATGATGCGCCTTGGCCGCTTGATTCAATACATTCCAGAATCCATTACCTTAGGCTTTACCGCGGGTATTGGTGTGGTTATCGCCACCTTGCAGCTAAAAGATTTTTTTGGTTTAACTATCAGCGAAATGCCTGAGCATTACTGGCAGAAAATTTCGGCCTTAGCGGAAGCTATGCCTAGCAGTCACTGGCCAAGCTTAGTTGTCGCCTTAGTGACCTTAGCCGTCATGCTGTTGTGGCCTAAATTAAAATTGCCAGTGCCAGCCCATTTACCCGCTGTCATTATCGGCAGTTTACTGGCCTTATTGCTGAATCAATATGGGCAGGATATTGAAACCATAGGCAGCCGCTTTCACTACACCTTAGCCGATGGCACCACAGGTTTTGGTATTCCGCCAGTATTGCCTTCGTTTGAATGGCCATGGTTACAGGCAGGCCCAGATAATACGCCGCTCACTATTAACTTAAGCTTGATTCAAGCCCTGCTGCCATCCGCCTTTGCCATTGCCATGCTTGGCGCCATTGAATCCTTATTGTGCGCTGTCGTGCTTGATGGCATGACAGGTAAACGCCACAGCGCTAACAGTGAATTACTCGGCCAAGGCTTAGGTAATATCATTGCGCCATTTTTTGGCGGCATACCTGCAACGGCGGCCATTGCTCGCAGCGCAGCGAACGTAAAATCTGGCGGCCAATCCCCCATTTCAGCCGTAGTGCATTCATTAGTCGTCTTGCTCGCCTTAGTGGCGCTCGCTAATATCTTGGCCTTTGTACCTATGTCAGCCATGGCCGCCTTATTGTTAGTAGTAGCCTGGAACATGAGTGAAGCCCATAAAGCCGTGCATTTATTAAAAACGGCGCCTATGAGTGACGTTACAGTATTTTTAGTGTGCTTTGGCTTAACTGTGATGTTTGATATGGTCATCGCCATTAGTGTGGGCATCGCCTTAGCCGCCTTACTCTTTATGAAAGATTTGGCAGAAATGACCCGCACCCGCGATATTCGTCATGACAAGCGCTATGTGTCTGAAGATATGAGTCAAAAACTCGATGATGATGTCAGTGTACTAAGGATTGATGGCCCACTATTTTTTGCCGCGGCCGAAAACGTCTTTGGTGAAATCGCTCGTCTTAGCGATAACAAGCATACCCTGATTTTACAATTAGAAGGCGTGACCTTACTCGATGCCGGCGGCTTAGCCGCCTTAACTAAGCTGATTGATTTATGCCGACACAATCAAACCCATCTGCTGATTTGTGAGCTGCAATTTCAACCGCTGCGCACCTTAGCCAGAGCCAAGATTGAACCGATAGAGGGTGTATTAACCTTCTATCCAAGCTTGCAAGATGCGCTCGCTCAGTATTAATTGAATGTAATGCAAGGCTTAAGATACCTCTCTTAAGCCTTGCTTATTATCTATTAGCCCCCTTTTGCTTTTGCTTGTCACTCAATCCTGACCACTTTTTCGCCAATCGTTTCGCAATAATCGCCAAAACCACCTTAGTTCAACCTAACCCCATAGCTGCGGGTTCACAAGGTGGGACAAAATGCCCCTATTTTTATACAAATTGCCACCAGCATTAAGCCATAAACTCTAAATTGGTTAATTTTCATCGCATTAGCACCCCGATAAATATCTAAATTCTTCTAAAAAATGTTGAATCGAGTCAATTCATTGACGTTAAGCAAGTTTACCCTTAACGCATTTTTCTACACTGTCGTAGCTTAAAGACCTCACTAAGTGGCCGTTCCATGCTGCTTAGGCAATGAATAAAATAAAAATAAGGAACGCATATTGCTATGACAGCGACTAGCTATCAACCAGGAGAAATCCAAGGACTGATCGAGATCCAGGCGTCCAAGTGTAAAGGCTGTGATGCTTGTAAAAAGTTCTGCCCAACCAATGCCATCGACGGCAATGAAGGCGCCGTTCACTCCATAGATAAAGAAAAGTGCCTAAGCTGCGGCCAATGCCTAATCAACTGCCCATTTGGCGCCATTGTTGAAACCCACAGTGCCCTAGAAACTGTGATTAAAAAACTCAATGACCCAGCCACCAAAGTGGTCGGTATTATTGCCCCAGCGGTGCGCGTTGCCATTGGTGAAGAATTTGGTTTTCCACAAGGTGAATTAGTCACTAAGAAGCTCTATGGCGCTATGCACCAAGCTGGCTTTAACATTTTTGATTGTAACTTTGCCGCCGACTTAACCATCATGGAAGAAGGCTCAGAGTTTATTCATCGCCTGCACGCCAATGTTAATGGCGACCCAGATGCCGGTAAATTACCGCAATTTACGTCATGCTGCCCAGGCTGGGTGCGCTATTTAGAAACTCAGTATCCAGCGCTGCTGCCACATTTATCGACGGCTAAATCACCACAGCAAATGGCAGGCACAGTCGCTAAGACTTATGGCGCCAAGATTTACGATATGCAGCCAGAGAAAATCTTCACGGTTGCGGTTATGCCTTGTACGTCTAAGAAACTGGAAGCCTCACGTCCAGAATTTAACTCTGCGTGGCAATATCATCAAGCTCAAGGCAGCAATGCCGCGCCTTATCAAGATATTGATGCCGTGCTTACCACCCGCGAAATGGCTGAACTGCTTAAGCTGCTTGAAATCGATTTAGCCACGACCCCAGATTATGACGGCGATAGCTTGTTCTCTGAATACACAGGCGCTGGCACTATTTTTGGTAACACAGGCGGCGTGATGGAAGCGGCCGTTCGTACCGCTCATAAGGTATTAACTGGCACTGAAATGGCGAAACTTGAACTTGAGCCAGTGCGCGGCCTTGATGGCGTTAAACAAGCCTCAGTGACTTTATTTGATAATGAGTTAGGTCAGGAAGTCACCATCAACTTAGCCGTAGTGCACGACATGGGTAACAACATAACGCCAATGTTACGCGACATCATGGCGGGTACCTCGCCTTATCATTTCATTGAAGTCATGAACTGCGCTGGCGGCTGCGTCAATGGCGGCGGTCAACCTATCGATGGTTCAGGCTCATCTTGGGTCGGTAATATTTAAGGGATTATGTTATGACTAGAAAAACTCACGAATTTGCTGAAGACAGCTTTTTCTTATCCCGTCGCCGCTTTATGGCCATTGGCGGCGCATTTATCGCGGTATTAGCTCTGCCCATCGGCTGGATATCTAACCGCATTGCCAAGCGAAATGACTATATCAAGGCGCGCGCTCAAGGCCTGTATAAAGATGATGCCATCGCCAAATTACGGGTGAGTCATGCAAACCCAGCGGTGACTAAATATTATCAAGAATTTGGTGGAGAGCCATTAGGACACATGTCCCACGATTTACTCCACACCCATTTTGTTGATCGTACTAAGTTGAATTCTTAAGGAGGCCATCATGCATCACGATACTCGCCCAATCTTAAAACATCCGCTCAACGTTCGGATTTTTCACTACATTTTGCTATTAAGCTTTTTACCTCTGGCCGTCACGGGTTTGATGTTATTTTTCAAGCCCCTGTCGCAAACCGCCATGCAGTTAACCTTTGATATTCATATCATAGCTGGGGTAGTGATGGCGCTCGATGCCGTGGCCTTTACTGTGATGGCCTTTGATAGAGTCGTGCTATTTATTGCGCGCGTATTCAGCTTTTCCATGCGCGACGTTAAATGGTTCATGGTGTTAGGTGGCTACCCACAGAAGTTCTTACTGGGTAAAAAAGTTCCGGTTCCACCTATGAACAAGTACAACTCAGGCCAAAAACTGTTTGGCGCCTGCGTGTTAATTGGCGGCACTTTACTCATCATTTCAGGCATTGCCTTATGGTTAGTGCCGCACGTAATGCCACGCGATTTAGGTTACAGCTTAGGCATGATCCATCTTGTTTCAGGCTTAATCTTAACAGCCTTCTTACCCGTGCACTTGTTCTTAGCGGTTTATCGTTTCGATGACTTTAAGGCCATGATGATCCACGGCAATGTGCCTTATCACGATGCGGCTGAATACACCCCATTATGGGTGGAGCAAGAAATCGTGGCGGTGAATGCCAATAGCCAAAAGCCAAGCTAACTAGCCTTGATGTATCGCTATCGGCATGCCGTCCAGAGCATGCCGATAGTACCGCCCATTTTTATCTGTGAGATTTTTCTATGTCAGCCCATCATGACTTAAAACAACCCATTTATGATCCCAGCGTTAGTTTCATCCAAGAGGATAAAATATGGGAACTGCTCAACACCAATACCGCCCCGAGCCAAGCTCAGGTTCAAGCCGTATTAACCAAAGCGCGTCTATGTGAAGGTCTGACCCTAGAAGACACAGCCGTACTGTTACAAAATCAAGACTGTGAGCTTGAACAGCAAATGTTCGCCATTGCCCGCGACATTAAAAACACCATTTATGGCAATCGCATTGTGTTGTTTGCGCCCTTATATGTGTCGAATCATTGCGCCAATGCTTGCAGTTATTGCGGCTTTAATGCCGATAACCATGAGTTAAAACGCAAAACCCTACAACAAGATGAAATAGTTAAAGAAGTTGAAGTGCTTGAAGCCATGGGCCACAAGCGCATTTTAGCTGTGTATGGCGAGCATCCCCGTAATAACGTCAACGCCATAGTCGACAGCATTGCTACTATGTATAGCGTCAAGCATGGTGACAGCGGCGAAATTCGCCGAATAAATGTTAACTGCGCGCCTATGGATACCAGTGACTTTGCCATTTTAAAAACGGCGGCCATTGGTACTTATCAGTGTTTCCAAGAAACTTATCATCGCCCGACTTATGAAACTGTGCATACCAAGGGCAAGAAGAAAGATTACTTATATCGCCTCTATGCCATGCACCGCGCGATGGAAGCAGGCATTGATGATGTTGGCATTGGCGCCTTGTTTGGCTTGTATGATCACAAGTTTGAATTACTGGCTTTATTAGCGCATGCCAAGCAACTAGAACTTGATTGTGGCGTTGGCCCACATACGATTTCCTTCCCGCGCATTGAACCGGCCCACGGCTCAAGTTTGTCAGAAAAGCCGCCGTTTGAAGTGGATGATGAATGCTTTAAGCGTATTGTGGCTATTACCCGCTTAGCTGTGCCTTATACCGGACTGATTATGAGTACCCGTGAAAGCGCAGAGCTTAGACGCGAATTATTAAGCTTGGGGGTGTCGCAAATTAGCGCAGGCTCTAAAACCTCGCCAGGCGGTTATCAAGCCAGCCAAGATGACCAGCAAGATTCTGAGCAATTTAGCTTGGGCGATCATCGCGCTATGGATGACATCATTTATGAGCTAGTGACAGAGTCTGATGCTATTCCGTCCTTCTGCACTGGCTGCTATCGCAAAGGGCGCACTGGCGATCACTTTATGGGGCTTGCTAAGCAGCAGTTTATTGGCAAGTTTTGTCAGCCTAACGCCTTAATCACTTTTCGAGAGTATCTTAATGATTATGCCAGCGAAAAGACCCGCGAAGCTGGTAATCAACTGATTGAAAGAGAGTTAGATAAGTTGAGCCCAAGTCGTCGGCGCAACATTAGCCAATGTTTAACCATGACAGATGAAGGCAAGCGAGATATTTACTTGTGAATACTGCCCCACTTAAGGTCAAGGTTAGCCCAGGGTTAGACATGGGCGCGTTAATCGAAGCGCTGGCGTGCAGTCGCCATGTCATCATGCATGCCGCCTTGTATTCGCGCTTTGCAAATGGCGTAGTCGATGAGGTGTTACAGCAGCAATTAAGCCAAGGGAAGTTACAGCGACTGCGCTTAATTTCCACCAGCACTCAAGTCACTTGGCTGCATGATTTTAATCAAGTGCTGCGCCAAGGCGCTAGCGCAGCAGCTATTGCCAACGAATGGCAAGCGTCAGCGCACTGGGTGTCGCAATTAGTTAACCGCTACCCTCAGCAAGTGCAAGCCATAGAGACTGAGCAGCTCCCCACTCAGCCTATGATTTTGACCGATAGTCGCTTGTTTTTAGGCCATTATGCCCACAGCGCCACCCCTGCGGCCCAGGGGTTTTGGTTGGAATTGGATATTGCGCCTCAGCCCCTTGATCTAGGTAGCGATTCATTAGCATTTACTCCAACTAATGATGCTTGGTCACAAGCGCTATCTCGCCACCTTGATGAATGCCGCCAAGTGTTGCAGCACCATCAAAGAGCTGAAAATGAGGGCGATATGCGATGAGTCCAAGCGAGCATAATCAACACACTACTGCTTCTTGGCATCAACCCAAGGAGCAAAATGAGCAGAGCACAAATACAGGTAAAGCGCTGACATTCAGTCAGCAGCAATTAGTTGAATTGCTGCAAGGCGCTGATGACGCTTGGCTTTTTAGTCAAGCAAACGCAGTCACCCAAGACAATTTTAAGCGCCAAGTGTTTTTACGCGCCGTGATTGAGTTTTCTAACTTTTGCCGTAATGACTGCCACTATTGCGGCCTGCGCGCCAATAACCGCGCCGTTGAACGCTACCGTTTAACTGAAGCGCAAATCATAGCAGCCGCTCTTGATGCTGAGCGTTTAGGCATGGGCACAGTTGTATTGCAATCTGGGGATGACAGTCGCTATAGCGCAGCTAGCGTTGCGCGCATCATCACAAGCATTAAGCAGCAAACCGCCCTTGCCATCACTTTATCCCTAGGGGATAGAAACCACGAGGATTTTGCCTTGTGGCGTCACGCGGGCGCCGATCGCTACTTACTTAAAATGGAATCCTTTGATAAAGCGCTATTTGCGGCGGCGCGCCCAAAAGCTGATTTCACAGCGCGACTGTTGAAATTACAGCAATTGCAAGCACTTGGGTATCAAGTAGGCAGTGGCATTATTATCGATTTACCTGGCACTAGCGACGCCATGATGGCAAACGACATATTAATGTTAACTGCCCTCAATCTTGACATGATTGCCTGCGGCCCCTTCGTTGCCCATCCGCAAACACCAATGGCGAATAACGCCAATGGCAGCGTTCTTAAGAGTCAGCGCATCAATGCCCTATTAAGACTCATGAATCCACTCGCAAATATCCCCGCTACTAGCGCTTTGGATGCTTTAGAAGCTGGCAGCCGCTTGGCATCATTAAGGCTTGGCAGCAATGTCATCATGCCCTCTTTTACGCCACCAAGCGTCTCGCAAAACTACGGCATTTATCCTGGGAAAAATGCTAATCGCTTAGCCTTAGCCACGCGAATTTCACAACTACAACAGCAAATTACCGCCACAGGTTTTATTCCTGTATCTCATCGCGGTGACAGCTTAAGGATGACTCATGTGTAATGCCATTGCCGAACAGACCCCGCGCGGGCTGCGCTATCATATTGTGCTGGCAGGACGACGTAATGTCGGTAAATCCTCCCTGATTAATCTATTAACTGAGCAGCAAGTCTCTATAGTATCCAACACCTTAGGCACAACCACAGATACAGTGGCTAAAGCGTACGAACTGCTGCCTCTTGGGCCAGTGAGCTTATTTGATACTGCCGGACTTGATGATGAAGGCGAGCTTGGATTACAAAGAGTAGAAGCCAGTATGCGGGTTATCGCTCGCGCCGACATGCTGATGTATGTGGTTGATAACCTTGGCCTCACCACACTGGATAAACAGCATATTTTGCAGTATCAAGCACTTGCCATTCCATTATTAGTCATATTTAACAAGCAAGATTTAGGGGCCATCAGCGAGCAAGACAGCCATTGGTGTCAGCAGCAACAGCTGCCATTGTTAGCCATGACCACAAGTCACAGTGCGCGGCGCGAGTTACTTTGCCAAGCCCTGTTTGATTTAGCGCCCAAAGAACTAAAGGCTGACTTAGTGCTGGCAGGCGATCATTACCATGCTGGGGACACCATTATTTGTGTTGCCCCCATAGATAGCGCGGCTCCCAAAGGGCGCTTAATCTTGCCGCAAGTCCAAATTTTACGGGAAGCCTTAGATAAGCATGCCATTGCCATGGTGTGCCAAACCGAGCAACTCAGTCAAACCTTAGCGCAATGTGTAACGCCACCTAAATTGGTGATCACAGATGCCCAGGCCATTAAGCAAGTGGCCGCCATAGTGCCTGATGATATTGCGTTAACGACTTTCTCCACCTTATTTGCTCGCGCTAAGGGCGATCTCGCCCCTATGGTCAGTGGCGCCAACGCCTTAGATAGCCTGCAAGATGGCGATAAAATCCTGATTGCCGAAGCCTGTAGTCACAATGTGCAAGAAGATGATATTGGCCGCGATAAGTTGCCTAAGCTCATATCCCAATACTCACGGAAACAGCTCGAATTTGAAGTGGTTGCTGGCCATGATTTTCCAGCCAATCTTAAGCAATATGCGCTAGTGCTGCACTGCGGCGCCTGTATGTTTAATCGCGCAGAGATGCTTAGGCGCATCAGAGAGTGTCAAATGGCTCAAGTGCCAATGTGTAATTACGGCATTGCACTGGCGAAACTGCAAGGGGTGTTAGCGCGGATTTCAACCCCGTTATTAGCGGCTAAATGATTGTCGTTATTCCCCTAAACTGTGTTCACGATACTAAACAGACGTTATGTTATGATGCGCGCCATTAGGGGATAGACCCTCTGCCAAGCTTAATAACAATAACAGGAGTTCAGATGCATCAGGTAGCCATTGTAATGGGATCAAAAAGTGACTGGCCAACAATGCAGGCCGCGGCTGAGATCTTAGATATTTTACAAGTTAGTTATCATGTAGAAGTGGTTTCGGCCCATCGTACTCCCGACAAACTCATCGCCTTTGCTGCAAATGCTGCAGATAACGGCTTTAGTGTGATTATTGGCGGCGCAGGCGGCGCAGCTCATTTACCTGGCATGCTCGCCTCTAAAACCCGTTTACCTGTGCTTGGCGTACCAGTGCAAAGCAAAGCCTTAAATGGCATGGATAGCTTATTGTCTATCGTGCAAATGCCTAAAGGCATAGCCGTTGGCACCTTAGCCATAGGTAATGCCGGCGCGTTTAACGCAGGCTTAATGGCCGCGCAGATTTTGGCTATCACGGATAACGAATTAGCCGCGCGCATCGATGCGTTCCGTCAAGCGCAAACCGATGATGTGTTATCTAACCCTGACCCGCGTGAGGCCTAAGATGACTAGCATAAGCATGCCCAATATTTGGGTGTTAGGCGACGGCCAGCTCGGCGCCATGATGAAGCATGCAGGCCAGCCTTTAGGCCTTAACATCACTCCGGTTGATATTATGACCCCAAGTGATGCCCGTCTGCCGTTAGGCGCCAACGATCTGATTACTGCTGAGCGCGAGCAATGGCCAGAATCGTCGTTAAGTTTGCAATTAAGTCAGCATCCCCATTTTATCAATGGCGGCGTGTTTACCCGCCTTGCCGATAGATATAGCCAAAAATCCTTATTAGATGATATCCAAGTGGCTACTGCACCTTGGCGCTTAGTGGATAGCAATGTGTCTAACGCTGAGCTATTTCAGCAATTAGGTGAGCGAGTATTACTTAAACGGCGCACCGGCGGCTACGATGGCAAAGGTCAGCATTGGTTAAATGCCAGTAATAATAGTGCGATCCCCAATGATTGGCGTGAACTGAGTATTGCTGAGCAAGCCATAGCGTTTGATGAAGAAGTGTCACTGGTCGGGGCGCGCGATGCTAATGGTCAGTGCCATTTTTATCCATTAATGCTGAACTTACATCAAGATGGCATTTTAATGGCGACCTTAGCGCCGTTAGCGCGCCTTAAACCATTGCAAGCAAAAGCGCAGGCCATGCTGAGCCGCATTATGAATAGCCTTGATTATGTTGGCGTGATGGCGATGGAGTGTTTTCGTCTCGGCGATGACTTATTAGTCAATGAACTTGCGCCGCGGGTCCATAACTCTGGTCACTGGACGCAAATGGGATGCCATATCAATCAGTTTGAATTGCATTTGCGGGCGCTGGCTAATTTAGCGATTCCAGAGTTAAGCATTAAATGTCAGGTGGCCATGGTTAATTTAATTGGGGTGGAATATGACCCGCGTTGGTTATCATTAGCCAATACCGAGCTTTATTGGTATGGCAAAGAAGTGCGCCCTGGGCGTAAAGTCGGCCATCTAAATATTAATGCCACAGACCCAGAGCGTTTAAGCGAAACTTTAAAGACGTTGAAACTATGGTTACCGTCACAATATCAAGCACCTTTGACTTGGTTAGATGATAACAAGTAGGTATTAACACTAACAATTTCTTTTCCAAAAAGTTACTATAGCCATAGCCATCGCAGGGTTGTGGCTTTTTTTATTTCTGATGAGTCGGTATGTCAGCCTTCAAAATTAAGCATTCAAAAGTACATAGCAAGCATAAATACGCCATTTTTTTTCTGCTAGCACTGCCTCTTATTTATTTGTGCGTATGGTTGTATTTAAATAAAACTCAGGTGGCTATCGGTCAACATATCCTGCTATTTGTTGGCCTCTACACTTTATGTATTCTTGGGGCGCAATTCCTGTATCGCTTGCATATCAACCAAATGTGGCAACATTTAGAGCGGGTGTTACACATTAACCAAGTGACGGCCGAACTCACCTTAACCGCCCATGATTTTAATAATGAGACCGAATTTTTCTCATCCTTGCTTGATCAAGCTATCAAGCTAATTCCGGCCGCACAAATGGGCAGTATCATTAAAATCAACCAAGAGACGCAAGAGTGTGAGTTTTTGTGCGCGCGTCATATGGATTTACAAGCTCTGCAAAGTATTCGTTTCTCGATATTGCAAACCTTCACCTACCAATTAACCGCAGGCAAATGCGATCAAGTAGTATCTATTGATGACATAACCAAGTTCAATAGTAATAACGCCTTATCAGAGCAGCAGTGCCATATATTGCATAACAGTTGTGAAGTGCCAATTAAGGCAACCTTATCCGCCCCCATTTATGTCAACAATACTTTCTACGCCATGCTTAATTTAGATAGCCCACGCGCCGGCGCTTTTGGTAATTTTGATAGAAATCTGGTGGCCATTTTAAGCCGCGAAGCCAGCTATGCCCTGACCTCATATCAGCAAGCGCAGCAAATTAATGCGCTCGCCAATAGCGATGGTTTAACAGGGCTCATTAATAGGCAGCGCTTTGATAAGCTAATTCATCAACAAACAGCAGGCCAATTACTGGTAATAGATCTTGATAATCTTAAGCAGATTAATGATCAATTAGGTCACACTGTGGGGGATGATGTGATTAAAGCCTTTGCTAATAATTTGCGGCACGCCTTTAGCGAGACAGCATTAATCGCCCGTTTTGGTGGTGATGAATTTGTGGTGTTTGAACCAGGCAATAGCGCTAAGTTAGCGTTAAGCTTGCAAGCCCTTAGCACCATGTGCCAACAGCACCAGCCTGTGATAGGTTACAGCGTCGGTCAGAGTCACTATCAAGGCGATTTTGACTGCAGTTTTGCTGAGGCTGATCAGGCTATGTACCAACAAAAAAAGGCTAAGAGCAAAGCCCTTAGCCCTATGGTTATGCATTCAAAGTCTATTAATTCCATGCCTATTAATTCAGAGTCTATTAATTCAGAGCCTATGCCATCGCCAGCAGTTGATATAGATAAAGCAAACACAGCGCAACATGCAGGCTAATGGCAGCAAGCACAAGCAAAGAATAATCAAACCCTAATCAGAAAAAGAGCCGAGATAACCACGACCTATCGAGCTCTTTTTGGCATTGGCGATACTGAGCCGCATAACGCTTAGAGCGATCATCCACCTTAGCCGCGACTTTAATCAACCACGGCTTAGACTTATAAGTACCGCGTTTATAGCCGCCCCAGCCTTCGTGATAATTTAAGTATTGATTGCGGGCATCCCACTTAGAAACACCATTGATTTTATGACTTTTAGTGACAAACCAGCCCATAAAATCTATGGCATCATCAAAATCACTGCGACTCGACCAAGAATTACCTGTCTCTTTGGCGTAATCGCCCCAAGTACCTGATTTGGCTTGAGCATAGCCATAAGCATCACTGGCGCGCCCCGTTGGAATAAACCCTAAAAAGTATTGCATCGGCGGGGCGGCATTATGCCGAAATGAGCTTTCTTGATACATAATGGCCAGCGGAATATGTACAGGTACGCCCCACTTATCACGCACATCTTTGGCGGCATCGTACCAGTGGCGATGCTCACTGAAGATGGCACAAATGTTTTCAGGATTTTCCGGCGGACTAGAAGCACAACCCGTAAGTAATAACAGCGCAATTAGCGGGAGTTTACGCCCGCTTTGGGCCTTAATTTCAAGCATGGAATCGCCACTCAAGATAAGAAGTGATTGATTATACTAATAATCAATCACGAAACATGTAAAAAACAACACGGGATTAACCCAAAGGAACTGCCATAGAGCAAGGCTCTGCAAGGGTTTGCCAAATATCGCCATGCCAAACGCCTTTACTTGCCAGTACGCCGCCTAATTGATAACGATGATCGGCCAGCAAATGCACGCTGAGCTCATGACTCACAGGCATGTGTTTATAACCACGCACCACAGTTTCATGGGGCATCATAATGGTGAGATTATAAGTCCCTGGCGCTAAATAAAAAATCGGCGCTGAGACCACAGGCTTACCATTGATATGAGTCACAACGACAGAATAATGCCCCTCAGCTTGCGGCGCTGGCGTATTAGCTAACGCGGCGCAAGTAAGGTTGCGATTAGGATTAACACACCCCGTCATCAAGACTAATAGCGCCAAGGCAAGTATTTGCAGCATAAGCTTTTAATCTACGTATTTAAAACAACTGGTTTTAGCAAAATATTGCGCCAAGAAGTGATCAAAATCCATGTCATCAGCGGCCTCTATCTGCGCTTGCTTTAACATAGATTCAGTGGCTTCTTCGGTAAACTCAGCATCAACGTCAGGGCTTAATGGATAGTCAGTGAAAAATTGCTGATATTGCTCAGCTAATTTTCGCACCCACTCATTATGATCTAACTGCTGCTGCTCAAGTGTCGCCATCACTTGTCCTGATAGGGTTTGCTCTGGATCATCAATGGCTTTAGACCAATAAGTTAAGGCTTGTTGATAGTCAGTGCCCTCATCGCCATCCAGCAGGCTAGCTAAGCTTGAGAGGTCAGCAAACACATCCGTTAGCCAATCTTTCATGGCGACCGCTTGGCCTGCCCGACTTAACATCAAGCCAGGTTTGCGGCCTTCAAGGATCACAGCTTGTAAGTTAGCGGTAATTTCAACTTGCTCATTGGCGCAACTTGGTTTTGATGGCGATAACAAGCAGTAAAGTAAGAATAAATCCAACCAACGCACTTGATTGGCATCAATGCCTACAGGACTAAATGGATTAACATCCAAGGCTCTGACTTCAATATATTGCACCCCAGCTCTATCTAGGGCTGCCGATGGAGTTTCGCCTTTTGCCGTTACGCGCTTAGCGCGAATGGGGGCGTAAAATTCATTTTCAATCTGCAAAATATTGGTATTAAGCTGCTGATATTCACCATTGTGCTTAACGCCAATTTTGGCAAAATTATCAGAAGGCATTCTGATGGCGCGTTTAATACCCGCAAGGTATTCAGCCAAAGAGTTGTAGCTGATATTTAATCTTTCTTGCTCTTTATTGGTATAACCTAAGTCACTCATGCGCAAAGATGTGGCAAAAGGCAAATACAAGGTGCCTTTACCCATTTTCTTAAACTCAAAAGGCGCGGTACCTTGCTTAATAAATGACTGACAAATCGCTGGCGATGAACCAAACAGATAAGGCAACATCCACACTTTACGGCGATAGTTTCTGATTAACCCAAAATAACCATCACTGATAAAATCTTGCAGGCTTAAGGTTTTGTCACTGACATCATATAAACGCTGCCATAACTCATCAGACACTGAAAAGTTAAAATGCACCCCAGCAATAATTTGCATTAAGGCGCCATAACGCTTTGTCAGTCCTTTGCGATATAAGGTCTTCATCTTGCCAATATTAGACGGCCCATATTGGCCAATGGGGATATCAGCTACATCACCGACATAGCAAGGCATACTCACAGGCCATAACTGCTGACCATCAAGATGCTTAACCGTAAACGCATGGGTCTCAGTTAAGCCAGTCAGCAGTGCATCAACCTCTTGGGTGACTGGGGTAATAAATTCGAGTAAAGACTCACTATAGTCAGTGGTGATGCGCGCATGAGTGAGCGCCGAGCCTAACACCTTAGGATGAGGATTATTGGCTAAGCTGCCATCAGCATTAATGCGCAGCGCCTCACGCTCAATGCCACGATTCACATTCGCTAACGCTTGTCTCGCCGCGCTATCGTGAAAATGGGTGATCATATCTTCAAAAGAATGCAAAAGGTCAACCTTCTATAGTGACGGCAACTTCAGTAATGGCAACTTGCCTGTTGAAATAAACCTAATCATTGTGCTTGCCAAAATGCGCCTAGGCAAGTGATAACCCATAAAAAGCAACGGCGATAGCCTAAACTATCGCCGTTATTCTGCATTTTAGTAAACCGATTGATTACAACTGTTTAATCGGATATCCCAAGGCTTTAAGCTGACTAGTGACTTTCTCTTTATCACCCACTACCACTATCACCATTTCATCGAGTGCAAGTTGAGATTTCGCGAGCTTATCTAACTCAGGCTTAGTCACTTGGTTAATTAAGGCTGATTGCTGAGTGGTAAAATCTTTATCTAAGCCGTATTGCTGAATTTTACGCACGAAGCCCGCTTTTTGATATGGGGTTTCATAGTCAAGGGCTTCACCTTGAGCGATTGAGCTGCGCATAAAGGCAAGCTCTTCACTAGTAATGCCGCTTGCTTGATAAGTGCCTATCTCTTTGATGAATTCAGCCAGTGCAGCGCCTGTGACATCGGCGCGCACCGCAGCCCCCGCAATAAACAAACCGTTATCTTGGGCGCCACTAAAGTAGCTACGTGCGCCATAGGTATAACCTTTATCTTCCCGTAAGTTCAAATTAATGCGGCTATTAAAGGCACCCCCTAATGGGTAATTCATCAAGAAAGATTTAAAGTAATCCCCGGTGGCATCAAAAGGCATAGCGCGCTTACCTAAGCGGATCACAGATTGCGCCGCGCCGGGCTTATCAACCACATAAATAGTACCAACTTCAAGTTCAGGCATTGAGGTTAAGGCTGGCGTTTCAACCTTAGCGCCACTCCAACCGCTAAGTCCCGCTAAATCTGCCAACAGTTTATCTTGGTCTAAATCAGTCACGGCCACTATAGCCGCATTGCCAGCGCGATATTGCTTGGCATAAAAAGCCTTCACATCCGCCAAAGTTAACGCGGTAACGCTTGCGATAGTCCCGTTAGTGTTAACCCCAAGCGGGTTGTTTGCACCATACATTAACTGATTAAAAGCGTTAACCGCCAAGGTATTAGGATCGGCCTGCTCTTGCTGTAACCCTTGCAAGGTTTGCTGCTTCACCCGCTCAAAATCAGCTGCATTAAAGCCTGGGTGATAAAGCTTTTCTTCCACTATCGCCATTACCGGCACTAACTGCTCGGTCAGCGCCGAAATGCGTATGATGCTTTGCTCGCTACCGGCAGAAAAGCTCACGCTCGCGCCCAATAACTCTAACGCTTGGGTTAACTCTTCGGTGCTGCGTTTAGCGCTGGATTCATTCAGTAAGCTGGCTGTTAAGCTTGCAACCCCGACTTGTTCGACGCTCGCTAACCTGCTGCCACCATTAAGATACACAATTATTTCTGTGGTTGGGGTTTCTTGGCTAATACTGCCCATAACCTCAATACCATTGGCAAGCTTACCTTGCCATAAGCTTGGCGCTTGCAATAATGGCGCTGCGCCTGATATTGGCATCAATGAGCGATCAAAACTTGATGTTACATCCGAAGCGGCAACCGTCATAGCCACAGCTTGCGCGGCAATTGTCACAGGTGGCGGCACAAAGTTATCCGCGGCCGCAATTAAATCTCTGCGCCCTTCTGGGACTATGCTCATGACAACCCTAGGCTTGCCTTGCACATATTGCTCAAAGACTCGCATAACGTCGGCTTTAGTCACTTTTTTATAGCGCGCTAAATCCGCCGCGATTAAATCTGGCTTATCAAAAAATGTCTGATTATAGGCAAGTTTTGCTACCTTGCCGCTAACGCTTTGCAAACCAAAAATAGTATCGGCTTCAAACTGGACTTTAGCTTTTTGTAAGTCTTCATCGGTGACGCCGCGTTTAACAAACTCATCGATGGACTCCAGCATGCGCTGCTCAACATCCGCAAGCTTGCCGCCTTGGGCGGGATTAGCAACGCCATACATGAATAACTGACACGAAAGTTCGGCGCAGGGATGACCCACTCCCGCTTGCACCGCAACGCCATCTTTAACTAAGTTTTTGTAAAATAGCGATGTTTTACCACCACCTAAGATTTGTGACAGTAAATCTAACGCAGCTTCATCGGGGTGCCCGGCATAAACCGTAGGAAAACCTATGCGCAGCAAAGGTAAATGAACTTTATCTTCCATCGAGATATAGCGAGTGGCATCTAAAGTGACTGGCACTTTGGCCATAGTTTCCACTTCAGGGCCGCGCGGGATCTCACCAAAGTACTTATTGACTAAGGCTAAAGTGGTGGTCTCGTCGAAATCACCGCCTATGGTTAAGGTCGCGTTATTGGGTCCATACCAACGCTTAAAGAAACTGCGCACATCATCAACTGTGGCGCGATTTAAATCATCAGGCCAACCAATCACAGGCCAAGAATAAGGGTGTCCTGCAGGATAAAAGGCTTGATCAAAGCGTTCATACATACGCCCATAAGGTTGATTATCAACCCTTTGGCCACGCTCATTCTTGACGGTTTCGCGCTGCACTTCAAACTTTTCAGCGGTTAACGCTGGTAAGAAGAATCCCATGCGATCCGATTCCAGCCACAACATTTTTTCAAGCTGGTTGCTAGGCACAGTTTCAAAGTAATTGGTTCTATCAGTATTTGTGGTGCCGTTTAGCGTACCGCCTGCTTCTGTCACTACTTTAAAATGCTGCTCATCGCCGACATTTTTCGAGCCTTGGAACATCATATGTTCAAATAAATGGGCAAAACCGCTGCGACCAGGCACTTCCCGCCCCGAGCCCACATGGTAAGTAACATCCACATGCACTAAAGGATCGGACTTGTCTTGATGTAACACGACAATTAAGCCATTAGCCAATTGATACTTTTTATAAGGAATCGCCACTTGCCCTAAAGGCGTGCTGGCATCTTCTAGCAACACCACCCCAGCTGGTAACTGGGCACTATTTGCCGCAGGCGCTAAGACGCTACTGACATTATGATTACCACAGCCTACTAACGCTGCAGAAATAGCCGCAGCAAGTATCCATTTCTTCACGGCAAACTCCTTAATTATTTTCTAAGTATTCTTTGTGTATCAATAGACTAAAAACACTCAAGCGAGTTCCCAGTCAGCCAAGTATTTTGACCCTTTACCATACAAGGGCAGCACTTGCTTAGCAATTAGGCAGTCACATCGTGTTACAAGTCAGTTAGGCCAATGCAAGCTAATGGCGGCTATCGCAAGATAACGCAGCAGTTTACCAATAAATATTAAGCTGCCAGTTAATATCGGCGGAAATTTAAGCCAGCCGGCGATAACGCATAAAATATCCCCAATCACTGGCAGCCAAGCCAACAATAACGACCATACCCCATATTTTTCAATCACTGCTAAGCTGCGCTGATACCCTTTACTCGCCATTTGCTCAGGCGTAATAGCTTTGCGCCCCACAAATCCTAACAAGTAACTGGTCATAGAGCCCAAGGTATTGCCCACAGTCGCGGCTAACACCAGTTGCCACCACAGCGCGCCATCATTAGCGAGCAGAGCGGCTAATAAGACTTCTGAGCCACCTGGTAATAAGGTGGCGGCCAAAAATGAGGCCATAAACATCATGCTAATATGGGTCATAGCTCGCCTTAACTACAAAATAGAGCGCAGTATAGCAGCCAAGGAATGCATTTAGACAAATAGGCTGGCATTAGCTAATAAATCAATAGCCTACAAAGCTATAGATAACTATCAGCGAACGTAATCATCAAATGGTGTGGTCAGTAATAGAGCAAAGATTTTTAGACTAGATAAGAGAGTGAAAAGCAGATACCACAGATACGAAAAAACCCTGCTATTTCTAGCAGGGTTTATCGATTTGGTGCGCATGGAAGGAGTCGAACCTCCGACCACCTGGTTCGTAGCCAGGTACTCTATCCAGCTGAGCTACATGCGCGAATTTTCATTAACCACCACACTCAAACGAGTATAGTAAATAATGGCGGAGAAGGAGGGATTCGAACCCTCGATGGGAGTTAAAGCCCATACTCCCTTAGCAGGGGAGCGCCTTCGGCCACTCGGCCACCTCTCCGACTTAACTTGGTGCGCATGGAAGGAGTCGAACCTCCGACCACCTGGTTCGTAGCCAGGTACTCTATCCAGCTGAGCTACATGCGCAATTAAATCGTCTCGTATTCTGTGGTGCGCATGGAAGGAGTCGAACCTCCGACCACCTGGTTCGTAGCCAGGTACTCTATCCAGCTGAGCTACATGCGCATTCTAGAAATATATACTATTGAACATTTGATGGTGCGCATGGAAGGAGTCGAACCTCCGACCACCTGGTTCGTAGCCAGGTACTCTATCCAGCTGAGCTACATGCGCATTCTAGAAATATATACTATTGAACATTTGATGGTGCGCATGGAAGGAGTCGAACCTCCGACCACCTGGTTCGTAGCCAGGTACTCTATCCAGCTGAGCTACATGCGCATCTATATATCAAATTGTTCTCTCTGGTGCGCATGGAAGGAGTCGAACCTCCGACCACCTGGTTCGTAGCCAGGTACTCTATCCAGCTGAGCTACATGCGCATTTGAGAAATTATGAAACCAAACACTTAGATAAACTAAGATGGTGCGCATGGAAGGAGTCGAACCTCCGACCACCTGGTTCGTAGCCAGGTACTCTATCCAGCTGAGCTACATGCGCATTGGGATCATCATTATAAGTTAAGTGGTGCGCATGGAAGGAGTCGAACCTCCGACCACCTGGTTCGTAGCCAGGTACTCTATCCAGCTGAGCTACATGCGCAACTTAAACTTACAATCAAGAAATGGCGGAGAAGGAGGGATTCGAACCCTCGATGGGAGTTAAAGCCCATACTCCCTTAGCAGGGGAGCGCCTTCGGCCACTCGGCCACCTCTCCGTTTCTTGGCGCACATATTACTGTTTGACGAAAATAAGTCAAACCCTTTTTCGAAAACAAAATTCGTTTGTCCTGTTTTTAATCATATCGCTGAGAATATATGCAAGCCCTTATATAATAAGGCATGATCCGCTTAAAATTGCAGCTAAACAATAGAAAGTCATTTGAAAGAAATAGCAGGTAGGGCACAGATAAAACCGAGTTCAATACTGGTTTAATTAACGCTGAATGGAATAAAACAACTAAAAACGACTGATAGGTAAATTTCAGGTATAAAAAAAGCCAGTAAAATACTGACTCTTCTATCGGATTACTAACGCTGGCAAATGGCCAGGGTTAATAAGGTAGGGTAAATTAAAAGTTACCGCCTTCTGTAGGAGTAGCTTTTTCATTTTGAATTCTTTGATAGATCTCTTCACGGTGCACAGAAACTTCTTTAGGTGCATTCACGCCAATACGGACTTGATTGCCCTTTACTCCTAAAACGGTGACAGTCACTTCATCACCAATCATTAGTGTTTCACCTACGCGGCGAGTCAAAATCAGCATTCGATTGCTCCTTTAGTTCCAATTGCTATTCGCTTGGTACTTAGTTCATTAAGTTCAGCTTATTATAAAGTCAGCTTAGTACAAAATAATAGTAGCCAACACTAAAACAACGATTTAATTATTGGTTATTTAACTGAAAAGCATTATGCAATGTACGAATCGCAACATTAAGCTTACTCTCACAGAACACCATGGCAACTTTAGCGCCTGATGCCGACATCAGATTAACATCAACATCAATATTGTTTAACTCACCCTGTGCTTTGCTCATTACATCCACTTGATTAAGTAAACCATTACTTATCAATGACAATCTTACCTGATTGTCCACATATTTAACAGGCGCAATTTTTTGCTGCTGCGTCATAGTTTCTAGCTTAAGTAATACAGCGTCTAACCACGACTTATCAACGGTAAAACTTAAACTTGAAGTGCTAGTATTCGATTTAGTCAGTAAATTAGTTTCTATTCCTAACTCATTTAATTCAGTAGTGATGTTATCCCACACCTGCTCACTATTATGTACTGAGGTGAGATGTATCACGACTTGCGAGCGACTAACCGCCATACCAACCACTTGACCGGACTCGTCTACCAATGAACTTGGGACAATTAAGGTGCCACTGCCTTGCTCAAAACTCGATAATACTCGAAGCGGTACTTGGTAACGTCTAGCGTAATCCACTGAATCTGGGTGCAATACTTTAGCGCCGTGCCTTGCCATTTCAAACATGGTATCAACACTTATTTTGGCTAACTTAATGGCATTAGCTTCAAGATTAGGGTCTGTGGTAAATACACCGGCTACATCCGTATAGATTTGGCACTCTTTGGCGTTGAGCACTGCCGCCAAGGCCACGGCGGTCGTATCTGACCCACCACGCCCTAACGTTGTGATATCACCTTGCTGAACCCCCTGAAAGCCAGCCACGATAGGAATAATATCAGCGGCTAACAATTCATTGAGCAATTCAGTATCAATGCGTTCGATTTTAGCGCGGCCATGATGAGCATCTGTGGTGATTTTGATTTGACCGGCAATCAGAGATCTCGCCGCAATTCCACGCTTATGCAGTGCCATCGCCATCAGGGCAATGCTCACCTGCTCACCCGTTGCTACTAACATATCCATCTCACGCGCATTGGCGTGTGGATTGATAGCAGCACCCAGTGATAGCAAGCGATTGGTTTCGCCTGCCATTGCAGATAACACTATTAGTTGTTGTTCGCCATTGTGATAGGCATGTGCTATCTGCTCGGCGACAGCTTCAATACGCTCAATTGAGCCTACTGAAGTGCCACCAAACTTCTTCACAATAAGCTCTGAACAGCTAAGCTTATGTTGATTAACCACGACCACCTCTTACGCTAGGCGTTCAGTGATCCAAGACATAGCTTGAATCAATGCTTGGTCAAGGTTCTGTGGTTCACTACCACCAGCCTGAGCCATATCTGGACGACCACCGCCTTTACCGCCTACTTGCGCAGCAACTAAGGCAACTAATTCACCGGCTTTAACTTTTGAAGTTAAATCATTAGTAACACCAGCGATTAAATTAACCTTGCTCTCATTAGCGACAGCGAGCAGCACGATACCTGAATGCATTTTTTGCTTAAGCTCATCTTGCATTCCGCGCAGCGCGCCAGCTTCAACGCCATCAAGCTTCTTAACTAGCACTTTGATACCATTAACGTTAACAGCTTCAGTCACTAAGTCAGCACTTGCTGCAGCCGCTAATTTATCTTTTAGCTGGGCGTTTTCTTTCTCGATTTGCTTAAACTTTTCAAGCTGAGCTTTAAGTTTTGCAACCAGAGAATGGCTATCGGCTTTTAATAAGGCAGCGGCAGCGGCTAACTCAGCTTCTTCGCGAGCAACATAATCCATAGCGGCAGCGCCAGTCACAGCTTCGATGCGACGCACACCAGCGGCAATACCACTTTCAGAAGTAATTTTGAATAAGCCTATATCACCAGTGCGGCCCACATGGGTACCACCACACAGCTCAATAGAGAAATCCCCCATAGTTACAACGCGAACATTGCTGTCATACTTTTCACCAAAGAGAGCCATAGCGCCCTTGGCTTTAGCCGCTTCAATATCCATGGTTGCGGTCTGTAACTCATGGTTATTGCGAATTTGGGTATTTACTAATACTTCAACTTCTTGCAACTGCGCATGAGTGACGCCTTCAAAATGGGCGAAGTCAAAACGTAAACGCTCAGGGTCCACTAACGAACCTTTTTGAGTAACATGAGTACCTAACACTTGACGCAAAGCGGCGTGCATTAAGTGAGTGACTGAGTGATTAAGTTCAGTGCGTTGACGTAAGCTGTTATCAACTATGGCTTCAAGGCTATCACCTAAGCTAATAGTGCCAGTCGCAAGCACACCTTGATGACCAAAGGCTTGACCAAATTTCTGGGTATCAGTCACAGTGAATAAGGCTGACGCTGATTTCAGTTCGCCTTTATCACCTACTTGACCGCCAGACTCTGCGTAAAAAGGAGTGTTCTCAAGAACAACTACTGCTTCGGTGCCAGCGTCAACGCTGTTTACTGCAGCGCCAGCCACATAAAGGCCAGTCACTACTGATTTAGCGGTTAATTGCTCATAACCACAAAACTCTGTGTGGGTATCAATTTTAAGGGCTGCGTTGTAGTCAGCGCTAAATTGTCCCGCAGCTTGCGCGCGGCGGCGCTGCTCGGCCATAGCGGCTTCAAAACCGGCTTCATCAACAGTAATATCACGCTCACGGCAGACATCAGCAGTTAAATCCACTGGGAAGCCATAAGTGTCATATAACTTAAAGACAGTTTCGCCATCTAAGGTTTTGCCATCCAGCGCTTCCAAAGCTTGATCTAAAATACCTAAACCACGCTCTAAAGTACGACCAAACTGCTCTTCTTCGGCCTTTAAGGCTTTTTCAACGATCTCTTGGTTGGCAGCCATTAATTGAGCAGCATCGCCCATAGCTTCAATCAAGGTTGGCACTAAACGATAGAAGAACACATCTGACGCACCCAGCTTATTACCATGACGTACAGCGCGGCGAATAATGCGGCGCAGGACATAACCACGGCCTTCGTTTGATGGCATAACGCCATCAGCCACTAAGAAAGCGCATGAACGAATATGGTCAGCAATCACTCGCAGTGATGGGTTGTTAATATCATCAGAACCAATGATCTCAGCCGCTTTATGAATTAACTTCTGGAAGATATCAATTTCATAGTTAGAGTGTACGCCTTGCATAATGGCGGCAATACGCTCAAGACCCATACCAGTATCTACTGACGGCTTTGGCAGTAAATCCATGGTGCCATCAGACTGGCGGTTATACTGCATGAATACAATATTCCAGATCTCAATATAACGATCGCCATCTTCTTCTGGAGTGCCTGGACGACCGCCCCAGTGGTGTTCGCCATGATCATAGAAAATTTCAGTACATGGACCACATGGACCGGTATCACCCATTTGCCAGAAGTTATCTGAAGCGTATGCTGCACCTTTATTATCGCCAATACGAATAATATTTTCGGCAGGTACACCAATTTCATTCAACCAAATGCCATAGGCTTCATCATCGGTTTCATAAATGGTGACGCACAATTTTTCTTTCGGTAATTTCAGTTCTTCAGTTAAAAATGACCAAGCAAATCGGATTGCATCTTGCTTAAAATAGTCACCAAAACTGAAGTTACCCAGCATTTCAAAAAAAGTATGGTGACGGGCGGTATAACCAACATTGTCTAAGTCGTTATGTTTACCACCAGCACGGACACAACGCTGAGAGGATGTCGCGCGATTATAGCTACGCTTTTCCATGCCCAAAAATAGGTCTTTAAACTGGTTCATCCCTGCATTGGTAAAAAGCAAGGTCGGATCGTTGCCTGGCACCAGCGAACTGCTGTCGACTATCTGGTGACCATGTTTGCCGAAAAATGCTAAAAAAGCGCTTCTTAGCTCTGCAGTGGTTTGATACATGAAATCTTCCTGAATTGGATACACTAAAATTTGGCTAACTGGTGTAAGCACTAGCCTATGATATTGCGCAGCATTATATACCCAAGCATAGATAAGTTGCGAGTCCATGATGTTCTAATCGCTAGCATCACTAAATTTTCCTGTCGCTTAGGTAGGTTATGGAATTGATACCTATCTAATGCCGTCTGCAAACGTACATTAATATCATCTCTCAGTGATGATTATCGGTCGATTGGAATGAGCGTTATGCAAGTGATTATGCTGTGCTTATCAAGCTTTAATAAGCATTAGATGAGATGGTGCAGATACAAAAATGCCCAAGCTTTGCAGATTGGGCATAATAAAAGATTGGAGCTAACTTACGACCTACACAAGGATTTTTTAGATAGCTATTAACACAACCATTAGCTAAGTGATTAGTTCGCCGATTTACTCACACACTCTCAAACTTAGTTTTCAGAGCATCATGGCGTTAATCAAAATCTGAGTCATTGACACTAAGCGCGTAAGAGACTTGGTCATAACTGAAACCTTGAGATAATAAATAACGAGTTCGCTTAGCTTTCTCTTTAGGATCAAGCACTTCTGCTTCACCATATTTACGCGCAGCTTTAGCTTTCGCGAGCTCATACCAATCACAATCGGCATCATCAATACTCTGAGCGATTAATGATTTGGCTATGCCTTTTTGAAACATGGCTTGTTGAATGCGTATTGGCCCATGGCCTTTATTGATGTGGCTTCTCACTAGAGCGCTGGCAAAGCGCTCATCATCAAGATAACCACTATCAAGAAATTGACCTATGACACTGGCTATTACTTCAGCACTAAAATCTTTACCAGCTAACTTATCTGCGACTTCTTTACAAGAATGATCGCGCCGCGCCAGCATGGCTAACAGCGCATTTTTTGCTTCAGCAAACATTCTATTAGAACACTTCACCCGTTTCTAAATCGATATTTTCATCGCCGCCAGCACTTGGTACGCCATCAGTCTTGGTTAATAACAAGGTGCGCAGTTGCGATTCAATTTCGGCGGCAATGGCTGGGTTTTCTTTCAAATACTTACCCGCGTTAGCGCGGCCTTGACCAATTTTGTCACCTTTATAGCTATACCAAGCACCTGATTTTTCGACCAGTTTATGGGCAACACCTAAGTCAACTAACTCACCAGTACGGTTGATACCTTGACCATAAAGGATTTGGAATTCAGCTTGTTTAAATGGTGCAGCGATTTTATTTTTAACCACTTTAACGCGAGTTTCGTTACCAACAACTTCATCACCATCTTTGATGGCGCCTGTGCGGCGAATATCAAGACGAACTGAGGCATAAAACTTAAGCGCATTACCACCCGTAGTAGTTTCTGGGTTACCAAACATAACACCAATTTTCATACGAATTTGGTTAATGAATATAAGTAATGTGTTTGACTGCTTTAAGTTACCCGCAAGTTTACGCATAGCTTGGCTCATCATACGAGCGGCTAAACCCATGTGTGAATCACCAATTTCGCCTTCAATTTCAGCTTTTGGGGTTAATGCTGCCACTGAGTCAACAACGATGACATCAACTGCACCACTGCGAGTTAAAGCATCACAAATTTCTAGGGCTTGCTCACCGGTATCAGGCTGTGAACACAGTAAGTTATCAATATCTACGCCCAGTTTTTTGGCATAAATTGGGTCAAGTGCATGCTCAGCATCAATAAATGCACAGACTTTACCTTCGCGCTGCGCTGCAGCAATAACTTCTAACGTCAGCGTGGTTTTACCTGAAGATTCAGGTCCATAAATTTCAACAATACGGCCCATAGGTAAGCCGCCAGCACCTAAGGCAACGTCTAATGATAATGAACCCGTTGAGATAGTTTCCACATCCATAGAGCGATCTTCGCCCAGTCTCATGATTGAGCCTTTGCCAAATTGCTTTTCAATTTGACTCAACACGGCACTGAGTGCTTTCTCTTTGTTTGGATCTATCTTCATTGTGTATCCCTCGTTATTGGCCACGCTGTGCCAAGTAAGTCATCTAGGTACTAAACGCGTATTATGTCACGCGCCGTTTAATTAGGCTTAGTATACTGTACAGTCATACAGTATCAAGCCCTGTTTCATAAAATTTTTTAGCACAAGACTTAACTCTACTTACGAAGAAAGTTAAAGCGCTGTGCATCATTCACCCTCAAAGCTTGCTAAAATCGACAAAAATTCAGGCCTCAGGTCTGACTCCACCTGACTCAAGATGAAGTTTGCAAAATGACTATGGTTAACGCTGAACTGGAAAAGCACACCCCTATGATGCGTCAATACTTGACGCTCAAAGCCGCCCATCCTGACATGCTATTGTTTTATCGCATGGGTGATTTTTATGAACTTTTTTATGATGATGCCAAAAATGCATCGGAATTATTAGGTATTTCATTAACGGCGCGGGGCAAAAGCGGTGGTGATCCTATTCCTATGGCGGGTATCCCCTACCATGCGGTTGAAGGTTATCTGGCAAAATTAGTTCATCAAGGTGAATCTGTTGCTATCTGTGAGCAGATAGGCGATCCCGCGACCAGTAAAGGCCCTGTTGAGCGCAAAGTGGTAAGAATTGTTACCCCAGGCACCTTAACCGATGAGGCATTATTGCAAGAGCGCCAGGACAATTTACTCGCCGCCATTTATGAAGGCAAACAAGGCTTTGGTTACGCCACCTTAGATGTTGCCTCTGGTCGTTTTTGTATTATTGAGCTTGATAGCAATGAGGCGCTCGAAGCCGAATTACAGCGCACCCATCCAGTTGAATTGCTATATAACGAAGATTTCTCGCAAGTTAATATCATAGATAACGTCAAAGGACGTAGACGTCGCCCCGAGTGGGAGTTTGACTATGACACTTGTATTCAAAGCCTGTTAAATCAATTTGGCACAAAGGATTTGCACGGGTTTGGCATTACCGATGCGCGCTTATCGCTTCAAGCGGCGGGCTGCTTGATGCAATACGTTAAAGACACCCAGCGCACCGCCCTGCCCCATATTAATGCTATTACTAAGATGAATCCTAACGACAGCATTATTCTTGATGCTGCCACCCGTCGTAATCTTGAACTGACCATTAGCCTTGCCGGTCACAGAGAGCATACGCTGGCATGGATTTTAGATAATACCGCTACTCCTATGGGCAGTCGGATGTTACAGCGCTGGATCCATCAACCGCTTACCCATCAAGACAATATTCGCTCACGCCATCAAGCTGTTGGTGAGCTGCTAGATACCGGCTTAAGCCATGACCTGCGCAGCCCATTACAAGTCCTTGGTGATATTGAACGTATTTTGGCTCGAGTAGCACTGCGCACTGCTCGCCCGCGCGATCTTGCTCGTCTCAGACAAGCTTTAGCTATTTTGCCAGAATTGCAGCAATTACTGAGTTGCGCTAAGGCTCCGCACTTACAGCGTTTACGTTCACTATTAGGGGAATTCCCTGCTGAGCTTGAATTACTGTCGCGCGCAATTGTTGATAATCCACCTGTACTTATTCGCGATGGCGGCGTTATTCGTGACGGTTATCATGCAGAGCTTGATGAATGGCGTCAATTAAGCACTGGGGCTACCGATTATTTAGAGCAACTTGAAATTCGCGAGAAAGCCAATACCGGTATTTCGACCTTAAAAGTCGGCTACAACCGCGTTCATGGTTATTATATTGAGGTGAGCCGCTTACAATCTGGGCAAGTGCCATTAAGCTACCAGCGCCGTCAAACCCTTAAGAATACCGAGCGCTATATCACCCCAGAGCTTAAAGAATATGAAGAGAAAGTGCTTTCAAGCCAAGGCCGCGCCTTAACCCTTGAAAAGCAATTATGGGAAGCCTTATTTGACCAATTGCTACCGCAATTACACTTATTGCAAGATTCGGCGTTAGCATCAGCACAATTAGACGTGTTGGCAAACTTTGCCGAGCGCGCTGAAACCCTGAACTATTGCTGCCCAGTATTAAGCGATGAGTTAGGCATACATATTGAGGCAGGTCGACACCCTGTAGTTGAGCGCGTCAGTAAAGATCCTTTCATTGCCAACCCAGTGCAATTAAACGAGCAGCGGCGCATGCTGATTGTCACAGGCCCCAATATGGGCGGTAAGTCCACTTACATGCGCCAAACAGCCCTCATTACCTTGATGGCTCACATAGGTAGCTTTGTACCAGCGCAAAGTGCCACTATTGGCCCAATTGATCGCATTTTTACCCGCATCGGCGCGCAGGACGACCTAGCCTCAGGCCGCTCAACCTTTATGGTGGAGATGACAGAAACTGCCAATATTTTACATAATGCCACTAAAAATTCTTTGGTATTAATGGATGAAATTGGCCGCGGAACCTCAACTTACGACGGCCTATCCCTCGCCTGGTCAGCAGCTGATTATTTGGCGAAAAAGCTTGGTTCAATGACGTTATTTGCCACTCACTACTTTGAATTAACTGCGCTGCCAGAGCAACTTGCGCAGGTGAAAAATGTGCATTTAGATGCCATAGAACATGGCGACACCATAGCTTTTATGCACGCAGTACAAGAAGGCGCGGCCAGCAAAAGTTATGGCTTACAAGTCGCTGCCTTAGCTGGTGTGCCGCAAAGCGTTATTCGCGCTGCAAGCCTTAAATTAAAAGAGTTGGAGCAGCAGGATCATCATAAGGAGCCTAACTCATTAAGCCCTGCAACTAATTTAAGCCTAGAGCAGTTACAAAAAATCAATGATATCGAGCAAATTGAAAACTATTTAGCCGCACTTGATCCTGATAGTTTATCGCCGCGCCAAGCGCTAGCAAAACTCTACGAGCTTAAAGCGCTAATGGCTTAATGCTTTGGCATTGACGATACTATCGACATAATCGCTGTGTTATTAATCGTCACGAATAAAAAAACCAGTCAACATTATGACTGGTTTTTTATTAGCTACAGGCTAGGTTTTACACACTACTTTTACTTCGCAATAGTTTTTAATTTTCGTAGAACAGATAACTTAGTCTAAAAACAATTTCTTGCATGTCAGGTTGTTATTCAAGCATTTTTATAAGAGTTAATTCCAATTTCCTATCCGTGTTTAAAAGCTTTCTCTAAAGATGGTCTCAACCGACAATCCTTGACTACTCAACAGTTCTTTTAAACGCTTTAAGGCTTCAACTTGAATTTGACGGACCCGCTCACGGGTTAAACCAATTTCAGCACCCACATCTTCAAGAGTGGAAGGTTCATAGCCAAGTAAACCAAAGCGGCGCGCAAGTACTTCTCTTTGCTTACTATTAAGTTCATTCAGCCAATCGACCACAGAATGACGCATATCTTCATCTTGCACTTGGTAATCTGGGCCGACGCGATCATCATCGGCTAACACATCAAGCAGAGCTTTTTCGTTATCACCGCCTAAGGGCGTATCGACTGAAGTAATTTTTTCATTGAGCTTGAGCATGCGACTAACATCACCACTATCAAGATTAAGCTTAGCGGCAATATCTTCAGCGGTCGGTTCATGGTCAAGTTTATGAGCTAATTCACGCGCTGTACGTAAGTAGACGTTTAATTCTTTAACCACATGAATAGGTAAGCGAATTGCACGCGTTTGATTCATGATGGCACGCTCAATCGTCTGCCTAATCCACCAAGTGGCATAGGTTGAGAATCTAAAACCGCGTTCTGGATCAAATTTTTCAACAGCGCGAATTAAGCCTAAGTTACCTTCTTCGATTAAATCGAGTAACGCTAAACCACGATTATTATAACGACGGGCGATTTTAACCACTAAGCGTAGATTGCTTTCAATCATACGATTACGCGATTTTTGACAACCTTTAAGAGATTTGCGTGAAAAGTACACTTCTTCTTCCGCAGTTAATAACGGCGAGAAACCTATTTCACTAAGATAGAGTTGTGTTGCATCTAGATTTTTTTGCAGGTCTTCCTGCACTTGATTATCAATTTCTTCCGTATGTTCTCTAGATGTAGCCTCAAATGCTTCTTCGGCCATCTCTAGAGTCACATCTACAAGCTCGTCTGCGCTAACAGTATTATTAATACGGCTCATATTATAGCTCCCTAACCTGACATGTAATTACATAACTACTGCACTTGTTTTTCCTCCGCTGCCAAATTGGCGTCTAAACTAAATTAGTGTTTAGGTAAAAATTTCAGTGGGTCTACTGAGGCACCATGGTAACGAATTTCAAAATGTAACATTACCGAATTAGTGTCTGTACTGCCCATTTTTGCGACCGCTTGCCCAGCCTGCACCGGCTGTTTTTCTTTCACTAGGATACTGTCTGCGTGAGCATAAGCACTCAAGTAGTCATCGCTATGTTTGATAATCACTAAGTTGCCATAGCCTCTCAATGCATTACCCGCATAAACCACTCTTCCAGCTGCTGCTGCGCCAATCACATCGCCTCTATTTCCAGCGATTTTAATCCCTTTATTTCCCTGCTCGGTAGCAGAAAACCGACCAATTAAGCGACCTTTCACAGGCCAATTCCAACGACTCACTGCTGACGGCACAGTCAGATCGGGTCTGTTGACATCTCGGTTAACACTTTGTTGAGCAGTTGTAACAGAATAAGTGGGCGAGGCACTTGACGCAAGCACTTTCTTTGTGGTTGGAGCAGAATTATTAACTGAAGCTGAATTGGCAGCAAGCTTATGATTTTTATCATTACTCAGGTTATTTTGCGCAGCTTTGCTATCAGTCTTTTGACTGACGACTGATTTATTAACCGTTGAATTAGTCGCAAGTTTATTGTTTGAAGTGCTTGATTTTTTGACACTTGTTCTTAATCTAAGCTGCTGACCAGGATAAATTATATAAGGGCTATGTAATTTATTTAATTTTGCTAGGTCAGCAAAATCAGTCCCGGCTCCCCAAGCAATAGAATACAAGGTATCGCCTTTTTTAACTGTGTAGTTCTTACCAGCAATTGAACCCTTTTGATGCAATCGATTTTTATCATGTGACAAGCTAACCACAGGTGCAGGCTTGTGTGACTGTAAGCTACAGCCAGAAATCAATATGCTCAATAGTAAGCCAATGCCATAAGCCCTCACATTTAACAAAACAATATTATCCTTTTAATCGTTATCGCTATGATTGTCATAGCGCGTAGTGCAAGTCGTTGTTCTAGTTATAACCGTGGCACTAGAAGCACTTATGCCAACGAACCTGCAACTAAGGGCACAAACTTAACAGCTTCGATACGTTGCTGCACAAAACCTTCAGCAGTGCGCCGAATTAACAATAAATGTTGCTCATCCTTGCCTATTGGCAGCAATAAACGGCCATTGAGTGCAAGTTGCGCCAATAATGCCTCAGGAATAACTGCCGCTGCCGCGGTAACCATAATGGCATCAAAGGGACCACGATTAGCCCAACCTTGCCAACCGTCACCATATTTAAAAGCAACATTATGTAGATTTAAGCGTTTAAGCCTTTGTCTTGCTTGGATTTGTAAGCTTTTTATCCGCTCAACAGTAAAGAGCTTCGGCACTAAAGAGGCTAAGATCGCGGCTTGATAACCTGAACCTGTACCAATTTCTAACACGGTTTGCGGATTTTCATGCAGCAAAATCTCAGTCATTCGCGCCACAGTATAAGGCTGAGATATGGTTTGCCCCTGACCAATCGGCAAGGCGGTATTATCAAAGGCGCGACTCACCAGGGCGGGGTCGACAAACCAATCTCTTGGCGTGCTCGCAACGGCTTTTAACACCTGAGGATTTTGGATCCCTGCCTGCTTGAGTTTTGTGGCTAAATGCTGAGCCGCCGCAAGCGACACTGGCTTCATAATGCTTGCACCCAATCGTTAAGTGATGACAGTTGCTGATACGCAGTTAAATCCACTGTGAGTGGTGTAATAGATACATAGCCTTGATTAATCGCATCAAAATCAGTGCCTTCACCAGCATCTTGCACTGCACCAGGTGGGCCTAGCCAAAAAATTGGCCGCCCAGCGGGATCTGTGGTTGCCACTATCCCCTCTGCTTTATGGCGAGCGCCTAATCTGGTGACTTTAATGCCTTTAATTTGATCTAATGGCAAATCCGGCACATTAACATTCAGAATTTGATTACCACGCAATGGCTGAGACAGCAGCCCTTGCACTATGCGGTGGGCGTACCACGCCGCACTATCATAATGAACAAGATCGCGGCCAACTAGGGAAATGGCTATGGCTGGGTAGCCTAAAAATCGCCCTTCCATTGCGGCGGCTATGGTACCTGAATATAAAGTATCATCGCCCATATTGGCGCCAGCATTAATACCAGAAACCACAATATCAGGTTCACTTAGGCATAATTCACGAATAGCTAAATGGACACAATCAGTTGGGGTACCATTCACTTGGATGTAGCCGTTATCTAACCTATGGATCCGTAAAGGATTGGTCAAGGTTAATGAATTACTCGCGGCCGAGCAATTACGATCAGGTGCTACTGTGAGCACCTGACCTAATAACGACAAGGCATTGGTTAATGCGGCAATGCCTGGCGCTTGCACGCCATCATCATTACTAACTAGGATCTGCATCCTGCTGCGCTTCCTGTTTTAACTTGTCTTTTTCAGCCATCAAGGCTTGAAACTGCATTTCTTGTACGTCTTGATATTCACATAATTCCCGCAGTACCGCAGTGGCAAAACAGCCAGCAGGTAACATGAACTCAAGTTGTACTGTGTCATTGTCTAACGCTTTAGCTTTTAAGCCTTCTGGGCGCAGTAATAAAGTACGGCGCTCTTGATCTAAGCCAGCTTGCTCTAAACCATTACAGTGAGCGGCATAATCAACTAAGGCGGCTTGCTCTAACGCTAAAGCATCAGCTTGTGATGGTAAAGCGCCGCGTCCCCATAAAGGTGCTGATAACTGAATATCTTTCTCTGCTAAACGCTCAGTTAAGGTGTCATCCCACAGCTCAACGGTGAAGAAACTGCGACTACCACTTAACATCACGCAATCACCGGTTAATGGCTGAGTACCGTGCTGCGCTAAACGGCTTGATACCACCTGATTAAACAAATCAGAACGGCTGGCCGATAAATACATGCTGCGCTTGTTTCTATCTTTAACTTTACGGCCACCAAACATGGCTAAGGCGCCGCGTAAATTACTGCCGTTATGACCAAAGCGCTGTTCACCAAAATAGTTAGGTACGCCAGTTTCAGCCAATACAGCCACTCGTTCAAGTAAGGCATCAACATCACTTACTTGACGCAGTACCAGTTGAAAACGGTTGCCGCTTAAGGCGCCAATACGCAATTTTTTGCCGTGACGGCTGCTGGCTAAAATGGTGATTTCATCAGAATTTAACTGCGCCCACTCAGGCGTGTCTTTTCCCGGAATACGCACACCAAACCACTGTTCAGTAATCGCATTTTTATCTTTTTGACCGGCATAGGTCACTTCTTTCGGGTGAACCTTAGCAAATTCAGCCAATAACTTAGCAACCATCACTGTGGTTAAGCCATTCTTACGAATGTGCAATAAATGATGCTCACCTTCACCGCTTGGCAGGAAAGGTAAAATTTCTTGCACCTGGAAATCAGCGTTTTCAGTGCGAATATCAACAGTAATGGCAGGCTTGCCATGTAAATAAGTTAAGCTGTTTATGCTCATTGGGATTCCTGGCACTTAGGCCATGTTCGAAATAGAATTCACTAGCACCACAGCCTCAACTGCAATACCTTCTTTACGACCGGTAAAACCTAACTTTTCAGTGGTCGTAGCTTTGACATTGATATTCTCAATATCCGTCAGCAAATCCTTTGCTAATACGTGACGCATGGCTTCAATATGGGGTGCCATCTTAGGCGCCTGCGCAATAACTGTGACATCAAGATTACCGAGCTCAAACCCTTTGGCTAATACTAGCTGGTAGCAATGTCTTAAGAGTACGCGACTATCGGCGCCTGCAAATTGCGCGTCGGTATCAGGAAAATGCTTACCGATATCACCTAAGGCTAAGGCACCTAACAAGGCATCACTAATGGCATGCAAGACCACATCGCCATCAGAATGGGCAATTAAGCCACTGTCATAGGGCACAGTCACGCCGCACAAGATTAATGGCCGCTCGGCGCCAAATTTATGGACATCAAAGCCATGACCAATACGAATTTTCATCATTACTCCTTAAGGATTAGCGCCCTTGGCTATTAAGCAACAAGCCTGCTAATGCTAAATCATCTGGGTGCGTGACCTTGATATTATCGCTATGACCTGACACTAAACCTGGGGCTATGCCCGCCCACTCCATGGCTGAAGCTTCATCTGTAACCGCCACCTTGGCCGCTAACGCAGCCGCTAAATTACTGGCTAATTCATCAGCCTTAAATAACTGCGGAGTTAAGGCATGCCACAGGGCTTCACGACACTCAGTGGTATTAATAGTGCCATCGCTATTAGCGCGTTTCATAGTATCGCGCACGGGCGCGGCTAAAATCGCGCCTTGCGGGAACGTAATGCGACTATCTAACAGATTATCGATATCCACGCGCCGCACGCAAGGTCTGGCCGCATCATGCACTAATGCCCAAATATTATTGTCTTGCGGGTAATGCTGCGTTATCCATTGCAACGCAGCTAAAACTGAGTCAGCGCGCTCGCCGCCGCCAATAACAGTCACAACTTTAGGGTCACGACTTTGGCTTAAGTCTTGAAAGTGATCATCTTGAGGATGCAGTGCCACGACTATTTTTTCTATGGCAGGATGAGCTAACAAGGCATCTAAGGTATGAGCCAATATGGTTTGCTGACCCAAAGCTAAATACTGTTTAGCCATAGCAGCTCCCATACGACTTCCAATCCCGGCCGCAGGTACTACCGCAACAACCCCACCCAGCCTAGACTCGATTTGACTCATGGATTATCTCCAAATAGCGCTTGATAATTATTTAGCCGCCGTTGAGCCGACAATACGGTAGAAGGTTTCGCCATCTTTAACCATACCAAGCTCATTGCGAGCTCGCTCTTCAATCGCACCAGTACCACGGCGTAAATCATTGATTTCTTCGCGCAAGATGTCGTTACGCTCAACCAGCTTGGCATTGCTGTTTTGTTGAGTCTTAATTTGTTGTTCTAATTGAAAATACTGCGGCACGTTATTATCACCGAACCATAATCGGTATTGTAAAATGGCTAGCAGTACCACTAATAGCAACACAAAACGTTTCATCTTGGCTCAAGATTTTAAGGTATAAGTGGCGCTGATTTTACAACAAAAAGGCCGCATAGTTGCGGCCTTTTTTATATTAACGAAAAAATTTAACGATTATGCTTTGCCTTTGATCTCGGCGCGGCCTAAATAAGGAGCTTTCTCGCCCAGTTGCTCTTCAATGCGCAGTAACTGGTTGTACTTAGCTACACGATCAGAGCGGCACAGTGAACCAGTCTTGATTTGGCCAGCAGCAGTACCTACGGCTAAATCAGCAATAGTGGCATCTTCAGTTTCACCGCTGCGATGAGAAATAACTACTGTGTAACCTGCTTCTTTCGCCATACGGATAGCAGCTAAGGTTTCAGTCAGTGAACCAATCTGGTTAAACTTAATCAGAATTGAGTTAGCAATGTTGTTCTTAATGCCGCGATCTAAAATCTTAGTGTTGGTAACAAATAAATCATCACCCACTAATTGGATCTTATCGCCCATGATCTTGGTCTGGTACGCCCAGCCATCCCAATCAGACTCATCTAAGCCATCTTCAATTGAAGCGATTGGGTATTGCTCAGTTAAGCTTTTCAGGAATTCCGAGAACTCATTGGCGCTGAAAATTTTACCTTCACCGGCTAAGTTATACTCGCCTTCTTTGTAAAATTCAGACGCAGCGCAATCCAGTGCTAAAGTCACGTCAGTACCCAATTGGTAACCGGCCGCTTCTACAGCTTCTTTAATAATGGCTAATGCATCAGCGTTAGAGGCTAAGTTAGGTGCAAAACCACCTTCGTCACCTACAGAAGTGCTCATGCCTTTGGCAGACAATACTTTCTTGAGGTTATGAAAAATTTCAGCGCCCATGCGTAAGGCTTCGCGGAAATTCTTAGCGCCAACTGGCTGCACCATGAACTCTTGAATATCAACGTTGTTATCAGCGTGTTCGCCACCGTTTAAGATGTTCATCATAGGCACAGGCATGCTGTACTGGCCTGGAGTACCATTCAGTTCAGCGATGTGGGCGTATAATGGAATGCCTTTGCTCATAGCCGCCGCTTTAGCAGCCGCTAACGATACGGCCAAAATAGCATTGGCACCTAACTTGTCTTTATTCTCAGTACCATCTAAATCGATCATTATCTGATCTAAGTTGGCTTGAGCCGTCGCATCTTGACCAACTAAGACAGCGCGAATAGGACCATTGATGTTAGCAACTGCTTGCAATACACCTTTGCCTAAATAACGGGCTTTATCACCATCGCGTAATTCTAACGCTTCACGGCTACCAGTAGAGGCGCCAGACGGTGCTGCAGCCATACCTATAAAGCCACCTTCAAGATGAACTTCTGCTTCAACTGTAGGGTTACCACGTGAGTCCATGATTTCACGACCCAACACATTGATAATCTTCGCCATATAATCCTCAACATAAATTAAAAATAAAAAGTAAAAGTAAAAACATAAATCCATAAAGCGCTCATGGATTTATATTTTCGCTACCTAGTGTAATCAATATTAGGGCGATGTTCTGCTTTTCAAGTCATATAAACAGATAATTAGCATCGAATGCCGAAAAATACAGCAAAAAAAACCGGCCATTTAATAGGCCGGTTTGTTATGAGTTAACTTAGTCGTTTTGGCGCTTCTGATAAGCGGCTGACGCGGCTACGAAACCTTCAAATAATGGATGACCATCACGCGGTGTCGAAGTAAATTCTGGATGGAATTGACCCGCCACAAACCAAGGATGATTTGGCAGCTCAATCATTTCAACCAGTTTACGGTCAGAAGACAAACCACTAAATACTAAGCCGGCTTTTTCAAGCTCAGCGACATACTTGTTGTTAACTTCATAGCGATGTCTATGACGCTCGATACAGGTATCACTGCCATAAGCTTCAGCGGCTTTAGTGCCAGGTAACAAGTGACATAACTGTGCACCTAAACGCATGGTGCCACCTAAATCAGAAGCTTCATGGCGCTGCTCAATATTACCGTCTTCATCAATCCATTCTGTGATTAAGCCAACCACAGGGAATGGAGAGTTACGGTTAAATTCGCTTGAATGCGCTTTTTCCATACCAGCAACGTTACGGGCAAATTCAATCAAGGCAACTTGCATACCTAAACAGATACCAAAATATGGCAGGTTATTCTCACGGGCATATTTCGCCGCCATGATTTTACCTTCAATGCCACGCTCGCCGAAACCGCCTGGTACTAAGATACCGTCTAAACCAGCCAGCATCTCATCTGCGCCTTTGGCTTCAACAGTTTGTGAATCTATGTACTTAATGTTTACTGTCACGCGGTTCTTAAGACCCGCATGCTTTAATGCTTCATTGACAGACTTATAAGCGTCTGGCAATTCAATATATTTACCTACCATACCAATAGTTACTTCGGCATTTGGATTGGCTTCTTGATAAATAACGTTTTCCCACTCAGACAAATCCGCTTCTGGGCAATCTAAATGGAAGCGACGCACCACAATTTCATCTAAGCCTTGCGAGCGTAGCAGGGCTGGAATTTTGTAAATGCTATCAACATCGCGCAGAGAAATAACCGCTTTCTCTTCAACGTTACAGAACAGCGAAATCTTAGCACGCTCAGTAGCAGGCACAGCGCGATCGCCGCGACATACTAAAATATCCGGAGCAATACCGATTGAACGCAGTTCTTTTACTGAGTGTTGAGTCGGCTTAGTTTTCACTTCTTGCGCTGGGCCAATAAATGGCACCAGAGTCAAATGCATAAATAAGCTACGCTCACGACCCAGCTCAACCGCTAACTGACGGATTGATTCTAAGAATGGCAGTGACTCGATATCACCAACCGTGCCGCCAATCTCAACGATAGCAACATCATGCCCTTCACCACCGGCTAATACTTTTTCTTTAATGGCATTAGTGATGTGAGGAATAATCTGAATGGTGGCACCCAGGTAATCACCACGACGCTCTTTACGAAGTACTTCTTCATAAATACGACCAGTAGTGAAGTTGTTGCGACGGTTCATCTTAGTACGGATGAAACGCTCATAGTGACCCAAGTCCAGATCTGTTTCTGCACCATCTTCAGTCACGAATACTTCGCCGTGCTGAGTTGGGCTCATAGTACCTGGATCGACGTTGATGTAAGGATCCAGCTTCATTATGGTTACGTTTAGGCCCCGTGCCTCTAATATCGCTGCCAAAGAAGCGGCTGCAATGCCTTTACCTAATGATGAAACTACACCACCTGTAACGAAGATATACCTTGTAGTCATGCTGAACCTGAGAAATAAGAATAGGAAAAAGGCGCTTGAAAGGGAGCACCAGGACGGGGCAGTAGTCTATCAAAGTTTGGCTAAAACGCCAAACTTCTAGCGTAAAAAAATCGCTTTTATTGCGAGCTTTGTGATGCCAAATATCTTTTCGCCTGCTGCCAGTAATTTTCAAGCTCTTCTAAGCTATGGTGCTCAATTTTGCGTTCTGATTGCTGCACTTGTTGCTCAACTAAACGAAATCTTTGCTCAAATTTGGCATTAGCGCCTTGCAGCGCTTGCTCAGGATCAACCTTTAAGTGGCGCGCTAAATTAACCACAGCAAACAATAAGTCTCCCACTTCATCCATGACTTTGGCTTGCTCAATTTTTTCGGCATGCACTTCGGCCAGCACTTCAGCAATTTCTTCATGAATTTTATCCACCACAGGTTCAAGATCTGGCCAATCAAAACCGACTTGAGCCACACGCTGCTGAATTTTTAAAGCGCGTTTCAATTGCGGGAGCGCTTTAGGAATATCATCCAGCTGTGACAACAATTGTTGTTGCTGACGTTCAGCGATTTTAATTTGTTCCCAATCGTGTTTGGCCGCCGCTGCGCTGGTTGCACCTATGGCATCGGCGAACACATGGGGGTGGCGGCGAATCAACTTGCGGCAAATTCGCTCAGTCACAGTATCAAAATCAAATAAGCCCTGCTCTTTACCTAATTGACAATAAAACACCACTTGATAGAGCAAATCACCTAATTCATCAGGTAATTGGGTTAACTCCATCCGCTCTATGGTGTCAGCCACTTCATAGGCTTCGTCTAGGGTAAAAGGCAGTAAACTTTGATAGGTTTGCGCCAAATCCCAAGCACAACCTGTGCTTGGGTTTCTTAACTTAGCCATAATGGCGAGGAGTTGCTGCATATCATGGCTAGTTGGCATGGGGACTTCCTTAACGACTAATATTGCTTACTACTAATTAACAGCGACGAGCTTCAATCACGCCCGCCACTTGGCCGAGCTTGGCTAACACTTTAGAAAGCGCCTCAAGGTTATACATTTCCATTTGCATTTCTATGGTGGCTGTCTGGTTTTTAGTGTCTGAATTGGAATTCATGGCCAAGACATTGGATTTTTCACTGGCGAGCACTGAGGTTAAATCTCGCAGCAAACCAGTTCTATCATGGGCAACCACTCGAATTCTGGCTTGATAACCGCCCGAATAATTTTCGCCCCACACCACTTCGACAGTGCGCTGTGGGTGCTGGCGCATCAGCTCTTTGACTTGTTCACAATCTTCACGGTGAACCGATATGCCGCGCCCTTTAGTAATAAAACCTAAAATGTCATCGCCCGGTACTGGCTGGCAGCACTGAGCAATATGGCTCAGTAAGTTACCAACGCCATTAACTTCAACCTGATCGCGATTACTGCGCACAGGTTTGTTTTGATTTTTCTTCAGCAGTTCATTAAGCGCATCAGTATCGGTTTTCTCATCCAAGCGCTTACGGCTTTGAATATGATTAACCACTTGGTTGAGGCGAATATCACCGCCGCCTATGGCAGCCAACAGATCATCCATAGTACTCATATTAAAGCGCTCAAAGGCGCAATTACCGTCTTTGAGGCTGAGACCTATGCGCGATAATTCATGCTCAAGCATTTCGCGCCCTGCCGCGAGATTTTTATCTCTATCTTGCTGCTTAAACCAGTGCTGAATTTTAGAGCGCGCGCGCGACGTTCTAATATAGCCAAGGTTAGGGTTAAGCCAATCGCGCTTAGGATTGGGATGCTTTGAGGTAATAATTTCAATGCGCTCACCAGTTTCGACCTGATGAGTAAAGGGCACTATGCGGCCATCTACCTTAGCGCCAATACACTTATGCCCCACATGAGAGTGGATGTAATAGGCAAAATCTAACACGGTTGAGCCTTGTGGCAGGTCGACAACTTCACCGCTGGGCGTAAAGACGTACACTCTGTCTTCAAACACTTGGCTGCGAATTTCATCCACTAGATTGCCGCTTTCGGCCACATCTTCTTGCCACTGCAAAATTTTACGCAGCCAGTTAATCTTCTCTTCATAGCCGCTTTGCTTGCCGCTGGCGCCACCTTCTTTATATTTCCAATGGGCAGCCACCCCAAGCTCAGCATCTTCATGCATTTGTTGGGTACGAATTTGAATTTCAACGGTTTTGCCTTCAGGCCCCACCACCACCGTATGAATCGACTGATAACCATTTGGCTTAGGGTTTGCCACATAGTCATCAAACTCACGGGGAATGTGGTGCCATAAGGTATGGACAACGCCTAAGGCGCCGTAGCAATCTTGCAGGCGCTCTGTCACTATGCGCACGGCTCTGACGTCAAACAATTCATCAAATTTCAAATCTTTGCCGCGCATTTTGCGCCAAATACTATAGATGTGTTTTGGCCGGCCATAGACTTTGGCGCGAATATCATCGTTATCGAGGCGTAGCTGCAAAGTTTCAACGAAATTGTCGATAAAGACTTCTCTATCAAGACGTTTCCCATCGAGCTGTTTGGCAATTTCTTTGTAGGTTTCAGGATGCAGGTAGCGAAATGAAATGTCTTCCAGTTCCCATTTAAGCTGACCAATTCCAAGGCGATTAGCTAGCGGCGCGTAAATATCGGCAATTTCACGGGCCAGCAATACACGCGTTTCTTCATCTTCATTTTTAACTGCCCGCAGCAAACAAATGCGCTCAGCTAATTTAATCACCACAGCGCGCACATCTTCGACCATGGCCAATAACATCCGGCGGATATTATCAATTTGGCTTTCATTGGTGCGATTATCGCGCCCACCTTGCAAGCTACCTATGGCATCCATAGTGATAACGCTCGCCACCAAATTAGCCAATGAATTGCCGAACTGCTCGCGAATCGCATCAAGGCTTAACATCTGCGCTTGATTGACTTCAAACAAAATGGCGGCTTGTAAGGTTTCTATGTCCATATTGAGCGGCGCGAGAATTTCAACTAATTCGCGCGCCCGCTGCCACAGCGGTTTTACTTTTTCAGCATTCGGCACTGGTAACTTGTCTATGGATTGAATAAGCGTCAGTAACGTCTGCGCATCATCACTATCAGTCACGTAGCGACTTACCCACTCATCCAATTGAAAGTCAGGATCATAAAAGTGTGCTTCACGTACAGAGACCATAGTGTATTCCTTAATCCATAAAACGGCGCGCGAACCTGCGCCCACAGCATTTAGGCCACTATATTGAAGAATGTGGCCAAGTTGTCAAACCCTGAAGCAATAGTCAGCGACTTTTTATCGCAAACCGCCTCAAAACCAACAAAAAACCAACAACAGCGCTGATTATTTGGACTGTTTCAGTTCAAATAATGCCATAGCTTCTATGTGATGAGTTTGCGGGAACATATCTAGCATCCCAAACTTGACTAACGCATAACCACTATCCAGTAACAACTGGCTATCACGGGCTAAGCTTGCGGGATCGCACGACACATACACGACTTTTTGCGGCTGCATGAGCTTAAGCCACTGCAAACTCTCATAAGCTCCAGCGCGAGCTGGGTCGAGTAACAATTTATCTATCTTGCCTAACCAAGGCTCATGGGACAGATCTGCGCTCAAATCACCATGGAAGAAGGATAAATTGGTTAACCCCGCCGCTTTGGCATTGGCGCTCGCTTGCGCCACCATAGCGGGCACACCTTCGACGCCAATCACTTCAGCGCCCGTTTTCGCAAGAGCAAGACTGAAATTACCGACACCACAGAATAAATCTAAAATACGCTCTTGCGCTTTAGGCTCTAACCATTGCAGCGCTTGCGCTACCATAGCTTGGTTAACCTTGGCATTCACTTGAATGAAATTACCCGGCATAAAAGCAAGTTCAGTGCCATCACCCAAGCAGTAATGCGGCTGACTCGCCTGCCCTTGTAAATCAAGGCTCTGGCCTTCATTGTCTTGCAGCAATATTTGCACATTTCGCTCAGTGGCAAATTGCGCTAACGCAAGCTTGTCTTTATCGCTCACGGCTTTAGTGACCCTAAGCACCACGAATTGACCTTGCTCGACATCAATAAGTTCCACATGCCCTAAGCCAGATTTGAGTTTTGAGCGATTTAGCAGCTTAGCTAAAGGCGTAATCAATACACTTAACGGCAACGCCAACACTTGGCAGTCACTAATGGCGACCACTTGATTGCTGGCTTTGGCACGAAACCCTAAAGTTAAATGGCCTGATTGCTTATCAAAGCTAGTGGCTAAACGAGCGCGGCGGCGATAATGCCACGCTTGTGATTCAATGGCATCGACCGCGCTGACGTTAGGCGCAAGGCGCTGCAAGCGATTGGCTAAGGCATCGTTTTTAAATTGGCGCTGACTTTCAATGCCCACATGTTGCAAATCACAGCCACCACACTGCTGATAAAACGGACATTCAGGCTCGACTCGTAATGGTGATGGGCTACCAATGCTAATGAGTTTGGCCTTGGCATAGGATTTTTTCTGCTCGACCAATTGCGCTGTGATAGTTTCACCCGCAAGTGCTCCAGGAATAAACACTATCTTACCTTGGTGCGATGCCATGCCCGCACCTAAGTGATCCATATCGGTAACATTAAGCACCAATTTAGGAGATAATCGCTTTTGTTGATTTGCTTTTGGTTTAAAAAATTGCGCCATTTTGCTCTCAAAATCATAAAATTACTGGTGAGTAGGGCGACTATCTGGCAGTCTATTTGGACTGTGTCGTCTACTCTTTAAAATATCTAATTACCCATGAACAACAGCAACAATATGACCAAATACAGCTTACGCTCCTGGGTATTGGTGCTCGCATTAGCCCCGACCGTCTTGGTGGGCATTTTATTGGGAAGCTACTTTACCATAAATCGCTTCTACGAGCTTGAATCTAGCCTTATCGCTCAAAGTCGTAATGTGATTGAGCCACTCGCTATTGCCAGCGAACTCGGATTACTGTCCAGTAATCGTGAAAGTAGTAAACGTTTATTGGCCGCCACCCAGCTAAGCCAAGCGGGACTAATTAAATCCATTGCGATTTTTGATCAGCAAAATAATTTATTTATTACCTCCAATTACACCAAAGATTTTGAAGTGCTGCGCACCAGTCAGCCATTAGAGCAATTGCTCGCGACTCAAAGTGAAAGTCTGGGCGATACCCTTATCTTGCGCACGCCCATTTTTACCTCGGACATCGCCTTTAAAGAAGCCAGCCAATACCACCATCTCAAGCCATTTCCTTTAAAAAATAACTATTTACGTGGTCAGCACCATTTAGGCTATGTGGCCATGGTGGTGAATAAAGAGCAAGCCTTACTAGAGCAACACAGAGCCGCCGTAGCAGCCTTCATCATAGTGCTGCTTGGGGTGCAATTTAATTTATTGTTTACCTTTAGATTGGTCAAAAACGTGACTCAGCCCATTACTGAAATGGTACGGGTGGTAGCTAAAATCCGTGAAGGTAAACTTGATACCCGCTTGCAAGGCAACCTCATTGGCGAGCTTGATTTATTGAAACGCGGTATTAATGCCATGGCCAGTTCTTTGCAGGAATATCACAATGAAATGCAGCAGAATATTGACCAAGCGACCTCTGATTTACGCGAAACCTTAGAGCAGATTGAAATCCAGAACGTTGAGCTCGATTTAGCCAAAAAGCGCGCGCTCGAAGCCAGCCGGATTAAGTCTGAATTCTTAACTAACATGTCCCATGAATTACGCACGCCCCTTAATGGTGTGATAGGTTTTTCGCGGCAACTCATGAAAACGCCGCTACAAAGTGGCCAGCAAGATTATGTGCGTACCATAGAGCGCAGCGCCCTGACATTACTTAATATCATCAACGATATTCTTGATTTATCTAAACTTGAAGCTGGCAAAATGGTACTGGAAAACATGCCATTTGGCTTTAGGGACATGCTCAACGATACCCTTAATTTGTTGGCTGGCAACGCTCGAGAAAAAGGTTTAGAGCTAGTGGTCGATGTCGCGGCCGATGTTCCAGATAACATTACCGGTGATGGCATACGTGTCGGTCAAATCATCACCAATCTAGTGGGCAATGCCATCAAGTTTACTGATAATGGCCATGTGATTTTAAAAGTGCGTCAAATCAGTCAAAACCAAGACAAACTGAGTTTACGCTGCGAAGTTATCGATACTGGTATAGGCATTAACAAGAGCCAGCAAGAAATCCTGTTTCAGGCCTTCGCTCAGGCGGACTCATCCATTTCACGCCGCTTTGGTGGCACCGGCCTTGGATTAATCATTACTAAGCGCCTAATTAAGCAAATGGGCGGACAAATTGGCTTTAGCTCAGAGCCCAGTCAAGGCTCAAGCTTCTGGTTTGTCTTGCCATTAATGCGCAGCGATATTTCCTATAACGACCATCAACCATTAACTCAATTAGTTGATAAGTTAGTATTACTTTATGAACCACGAGAACTCACTGCCGATGTCATCATAGGCCATTGCCAACACTGGCAAGTAGCCGTTAAACGTGTCATGAGCCTGTATGAACTCACAGAGCAGATTAACACTGCCCGCGCAGGCGATGCGCTGCTGCTCAGTTGCCGTGATATTAGTTACGATGAGTTATCAAAGCTTATTGATCATGCTAATCAACAAGGTTTACAAGTTTTACTTATCAATGATGCCAAAGACCCTAATTTAATTAATGATGATATCGCTCACCGCGTGCATGCCGTTTTAGTGGTACCCATTCATGAGAATTTATTAGCGCGCTTACTCACGGCCCCAATTAGCCCGAGTTTAGAGCAAAAAGCGAACCTGTTACCGCAAAATGACGTAGCCAAAGCTGTTAATGCAGCGCCATTGACTCACATGTCAGCCAAGGCCGCGCCACTCACAACTGAGCCTGATTCCGCCAAAGAGTTGCGCCCAATTAAAGTGTTAGCGGTTGATGATAATCTTGCCAACCTTAAGCTCATTCGCAGTTTGCTCGATGAGTTGGTCAGCGATGTCACCACCACTCATAGAGGTGATAGTGCCATTACCCTTGCTCGAAAAAATAAATATGACCTGATATTTATGGATATTCAAATGCCAGATATTGATGGCATTAAAGCGACACAAGAAATTCGTGACCATTCGCTAAATCAACACACGCCTATTATTGCAGTTACCGCCCACGCCATTGCCGAAGAAAGGCAGCGCATTATTGGCTGCGGTATGGACGCTTACTTATCAAAACCTCTGGATGAACAGGCGCTCAAGCACACCATTAATGAATGGGCGCCAAACATAAGTGAACCTGATGTGAGTGACATTGGCATGAATAAGGTTGGTGCTAATGAAGAGAGTGAATTAACTGCCAATAACTTGAGCACGCCTAATCCTAAGGTGCTCGATTGGCACTTGTGCCTAAGCCAAGCCAATCATAAGCCAGCATTAGCGCAAGAAATGCTGAGCATGATGCTTGATAGCTTGCCGGCCACGGCCGCGCAAATAAATCACGCGCTCGAGAGTGACGATCACCCAATACTTTTATCTGTGATTCATAAATTGCATGGTGCCTGTTGCTATTGCGGCGTCACCCACACCAAAGCTTTGTGCTATCAAATAGAGTCAGGGCTTAAGCACAATACGCCAATATATGAATTGGAACCTGAAATACTTGAGTTACTTGACGAGCTAACTAAGGTAGAATCTGCCATAAAATATCTATTATCTCAGTTATCGGCGGATTCACTAGATGACCAATAAAGTGGGCTTCTTCAAACGCTTAAAAGCTCTTAATACAGCACAAAAGCAGTTATTTGCGTTGGCACTTTGCCAACGCATGTATCCAAATTATCAATTATTTTCTGAAGTGACTGAGTTTGGCGATGCCAAAGTATTAGACACCACACTCAATTTATTGTGGCAAGGTCAGTACGACAAGAAATTAAAACTCAACATAGAGATGTATATCGATCGTCTGGAAAACATAGTTCCTGATGCCAGTGACTTTGATATGTATGGTGTTTATCCAGCGCAAGATGCGGTATCAGCGGTAATTTCTTTGCTTAGCGGTATTCAATCGCAAGATGAAGAAGATATGGTCAATATTTCAAAATTATCTTCAAGCACTGTGGCTAACTATATCGAAGCCTGCATTGCTGACACTGTCAGTGACAGCATTAAAGAATCAGAACTTGATGACTTAATTTTCAATCATGAAGTGATGGTTGAAGAGCGTGAGCTGCAATCAAACTTGCTCGATATCATAGAAAAAGAGCCTTACGCAAAAGCTGAATTTATTAAATCGCTGCGTAAAGAGTTAGTCGAATCTGGCGTGTCTAACATCGGCATTTCAGCTGAACCAGACGCATAACGCTAACGTTCAAAGCACAAAGCATCAGCTATGTGACCTATTCCCAAGCAGGCATTGCACTTGGGAATAGGATATCAATTTAACACCACAGACTATCAGCTAGTTAACTAAGTGCTGACAACACAGTAGCCCCCTAGACTTCTCTTCACACCAAAGCTATCACGAAGCCATCTGAAGCCATCACTAGCAAGTTCGATACCGCGCTAAATTAAGTCGTCATCACTAAAACACCAATAATGACCAATAAAACCAATACTAAATAGGCACGAAAACAAATGGTTTTTATACTATTTGGCTTACGCTTAACTTGCCATATCAAACAGTTCCGGCGCGCGCGCCTGCATAAAGGCGAGAAACAATTTCACTTTTAATGGCTGCTGACTACGCTGATGATAGAGCATGGCAATACGCCGTTGCTCCCCTGCCCACTTAGGCAAGACTTTAACTAAAGCGCCACTGGCAAACTCATCTTTAGCAAATAACTCTGGGCCGTATAACACGCCGCCACCTGCAGCCGCCGCTTTAATGGCGCCATGTAAGTCCATCAAGGTTAAGCGCGCCGGGCCATCATAATAAAAGCGCTCGCCACTGCCATGACTTAATGACCAATTAAATAGCGGCCACACCTTAATTAATCTGTGCTGGCGCAGCTGCGCAGGATGCTCGATTAACTCATTGTGTTCTAGGTAGCGCGGCGATGCCATTAAACAATAATCGAGCACCCCAAGAGTCGTCGCAACCCAAGAGGAATCGGGCTGCGCGCCGCCAACAATGGCAATATCAACCGCCTTATCAATCAAATCCACTTCTTGATTTGACTGAGCTATGTGCAAGCGAATATCAGGGTAAAGGTCACAAAAATCATTTAAGGCATTAAGCAGCACCATAGAGATAATCGAAATCGGCGCTGCTATGCGCAAGGTGCCCTCAGGTTTATCTATGCCGCCGTCACTTAATTCATCAAACTGATTTATCACAGCTTGATAGCGCTGAAATACTGCCAAGCCCTCCTCGGTTAACCTAAATTTTCGGGTGCTGCGCATTAATAGCTGCTGATCTAAAATGGCCTCAAGCTTGGCCAATTGGCGACTCACAGTGGCTATCGGCATAGACAATTCTTTCGCCACTTGCGAGAAACTGCCAGCATTCACTAGGTGAACAAATAAATACACTAGATGTAAATCAGCACCACCGAGTTCGCGCATGACATTTAACCTTAGAGGAAAGTGGTAAAATTCTACCAGCCTACCTGAGATAAATATATGATGCTGTTAGCATTAGTCTTTTACATGCAGCCTAATTAATCACGCTTGCCATGCTAATTAAATGTAAATTATTCGGGATGGTATTTACTGTATATAAAATCAGTATATACTGTGTATCAATACAGTGTTTAGTCAGTGACAGGAATTCACTATGCTCAGCCAAATTAGCATTCACAATTTTGCCATTGTCCGTTTTTTGGAATTAGACTTCAGCGCCGGTATGACCAGTATCACTGGTGAAACAGGAGCAGGTAAGTCCATCGCTATTGATGCGCTAGGTTTATGCTTAGGTAATCGCGCCGACGCCTCAAGCGTTCGACCTGGGTGCGACAAAGCCGAGGTGAGTGCACGCTTTAGTTTAAGCGACGTTCCTGCGGCGCAGCGCTGGCTGGAAGACAACGATCTCGAACTCGACACTGAATGTATTTTACGCCGCATTATTACCACTGAAGGCCGCAGTCGTGCCTACATCAATGGCAATCCTGTTCCTTTAGCCCAGCTTAAGGCGCTTGGACAATTGCTGGTGGGTATTCATGGTCAACATGCCCATCACGCCATGCTTAAGTCCGATCAGCAACTAGCCTTGCTTGATAGCTACGCGAACCACAAGTTCTTACAAGAAGCTGTCATCAATGCTTATCAGCAAGTGCGTCAAAGTGAGGCTGAGCTAAAGCGCTTAACCTTAAGTAGCAACGAACGACTGGCGCGCCGCCAATTACTGCAATACCAAGTGCAAGAGCTGGATGAATTTAACCTGCAAGCCGGTGAATTTCAGGAAATTGAATCTGAGCATAAGCGCTTAGCTAATGGCTCGGCGTTAATTGATAATTGTCAGCATAGTTTGCAACTCATCCAAGACAGTGACGATGCCACTATTGAGCAATTGCTTAATAAGGTGATTAATTTAACCGATGAGATCAGTGAGTTTGACCCTGTGCTTGCTAATGTCTGCACTATGTTGAACGAAGCGCTAATTACCATTCAAGAAAGCGCTAATGAGCTCAATCATTTTCAATCAAAGCTTGAGCTCGACCCTGAACATTTCGCCGAATTAGAAGCACGATTAACCTTGTGTATGCAATTGGCGAGAAAGCATTTAGTCATGCCTGAGTTATTGTTTGAGCGCCACCAAGAGTTAGTGACTGAACTTGCGACTATTGATTCTGACGATCAAGCCTTAACTGAGTTAGAACAAGTATTGGCCGCTAAACGCAGCCATTATCTTGAGCAAGCAAAAAAACTAAATCAAAGCCGCACTCGCCACGCCAAAGAACTAGAAAAGCTGGTGTGCCAATCGATTCAACAATTGAATATGCCAAAAGCCAAGTTTGTGATTGAAGTTAACTTCAACGAGCAAACCATATCAACCTTAGGCTGTGACAATGTTGAGTTTCAAGTGACGACTAACCCAGGCCAACCTTTGCAAGCACTGGCAAAAGTGGCGTCTGGCGGCGAATTATCGCGGATTGGTCTAGGTATTCAGGTAATTACCGCGCGCAAAGTAGCCACTCCGACCTTGATATTTGATGAAGTGGATGTCGGGATTTCAGGCTCAACCGCTGCTGTGGTGGGTAGAATGCTGCGCCAATTAGGGCAATCGACTCAAGTATTGTGCGTCACTCACTTGCCACAAGTTGCCGGTAATGGTCATCAACATATGTTTGTTGATAAAACCAATAAAGGCGGCCAAACAGAAACTACGATGAAACCGCTCAATCAAGAGCAACGAATTTCTGAACTGGCGCGCCTACTGGGCGGTGATACCATCACAGCAAACACCTTAGCTAATGCTAAGGAATTACTGCAATAATCCCTACACTTACAACATACTGTGCACCAGCACAGTATGTTGGTCTTGCGCTTTACTGATTTGCGGCGCTTCGCCTTCTGCCAAGGCCTCTTTGTAAGCTTGATTCATACGAATCGCTAAGTAGAGATCTGAGCGCACTAAGATAGAGCCATCGCCGGTTGGAATGCCAGAAGTATCAAACCAAGACAAAAGTTGACGTTTACGCCCAGCTAATACTAAGCGGCAACCTTTATTTTTTAGCTCAAGATGCAACTGCTGCAGCATGGCCATGACGCTTAAATCTAAATGACTAAAGCAAGCGACAGCATCAACTATTACGCACTCCACTTGCTCATCTTGCTCTTTAATTCTTAATAATATCCGGCGTTTAAAATACACAGAATTAAAATAGGTCAAAGGCGAATTAAAGCGAAAAATAAGCACTGATGGAATTTTCTTAGCTTTATCGGACGTATCTATGCTGCGTAATACCCCCTTACTATCTAGCCCTAATACCTGATCGGTCGGGCGCATCACCACCATAATAAATTGAAATAATCCGAGTAATACCGCAAGGGTAATCCCAGGAATTACCCCAATAATCAGTACTGAACTTAACGTTACGACAGATAAGATAAAGGCAGTTTTATCCCTTTGTTTTAACAACCAAATGGCTTTGAGGTCGATAAGCGAAATTGAGGCAATAACTAACACCACAGACAAGGCACCAAGCGGGATAAATTGCAAAGGTGCGGTAAGAAACAAGGCAACTATGGCAATTATGATGGCTGCAATAACTGACACTAATTGGGTGCGGCCGCCATTGGCATCATTAACCGCAGTGCGGGAATCCGCGCCACTAATAGCAAAACCTTGGGATAAGGCCGAGGCAATATTGGCCACCCCAAGCGCCTTAAATTCTTGGTCGGCGTCCACTTCATAATTATTTTTGGCAGCAAAGCTTCTTGCTGTCAGCATCATACTCACGAAACTCACTAAGGCTAAGTTTAAGGCGGGTAACACTAACTCCCTTAGCATGCCGAGCTCAAAGCTTGGGGTCTGCATTTGTGGGATGCCGCCAGTTAATGGCCCGACGACTGCTACCCCGACCTTATCTAAGTTAAACAGCCATACCACAAGTGCTGCTACTGACATAGCAAACATGGCCGCAGGCCAGTCTGGGCGTAAGCGTTTGACCAAAATAAAACTTAAAAAACACAGCATACTAATACTGATGGTGGCCCAGTGAATTTGATGCAAGATATTAGGAATAGAGGCTAAGCGCTCGAGTAAATAAATATGCTTAAATTTAATGCCAAATATTTTAGAGAATTGGCCAACGATAATAGTTAAGGCCACGCCATTAAGCAGCCCAAGTAAAATTGGGCGCGATAAAAAGTCAGCAAATAATCCTAAACGCACTTTACTGGCAATCAAGCACCATATCCCTGTCATTAGTGACATGGTCATGGCCAACTGCCAGTATTTAACTGGGTCACCAGAAGCTAATGGGGCAATAACTGCGGCAATCACGGCGCATGTGGCTGCATCTGGGCCTATGATGAGCTGCCTTGATGATCCCATCAGGGCATAAACCAGCATAGGTAAAATACAGGAATACAAACCCGCCATAGGGTTAACACCGGTAAGCTGCGCATAAGCGACGGCCACAGGTAAAGCCACGGCCGCCACAGAAATTCCAGCGCGCAGATCATCTTTGAACCATTGCCTTTGATACTCACGTATCAAGGACAAACCTGGAAACCACGCCAAAATTCCTTTTGAAAACATTTCCACTCCACGGCTGAAATTTACAAATAAGCATACGCCAAATAAAAAACTTAACCTGAAACTGGCTTAACTTTTGTTAGCTATTGATAAAATCTAAGGAAGTTTAAATATGGTGAATTAGTCGCAATCAATCAAGAGGTTAATTGATATTTAATCTTTACATTGGCGATTTCGTGTAACAGGCGTAAAGCGAACTTTCATCACTAAACGCTAAGTTAATAACAAGCTCGCCATAACGACATTGAACAGGAAAAACATAAGATCAGTGCCGCTAAAAAAGCAGCGGCACATTACAGCTGATTGGCCCTGTTGCAGCCATAATCTTTACGCTGCATAGGGCCAATAGAATTGAACTTATCGGCTGCAATAACCTTTAGGCATAGAATGCTAGCAGCTTAAAAAGGATTTAATGCCACTGACTAACTTATCAACCCCAAGGCGACTGATATCTTTATGTAAAACAAAGCGCAGCGAATTGCCGCCAGAAATAATCACGCCTTGCTCACGTAAATGAGTCACTAACATCTGACTATTGAGCGCGCCATTAATGCCAGCAAACACCATATTGGTTTCCACTTTGGCCATATCGATAGTGAGCTCGTCAATAGATAGCAACTGCTCAGCTAAATACTTGGCGTTGTCGTGATCTTGAGCTAGACGGCTGACTTGAGTGGTAAGTGCAAGCTCACCTGCTGCCGCTAATATGCCAGCTTGGCGCATGCCGCCTCCTAGCACTTTACGCCAGCGCCGCGCTTTAGCGATTAGGGCTTCATCCCCCAGCAACAAGGAGCCGACAGGTGCCGCTAAGCCTTTGGATAAACACACAGAAACAGAATCAAAATACTGAGCAATGTCTGCCATATCACAATTATTGGCAACCGCAGCATTGGCAAGGCGCGCACCATCAAGATGAATTTTAAGGCGGTTATTGAAAGCTAATTGCTGCGCATCGGCCAAATACTGTTGCGGCAGTACTTGGCCACCTATGGTATTTTCTAAGCTGATTAAGCGAGTACGCGCAAAATGATGATCATCAGGTTTAATCGCGTTAATGATAGATTGCAAATCTAGGGTGCCATCGCTTAAGTTTTCTAATGGTTGCGGCTGAATACTACCGAGCACCGCAGCGCCGCCCCCTTCGTATTTATAGTTATGGGAATGCTGGCCACAAATATACTCATCGCCACGCTCACAATGCCCCATTAACGCCAATAAGTTAGCTTGGGTACCGCTTGAGGTAAATAACGCCGCATCAAAGCCCAACATCTCGGCGGCTAAGGCTTCTAGGCGATTAACGCTCGGGTCATCACCATAAACATCATCACCCACTGGAGCGTTAGCCATGGCAGCACGCATAGCTGCTGTCGGCTGAGTGACAGTGTCACTTCTAAAATCAAAAACCTCAGTTGTCATTGTTTGTCCTTATTTATAAAAATTATTATGAGACCCAAGTCAAATTAACGCCGAACAATTAACGAACTTGCATAATTATCAAGCATTGCAGCCACTCACCCACCAAATACATTCATTAGATAATCTAATCCAAAACTTTAGTTATTGTCATTTGGAAATCCACTCAAAATCAGGCAAAATTGCCGCCTTTTCCTAATAACGACAATCCCCAATGCACGAAGCACAAATTATTTCAGCACTCTGGCTGATTGGTATCTTAGCCGAAGCCATGACAGGGGCGCTGGCAGCGGGTCGCAAACAGATGGATCTCGTGGGCGTAGTCATCATAGGATGCGCAACAGCCATTGGTGGCGGCACCTTACGCGATATGCTACTTGGCAACTACCCGCTAGTATGGGTTGATAATGTCCATTATCTACTAGCTATCGCCTGCGCCTCATTACTGACGGTTATGATAGCGCCAATTATGCGCTACCTCTCCAGTTTCTTTTTAGCACTGGATGCGCTGGGACTTGCCGTATTTTCCATTGTCGGCGCTCAAAAAACCTTAATGTTAGGTTATAGCCCGTTGGTTGCTATTGTCATGGGGCTAGTCACAGGTGTATTTGGCGGTGTTATTCGCGATATTTTATGTAATCAAATGCCGCTGATTTTCAGAAAAGAATTATATGCCGTGATATCGCTACTTACCGCAGGGCTTTATGTCGGGCTTAAATTAGTGGCAGTACCCGAATGGATAAACTTAATTATCTGTATTAGTACTGGCTTTAGTGTGCGTATGCTGGCACTTAAATATCATTGGTCAATTCCAACCTTTGATTATCAAGCGGGTAATGATCAACATAATCATTAATTGCAGAGATAAATGACATAGGGTAGTAGCAACGGCTACTACCCTATCAAGCAAACGTATTAGTTAGCTAGATGGCAACTGCTTAACGTGAACATCCATTTGCGGAAACGGAATACCAATACCCGCTTCATCCAGCTTAAGCTTAATGGTTTCCATTATCGCAAAATGTGCAGGCCAATAATCACTGGTTTTTACCCAAGGACGCACCACAAAATTCACCGATGAATTAGCCAGCGCAGTTAAGCCCACGGTATAACCAGGATCAGCTAACACATAATCTGATTGTTCTAAAATCTCGCAGAGCAACTTCTTAGTCGCCGCGATATCAGCATCATAAGAAACGCCAATCACTAAATCGATACGGCGCTTATCCATCGCCGAGTAATTAGTGATAGTGCCATTCATCATGGCTGAGTTTGGCGCTATCACGACTTTATTATCTGGCGTCAGTAAACGAGTAGAGAAAATAGTAATTTCATCAACTGTGCCAGCAACACCTGCGGCTTCCACATAATCACCCACGCGGCAAGGACGGAATATTACCATCAAGACACCAGCGGCAAAATTAGCTAACGAGCCTTGTAAAGCTAAGCCTATGGCTAAACCCGCCGCACCTATCACAGCCACTAACGACGCAGTTTGTACGCCAATTTGGCCAAGCGCTGCAATCACGGTAAATGCTAGTACCACTGACCAAGCGATATTAGATACAAAGGATGATACCGTTCTATCAACTTTACGCCGCTCTAAGGTTTTGAAGGTAATTTTTTTAGCTACATTAGCCACATACTTACCAACGATAAAAATAACAATCGCCAGTAGTATCTTAACCCCGTAAGTCACCACCAAACCTGGTAGTTCTTGGGCTAGTTGACTCCAATCATCCATAGTAAATGCCTCTTTATTGGTTATAAATTGTAAACATGGTAAAGCGGGTTAAATACGCTAGTACTAATGACTAATTCTAAGAATTCGTTATTAGAAATAGCCACTAACAATAGTTACTCGTAACAATAGCTATTGGTATTAGCTGATTAAAACCTGGGTGGACTCATTGCAAATAATGACACCTACCACTCAATCGGATTTCAACGCAAAACTTACAACCATAAGACTACAATTGACACGCAAGCAATACAAGGTTGTAACCATATTGAAAAGCGTACATTCGAAATGGAAATAGTGAGAAATAGCACGAACGCTCAATAATCAATCACTAGCTGACAACGCTAATGGCCAGCAACAAAAACAGCGGCCTTAGCCGCTGTTTGATGATGCTAAAATTTACGAACCCACTTTAGGCGGGAAATTAGCGAGAATTTGAGCAACCGCTTCATTAATAAATTGAGTCCGCTGTTCTGGGGTATCTTTATCACGAATAATATTTGATAACGAACCGCGCCAAATTAACTTGCCAGACGCTTGATCAATAATATCGACAATCAAAGTACCCACGTCATATTCACGCACCTGAGTTTGAGTCGATGCGGTACCTGGCCCCCAAGGATTACCCCAACCCCAGTTTGGACCATAGTAAGAATAATAAGGGTTATAACCATAATAATTAGTAAAGGTATCAACATCGACCTTAGTATCTACCTTAGTGAGGTAGTTCACTAATAACTGAGCATTGGCTTGCGGGGTGCTAGTTAGCCCTTTTGCCGCCAGTTCATTGTTAATTGCGGTACGCACACGCTCATCCATTAAACCATCAAGATGATATTGCGAATCATCACCTGGCGATGTCACCCAAGCGTAGGTTTTAAACTGCGAAAAATTTACATCAGGATTATAGTCCCAACTGGTTTTAACACTGCTACAAGCACTGAGTGCCAGTACCATTACAGCCAAAAATAGCTTTTTCATATTCCTACCTCGAAGAAATAAACACTGTCACACTTATGATTAAGGAGCCTAAGCTCACAAGCTTAAAGCTCTAAATTTATGCGCAAAATCAGCCGATACTTTAATCAACACAGGTTAGGTTGTTACAGCATTGAGATCCAGTAGCTAAATGAAATAATTAAATTAATTATTATTGAACTGACGGATATACAACATATAGCTAACCTAAAAATTTGCCTAAAACCAACACTCCCGTTTATGGCTGGATTTTGGTAAAATCTCATGATTGAAGATGATTTAGGCTGTCACTATATGCGTATCGATCCAAATGTAACCTTAGTCTATAGCACGGATAAGGGCCGAATTGAGCCTGAAGCTGAGGTAGTCGCGCCGCCAACTGGCGATGGAATTATCAGAATTCATCGTGATACTAAAGGCAGAAAAGGCAAAGGGGTGAGCATAATTAAAGGCCTCAGCTTAGATGCCAAAGCATTAGATGCTTTAGCAAAAACGCTCAAAAAACAATGCGGCTGCGGCGGCACAGTCAAAGATTTCTGTATTGAGATCCAAACCGATAATCGCGAGCTGCTAAAAACCTTGCTAGAGAAACAACACTATACTGTCAAACTCGCAGGCGGCTAAGCCACCTAACCTCCTGATAAAGGAAATAGCATGCTAAGTCTTCAAAACCAATTATTAATCGCTATGCCTTCGCTCAAGAACAGCATTTTTGAGCGCAGCCTTATCTATATTTGCGAGCATGATAAGTCAGGTGCCATGGGGCTTATCATTAATCGCCCAGCAGGTCTTGATGTCGGCACCTTAGTTGAACAAATGGAACTCAGTGACGAAATCCCAGATTTTGCCGATTCGCCGCAAAACCAAGTGCTGATTGGTGGACCCGTCACTCCAGATAAAGGCTTTGTATTACATAGCCCGCAGCTTTATTGGACCACTAGTCAGAAGTTGACTGACGATTTAATGCTCACTACCTCTAAAGATATTTTGTCATCATTAGGTAGTGATAAGGCCCCAGAAAAATTTTTAGTGGCACTAGGTTATGCCGGCTGGGCAAAAGATCAATTAGAGCATGAGCTTGCGGAAAACTCCTGGCTTAGCGTCCCTGCCACCCCAGAATTGCTATTTAGCGCTGAATTGGAAAATCGCTGGGAGCTTGCCATGCAGTCGTTAGGCTTTAACGTCTGGCAAATGTCGAGTCAAATCGGTCACGCTTAATTATTTAATGCCAGCGAAGCAGCAAATGCTTAGCTGGTTACATCAAGAAGTAACTCATGACACAAACAGTTTTAGGCTTTGATTTTGGCACTAAGAGTATTGGCGTTGCCATTGGCCAACAAATTACAGGCACCGCAAGACCGCTATTATCCTTAAAAGCCACAGATGGCATTCCAAATTGGGAAGATATAGGCAAGCTCATTGCCGAGTGGCAACCCGATCTGGTGGTAGTCGGTCTGCCGCTCAATATGGATGGCACCGAGCAAGAAATGACGCAGCGGGCGCGAAAATTTGCTAATCGCCTCAATAGCCGCTTTGGTGTCAAGATTCATACTCAAGATGAACGCCTCACTACTGCCGATGCTAAAGCGAGATTATTTGAACTTGGCGGTTACAAGGCGCTGACCAAAGATCAAATCGATGCAGTCTCTGCCGTGCTGATTATTGAGAGCTATTTTGACAGTTGCTATTAATTTAAGCACAATCCTTTAGCTCGAAACACAATAAGCCAAGCAATGCTTGGCTTATGTGTTAGGTTTGAGTGAAACTGCAATGACTACTGTCGATTAAAAGTAAGGTTTCACTAAGTTTGCCATCATTTCAATGTGTAAATCATCATCATTCAGGCAAGGGATATAACGGAAACTCTCGCCGCCAGCATGCTCAAATATCTCACGGTTTTCACCAGCAATTTCTTCTAAAGTTTCCAAACAATCGGCACTAAACGCTGGGCAAGCCACAGCAATATCAGTAATACCTTGAGCTGGCAACGCCGCCATAGTGGCATCGGTATAAGGTTGTAACCAAGTTGCCTTGCCAAATCTTGATTGGAAAGTCGTTAAAATATCATTGGGGTCCATGGCTAAAGTTTCAGCGACCAAGCGACTGGTTTTGATGCAGAAACAGTAATAAGGATCGCCAAGTTCCAGATTACGTTTAGGCATGCCATGGTAAGACAAGACTAATTTTTGTGGCTTACCATGGGCATCAAAATCGCGTTTAAGTGACGCGCACAGTGCTTTGATAAAATCCGGATTGTCATGATAAGTATGAATAAAATGCAACGAGGGTAAATATCGCCATTGCATCATCTCCTTCGCAATAGCATCAAACACTGATGCAGTCGTTGGCGCTGCGTATTGTGGATAAAGCGGCAACACAATTATTTTATCAATGCCGCTATCACGCATCTTTTGCATCACGCTGCTAATTGAGGGATTACCATAGCGCATGGCAAGATGAACGCTGACATCCTCGCCTTCACTCTTAAGCAGACTTGCAAGTTTGGCGGTTTGGCGCAGGCTAATATCCATCAATGGCGAGCCCGCCTCAGTCCAGACTAACTGATAATTAGCCGCGGATTTTGCCGGGCGGGTGCGCAAAATAATCCCGTGTAAAATCGCTTGCCACACCAATTTTGGAATTTCAATGACTCTTGGGTCGGATAAAAACTCAGCTAAATATTCACGTACTGCTTTTGGGGTTGGTGCATCTGGCGTGCCCAAGTTCACTAACAGCACGCCGGTTTTATTTTTTGTTTGGTGCCCAAGTTCCTTGGACATGCCAGAATATTTAGCCAAAACAACCTCTTCTGAATTTTGTATTTATAGGCGGTATTAAAGCACAGAATTAATAGCTTGAGTAAGTTCTGGGCTATCAGGATTTACGCGAGAATTGAACTGGATAACAGTTTGACCATCTGCGCTCACTAAATATTTATAAAAGTTCCATTTTGGCGAGGCCGATTTATCGGCTAAGTAGCTAAACACTGAATTAGCATCACTGCCACGAACACTTGATGGCGCCACCATAGTAAAACTTACGCCATAGTTGATGTAGCAAACCTTGGCGGTTTCTTCTTCTTTATCTTCTTCTTGAAAAAAGTCATCCGATGGGAAACCTATCACCACTAAGCCTTTATCTTTATAGGCTTGGTGCACAGCTTCTAACTGCTTAAATTGTGGAGTAAAGCCGCAATTACTGGCGGTATTAACTATCAAGACTGGTTTACCTTTAGTGAGTTCACATAGATTAATCTCTTGCTCAGAATGCAGCTTTTTAACGGTGACATTTAAATAATCAGCGCACTCACTCGCTAACACGCTAGGGCTAAACAACAGTACTGTGGCACTCACCAGTAAGCTGCGACGACATGGCAAAATTGGCATGGTAGTTCCTTTAAATCACTGAGTTATTGTTCATTATTGTATTGAGCGATTTAGCTCAACTCAAAGGGCGATAGAACTAATTTACACATAAAAAAACTGCTGAACCAGCAGCAGTTTTTAGGTGGATAAACGCCGTAGCTTTAACCTAAATCTAAGGTCACTTTATCCATCAAACTCACTGTGGCACCTTCAGAATCTTTACCTTTAAGCTTTAACATCAAACGTAAATCATTAGGCGAATCGGCATGATGCAAGGCATCGGCATAACTAATATCACCGCTTTGATAAAGGTGAAATAACGCCTGGTCGAAAGTTTGCATGCCTTGTTCATTGGACTTAGCCATGGTTTCTTTGAGCAAATGTAATTCATTTTTTTGAATTAACGACGAGATTCGCGGCGTATTAATTAAGATTTCAATGGCCGCCATTCGGCCATGGCCATCCATTTTTGGCACCAGTTGCTGCGCCACAATACCACGTAAATTTAATGACAAATCAAAAAGTAACTGTTGATGCTTACTTTCAGGCACCAAATGCATAATGCGATCTAACGCTTGGTTGGCATTGTTAGCATGCAAGGTTGCCATACATAAGTGACCCGTTTCAGCGAACGCTAAGGCGAACTCCATGGTTTCTTGGGTGCGAATTTCACCAATTAAGATCACATCGGGCGCTTGGCGCAGTGAACTTTTAAGGGCCGATTCAAACGAGTCGGTATCTATGCCCACCTCGCGCTGGGTAACTATGCTAAGCCTGTGGTCATGCACAAATTCCACCGGGTCTTCAATCGTTAAGATATGACCGCGGGCATTGCCGTTACGATAGCCTACCAGTGCCGCTAGCGACGTTGACTTACCTGTGCCTGTGCCGCCCACCATAATGATTAAGCCGCGCTTACTCATCACGAGATCTTTAAGGATTGGTGGCAACTTTAAATCATCAACATCGGGAATTTTGGTCTCGATGCGGCGCATAACGCATCCAGCGGATTCTCTCTGCCAAAAAGCGCTCACACGAAAACGCCCAAGATCTTTAACCCCAAAAGCAAAGTTACACTCGCGAGAAGTGTGAAACTCTTGTTTTTGCACGTCAGACATTAAGGATTCAACAAACAGTAACGATTGCGCCGGCGTGAGCCTTTGCTCACCGAGCGGCTGCAATTCACCATCGATTTTAGCGCTTGGGGGAAAACCCGCCGTCACAAACAAGTCCGAAGCCTTGCGCTCAACCATGATTTTAAGAAATGGAAGCACATCCATGGGTGAAGCTCCTTAGAAACTCGCCTGTTTATTCGAACTCTTACTCATAGCATCTTCACGAGTAATTAAGCCGCGATTCACCAAATTCTGTAAACACTGCTCAAGCGTTTGCATGCCATGGGACATACCGGTTTGAATGGCTGAATACATTTGCGCCACTTTATCCTCACGGATTAAGTTACGAATGGCAGGAGTGCCCATCATGATTTCATGAGCTGCCACGCGGCCGCCACCGACTTTCTTAATCAAGGTTTGCGAGATAACGGCTTGTAAGGATTCAGACAACATAGTGCGCACCATGTCTTTCTCGCCGGCAGGAAACACGTCAACCACACGGTCAATGGTTTTAGCGGCTGAGGTCGTATGCAAGGTACCAAACACTAAATGACCGGTTTCTGCGGCCGTCATAGCTAAGCGGATGGTTTCAAGATCGCGCATCTCACCCACTAAAATAACATCCGGGTCTTCACGCAGGGCTGAGCGCAGCGCCGCATTAAAGCTATGAGTATGACGATGCACTTCGCGCTGGTTAATCAAGCATTGCTTGTTGGGGTGCACGAATTCAATGGGGTCTTCAATTGTTAAAATATGATCATGTCGATTTTCGTTAATATAATCGACCATAGCGGCGAGCGTGGTACTCTTACCTGAACCAGTAGGTCCGGTGACTAACACTAAGCCACGGGGAAAGCTTGAAATCTTTTTAAAAATCTCAGGGGCGCCTAACTGCTCGAGCGATAAAATGGTGCTCGGAATAGTACGGAAAACAGCGGCGGCTCCACGAGATTGATTGAAGGCATTGACCCTGAAACGGGCAAGATTCGGAACTTCAAATGAAAAGTCGATTTCTAAATGCTCTTCATAGTCTTTGCGCTGCTTGTCATTCATAATGTCGTAAACCAATGAATGCACACCTTGATGATCGAGCGCTGGCACGTTGAGCTTTCTTACATCGCCATCAACACGGATCATTGGCGGAACGCCAGAAGACAAATGCAAATCTGAGGCGTTATGCTTTACACTAAACGCCAATAATTCGGTTATTTCCATAATTCGGGATATCCCTTCAAACAAGTTAGTACATCATGACAACAATAGCAGACAGACTGGCAATCGCCCAGCAAAGGATAATTGAAGCCGCGCAGCTTTGCGGCCGTAATAGTTGTGAAATCAGTCTATTGGCTGTAAGTAAGACTAAGCCTATCGCAGATATCATAGCGGCATATGACGTTGGTCAACGTCAATTTGGCGAAAATTATGTGCAAGAAGGTGTCGATAAAGTTCAAGCCTTAAAAAGTACTTGTCCCGATATAAAATGGCATTTTATTGGCCCACTGCAATCTAACAAAAGCCGTTTAGTCGCCACCCATTTTGATTGGATGCATACCTTAAGCCGTGAAAAAATTGCCCAGCGCTTAAACGATCAACGTCCTCAAGATATGGCGCCGCTTAATGTCTGTATTCAAGTCAATATTAGTGCCGAGGATACTAAATCTGGAGTGGATATTGCTGAACTGTCTCAATTAGCCACCGCCATAGCCAATATGCCAGCGCTGCGTTTGCGCGGCTTAATGGCCATAGGCACAGCAACTGCGGATAGTGAGTTACAACGACAAGAATTTACTCAGCTTAAACAAGCCTTTGATACGCTTAAACAGAGTTTTGCTGAACTTGATACCCTGTCAATGGGAATGAGCGGTGATTTAGATAACGCCATTGCTTGTGGTAGCACTATGGTACGTATCGGCAGCGCCATTTTTGGTGAGCGCGATTATGGCGCTAACCATTAGTCTTGCGAGCTAAACGCACAAAATTGCTCTTGTTTTTGCATCAAACAGCCCAAATACTATAGCTAATGCGCGAGCCATACACTTTGGCAACTTATGTAAGGAAATTGAATGTCGGCTAGCAAAATTTGTTTTATCGGCGCGGGAAATATGACTCGCAGCATCATTAGCGGCCTGATAGCCCATGGTTATTGCCCGCAGGTCATCACGGCCACCAATCCAAGTACGCCAAAACTTGACGCATTAACTCAGGATTTTGGCGTACTCACAAGTACCGATAATCTTCAAAGTGCTGCCGATTGTAATGTGATAGTGCTATGCGTCAAACCGCAAATCATGCAGCAAGTATGCACTGAATTAGCGGCCATTGACCTATCAAGCAAGCTAGTCATTACTATTGCCGCAGGCGTATTAAGTGACAGATACCCAAGCTATTGCAAGCAGCCTTTAGCCTTAATTCGCGCTATGCCTAATACCCCAAGTCAAATTGGTTTAGGCATGACAGGCCTTTATGCCAGCGCCGGAGTCACTGCCGCGCAGCGCGACTTATGCGAACAAATGCTTAGCAGCATAGGTAAAGTATTATGGGTCGATAGCGAAGATAAGCTTAACCTCGTCATCGCCTTAGCTGGCAGTTCACCGGCTTACTTTTTCTTATTTATTGAAGCTATGGTGGATGCCGCGGTTAAACTCGGTATGAATGCCGATGAAGCGAGATTGCTCGCCCAGCAAGCCGCGCTTGGCAGCGCAGCAATGCTTGAAAACAACCCAGATATATCGCTGCAGCAATTGCGTCAAAATGTGACCTCAAAAGGTGGCACCACCCATGAAGCCATAGTCACCTTTGAGCAAGGTGGATTACGCACTTTGGTGGATGAGGCGATGAATAATGCCATCAAGCGGGCTGATGCCATGGCGGCCACCTTTTAATAATAACTACAGACTAGATCCCATTGATACAAGGTAAAATACAGTAATGAATGCAATGACTTTTTTGATAAGTACCCTGTTTGATCTCTATCTAATGGTGGTGATTTTACGTATTTGGCTGCAATTTGCTAAAGCAGACTTCTATAACCCATTTAGCCAGTTTGTAGTAAAAGCAACTCACCCGATTGTTTCGCCTATGCGCCGAGTATTACCTTCCATTGGCGCGTTAGATACCGCTTCCTTAGTGCTAGCCATTGCTGTGGTTATGGTCAAAGTTGTGCTTTTAAGCCTGATTGCGGGCGGCGCAATTAATGTACTAACCATCTTTATCTACGCTTTAGTGTCTGTGGTTAAACAAGCAGGCGTTTTATTATTCTGGATGCTGTTACTGCGCGCCATTTTAAGCTGGTTCCAACAAGGCTATAACCCAATTATTCAAGTGTTTAGCCAATTAACCGATCCGATTTTAAGCCCAATTCGCCGCGTTATCCCACCGATTGGCGGCTTAGACTTATCTGTGATGGTGCTGATTATTGGCCTTAACTTCCTTAATATCTTGTTAGCCCAATACATACCATTTTGGGCTGTGGTGTAAGTCAGTGTCAGCAGCAATTCATTGGCAGCAGCAGGACTTATTGATTCGGGTATATATTCAGCCGAAAGCCAGTAGAGATGCTTGGGTGGGGATGCATGGTGATGAAATTAAAATCGCCATCACAGCCCCACCGATTGATGGTAAAGCCAATGCGCATCTGACTAAGTATTTAGCTAAGTTATTTAAAGTCGCCAAAGGCGAAGTGGATATTATTAAAGGGCAATTAGGCCGCCATAAACAAGTGCTTATACATCATCCTAAAAATATTCCCGCGCAAGTGGCAGAACTTTTACCAACAAGTTAACACTTATCGAAAATTTGTAGCCTCATACCCGTGAGGCTCTTATAATTAATACCATCTCAATTCGGTGACTATGCTCACCCGCCACTAGGTTGTCATCATGTCGCATCTAGTCTCACGTTTTGCCGCGCTGCTGTTACTACTTGGATTAACCATTACCCCAGCCCACGCCACTGAGCAAAAGGTTGGAGATTTTCAAATTCATTATTCGGCGTTTAGCAGTACGTTTTTAACCCCAGCCATCGCCAAGGCCAATAATATTCAGCGCAGTCGCTATATCGGGGTGCTCAATATTTCGGTGCTAGATACCAGCAAAGCGGGCTCTCCCGCCGTACCGGTTGAAATTACAGGCATTGCTAATAACTTACTTGATGCCCGCATGACGCTTAAATTTCAAGAAATTAAAGAAGGCGATGCCATCTATTATCTAGCCGAAGTGCCTTATCGCGATAATCAAGAAATCAACTTTCAGATAGCGATTAAGTACGGCAAACAACTCAATACTGTCGTTAAATTCAAGCAACAATTCTATACCGACTAAGCTCAACACCTTGAGCTGTGCAGTCACCTTGCTTGGGCTCACTGGGATGCGTATCATGTCGCCCCATTAGCCCAGCCAAGGAACTCTCATGAAACACATAGTATTAGCCAGTGGCAACAAAGGTAAATTAGCCGAATTCGAGCAAATGCTCGCCCCATTTGGCGTCAATATGTTGCCGCAAAGCCAATTTGAAGTAACTGAAGTCGCTGAAACTGGCACCACCTTTGTGGAAAATGCCATTATTAAGGCCCGTCACGCGGCGCAAATCACAGGTCATGCTGCCATTGCCGATGACTCTGGTCTTGAGGTTGATGTGCTTGATGGCGCGCCTGGCATTTATTCAGCGCGCTTTGCTGGTGAAAACGCCACGGATGCAGACAATGTCACTAAGCTATTAGCAACCTTAGAAAACCACAGCCAGCCTAGCGCTTGTTTTCAGTGTGTTTTAGTCTATATGCGTCACCATAAAGACCCAACCCCGATTATTTGCCAAGCTAGCTGGGAAGGCGTGATTAGTAATCAGCGCTTAGGTGATAACGGCCATGGTTATGACCCAGTATTTATTCCAGCAGAAACTGCAGGCCAAAGCGCGGCGCAAATCAGTAGTGACGATAAAAATCGCTTAAGCCATCGCGGTAAAGCATTACAAATGCTGATTGCGGCCATGCAAGAGAAAGGTGTCCTTTAATGCTAGCCTTGCCACCCCTGAGCCTTTATATCCATATTCCTTGGTGCGTGCAAAAATGCCCCTATTGCGATTTTAACTCCCATGGTCAACATGGTGAGTTACCGCAACAAGAATATGTCGATGCCTTGCTTAACGATCTGGACGCCGACTTAGCTTATGCCCAAGGACGCGCACTTAGCAGCATCTTTATTGGTGGTGGCACGCCATCGTTATTTAGTGCCGAGCAAATTGCTAGGTTACTGACAGGTGTTGAAGCGCGCATTGCGTTTGCGCCTGATATTGAAATCACTATGGAAGCCAATCCCGGCACCTTAGAGCATGACGATCTCAAAGCCTATCGCGCCGCCGGTATTACTCGCTTATCCATGGGTGTTCAAAGCTTTGATAGCCAAAAGCTTAAAGCTCTTGGTCGAATTCATGGTAAAGATGAAGCGATTAATGCGGCCATTTCAGCGCGCGGCGCAGGCTTTAATAGCTTTAATCTTGACTTGATGCATGGCTTGCCCGAGCAAAGCTTGCAGCAAGCCATGGATGATATTACTCAAGCAGGCGCATTAATGCCGCCGCACTTATCTTGGTATCAATTAACCATTGAACCTAGCACCTTGTTTTACTCTAAACCGCCAACTTTGCCCGATGATGAAGCCTTATGGCAAATCTATGAGCAAGGCAATAAGTTATTAACTGAATTAGGTTATGTGCAGTATGAAATCTCGGCCTATGCCAAGCCTGGTTATCAATGTCAACATAACCTAAATTATTGGCAATTTGGTGACTACCTAGGTATAGGTTGCGGCAGTCATGGCAAAATTACTGTGCCCAGTGATAATCGCATTTTTAGAACGGTCAAGATTAAGCATCCCAAAGGATACTTAGCTGCTCTTGATGTTCGCTATGAAGTCACAGATGTGCTTGAAGAAGATAGACCGCTTGAGTATTTAATGAATCGCTTGCGACTATTAAGCCCTATGCCTAAGCGTGAATTTGAAGAGCGCACCGGCCTTAGCAGCGACTTACTGATACCTGGCATGACTAAAGGCGCGCAGCGCGGCTTAATCACAGATTTAGGTGATGCGTGGCAACTGACCGAGCGCGGCCAGATGTTTGTTAACGACTTACTCTCCCAATTTTGTGATTAAGGCTCAGTGATCAAGAGTTCGGTGTTTACTTAATCTTTAATCAAGAGTCCCGTAACTAACAGTATTGATTAACCCCTTAGTGAATAAAAAGGCTAACTTGGCATTGCAGAGTTAGCCTTTTTTGCGCAACCACTTCATCTATCTCTATCAGCCTTTCGTTGCCCGTTTATTCGTAAAATGACAAACATCTTAACCAGCTAATTCCAAGCAATATCATGCCGCAGACTGAAGTTAAGTAAAATGAAGGCAAAAAAAATCCCCGTGATCCACGGGGATAAACTGAAAATGGTTAGGTTGGGTGATGACTATCCTGCAAAGGAATTCAGTTTCAAATATAGGCAACAATCCTATAGAAGAAGTGTACGGAAAATCATCATCCTTGGCTAAGGCTATCCGGTTCTTAATTGTAACAAAGCTTTTGCCCAAGATTAACCGCCGTTAATCTTGGGTCACTAAACCCTATTTACGCTCGCCATATAAAGCCGCGTATGGCACGTCCCAATAAGGCGGAGTACCAATTTGCTCTTTAATGAATTCAATAAAAGCGCTGACCTTAGGGGCTAAATGCTTACGTCTTGGATAAACCGCCTGCAAAGGTAAATGATGAGTCAATTGCCAATCTCTTAGCATAGGCACTAAGGTACCCTTCTCAATTTCGCCTTCAAGTAAGTAACTGGCTAAATACACTATACCTAAGCCGCTAACGGCCGCAGATTTAAGTGCCGGAGCGTTATCAACCCGGAAGTTACCCGTCACCCCAATTTCGCAGTAATCATCACCTTTACGGAATTGCCAAGTGCTGTGTTCATGCCACTCACCTTGATAAACCAAGCAGTTATGCTCAACCAGTTGTTCAGGGCGCTCCAGCATGCCGTGGCGGGCGATATAACCGGGAGACGCCACCAGCATAAATTGTGACTTCATTAATGGCCGCGCCACCATGCCTAAGGGCAATTGCTCTGACATAGTTAACAGTAAGTCCAAGCCTTCACTGACTACATCAACCTTATGATCTAAAAGAGTAATTTGTAATTCTAATTCAGGATGGCGGCTCATAAATTCAGGCAAGGCCGGAATAATATGCATAGCACCAAATGATTGCGAGATGCCGACTTTTAGCAATCCGCGGGTAGCATCATTAAGATTATGAACACTGGCAATAGCCTGATCGGCATCACGCAATAACTCTTCACCTTGTTCATACAGTAAATGACCAGCTTCAGTTAAGCTTAAGCTGCGCGTTGTACGTTGAATAAGTTGCACACCTAGCTTATGTTCCAGATCAGCAACTTGGGTACTTACTTTAGATTTAGAAATACCTAGACGGCGGGCTGCAGCACTAAAACTTCCGGCTCGAGCTACGTGGGTAAAGATAGCTATGGGTTCTAACAGTTCTAGCATGAAAGTCGCCTTAAACGGGAAACAAAATATCGTTAAGTTAAAACTATCTGCAATTCACCTTAAAAAATGCCATCTTGGTAAGATGCAAACAGCCGCTAAATTTGGTCGTATCGTACTGAATTTAGAGTTCAGTTTTTTTGTTTTCGATATTATAACAAATATTAATCTGGCACACAGGCAAAAAAATCCCAGCTAATGCTGGGAAATGCCTGACAAACGATTTAATGGTAACAATTGCCGTTTATTTCAGCGGAACGGGCACTTGAGCTAATTCAGGTACTTGTTGCCAAAGCTGTTGCTGCAATTGTTTAAGCTCTGGCAATTGGGCGCACATAGCATTGGCTTGCTGCTTTAATTGCTGCGCATTGGTTTTCACCCGAGTTTCAATTTGCTGCGCTTCTTTTTGCATCTTAGCGCCAAAAGCTAGCATTTTTTGATCGAAACTATCGCCTTCCATCATCATTATCTGCCCGCCCATAGATAACATCACAGTTCCCATGGCATTTTGTATTAGCTGCTGCACTTCATTGGTGAGCGCTTGCTCTAAGGTTTCATTGCCTTGAGCGCGATCGCCACCTAAGTGATAGCTATCGCCATTTTTTACGGCGATGGTTTTTACCTTGTCAGCTAATGATTGCGACAGCTTATCTATTTGTGGCTGACTTTGCGGGCCTAACAAGGGAGTTAATGATTCATTTAAGGCACCTGACACTAGCACTACGGCATCATTGGCAAGAGTCACGACTTGCGGCACTTGCTTACGCATGGCCTGCGCATAACTGTTTAAGCTTGCTTGCTGCTGGGCAGTTAAACGTATCTGTTCGTTATTAATAAACAGCCGCTGATTATCAATGCGATAGCTCTCTTTACCTTGCTGGGTAAATGTCAGCTTAGTAGGCGTCATATCGATATCATAATTCATATCAATATTGCAGGGACTCGTCGCTTGAGCCTGAGTAGAAATAGATAGCAGCAATACACTCGCCGCCAATCCTTTGGACAAATGGGACAACACAGACGGTAGAGTCATCATGATTCCTTGATAAAAAGACAGGGCATAGAAATTGAGCCAAAACATTAAGCACAAGCACCACAATAGCATGGCTAAGTGGCGCTAAAAAATAGAGCGCCCTAATTCTTGGCTTAGCGCTTCCAGTAGTGCGGTGCCCACCAGCGAATTACCATTGTCATCAAGTGCCGGTGACCACACGCATACGGATAAATCCCCAGGGATCACCGCAATTATGCCGCCGCCAACGCCGCTTTTACCCGGCATACCTACGCGATAGGCAAATTCACCCGCGCCATCATATAAACCTGAGGTCGCTAATAAAGCATTTAACTGACGGGTTTGCACTGAAGAGACTAACTTGCGCCCCGATAAGGTTACGCCGCGATTAGCTAAATAAAACATTGAACGGGATAAATCGGCGCAGCTCATACGCAAAGCGCAATAATGAAAATAACTGCGCAGCACAGTATCAACATCTTGATGAAAATTACCAAAGGACTTCATCAAAAATGCAATGGCAGCATTGCGGGCACTGTGCTCATATTCAGAGCGTGCAACTTCTTTGTCATAAGCAATTTGTAGGTTACCGCTTAAATCACGCACCAGTTCCAGCATGCGCTGTTTCGGTGCACTTAAGCGCCCTTGCAATAAATCGGCAATGACCAAAGCGCCAGCATTGATAAAGGGATTTCGCGGTATGCCGCGCTCAAGCTCGACTTGCACTAAAGAGTTAAACGAGTGGCCTGAGGGTTCTTTACCGACGCGCGACCAAATTTCATCGTCATCGTACAAGCCCATAGCTAAGGTTAAGCTGAATACTTTGGAAATGCTTTGAGCGGAGAAAGGTTCTAAATAGTCGCCGGCACCAATAGTGGTGCCGTCCGCCATAGTTACCGCGATCCCGATTTTATTGGGATCAACCTGAGCTAACGCCGGAATATAGTTGGCGACTTTACCTTGATTAAGCAAAGGTCTTACTTGCTCAATCAAGGCTTCTAACTGTGCCTTATCAGGCATTAGCCCCACCAAATATCGTAAAGTTCAGTCACTTCAACATTGGTAACAGCTTGGTTTTTCCAAAACTCAGTTACGGCTGCGCGATCTTCATCGCTACACTTGCCCACGTTTTGGGTTGCAATTACGCCTTCCCAACCACGGTGGCCGCCGCCATGGAAACCTAAGTTTCTTGGCTCAATCACTTGTTCAATGAACTTGTCTAACGTCGCATCGATAGCATCTTCACTGACATCGTCATTAAAAGTCCAATGAACATCAAAACCCAGTTCTTGGAATTCATCAATTCTGAGTTTTTTACGTAAACGACGACTTCTATTTGTGGCCATGGTCACTCTCCTAAGGATGAATAAAATAAAACCGAAAAATCTGCAGCATTCATGTATGCCCCTTAGCCAGCTAAGAGGCAAGCATAGTTAACTGAGATTAATTAAACTGTGCGCTCAAACATCAAATCCCACACGCCATGACCTAAGCGATGGCCGCGAGCCTCAAACTTAGTTAATGGACGGTGATCTGGACGCTCAACATAATCATTGCTGTTTGACTGGTTAGCATAACCTTCAGCCGCTGACATCACTTCCAGCATATGCTCGGCGTAGTTTTCCCAATCGGTAGCCATATGGAACACACCGCCAATTTTTAATTTACGACGTAATAACTGCACAAATTCAGGCTGCACGATACGGCGCTTGTGGTGACGGGCTTTGTGCCAAGGATCTGGGAAGAACAATTGCACACGGCTCAAAGAGCCATCAGCAATAGAGTTCTCTAACACTTCTACCGCATCATGGTGGAAAACACGTAAGTTAGTCACGCCTTCTTTAGCGGCGTCCCCTAAACATGCGCCAACGCCCGGCTTATGAACTTCAATACCGATATAGTTTAATTCTGGTGCCGCTTTAGCCATTTGCACTAAAGACGCGCCCATACCAAAACCAATTTCTAACACAACATCGGCTTCGCGGCCAAATGCAGCAGCTAGATCTAAAGAAGTTGGGGTGTAATCTAAGCCCATAGTCGGCCACTGAGTTTCCAGTGCCTGCTCTTGACCCTTAGTTAAACGGCCTTCTCTTAATACAAAGCTTCTGATTTTACGCAGATACTTACCGTTATCGCTAAACTCTGCTGTGGTTACTTCGCTCATTATTGCCCCGAATGCGTGCCTAGTTGTGAAAATCAAAAGAAAGGCATTATCCAAAGTTAGCTTGCCAGCGCAAGCACTATCATGTGTTGGCAGCAAAGATTAACGCTTTAGCCACAAGGAATGACCTTTTAGTAACCTGTCGCCACCAGATAATACCTAGTTTGCTGATATGGCTTTTAAGGCAATAAGACCCGAGTTTAACTTGTTCGCCCGTTACGCTGTGGTTACACTGCCGCCAATACAGACCCTATTATAGCTTTCTATGACCATTAGCTTTAGCGAACGTATCGTGAACTGGTATCAGCTCCACGGTCGCAAACACTTGCCTTGGCAGCAACAAAAAACGCCTTATCGGGTATGGATTTCAGAGATCATGTTGCAGCAAACCCAAGTAGCCACTGTGATCCCATACTATCAAGCATTTATGCAAAGCTACCCAGATATCATCGATTTAGCTAACGCCCCAGAAGATGAAGTTCTGCATCACTGGACCGGCCTTGGCTATTACGCCCGCGCCCGCAATTTACATAAAACAGCCAAAATTGTGCGCGATGACTATGCGGGTATTTTTCCGACCGATATCAATCAAGTGATAGCCCTGCCAGGTATTGGCCGCTCCACAGCAGGCGCCATTTTATCCTTAGCGTTAGGTCAGCCCCACCCGATTTTGGATGGAAACGTTAAACGTGTGCTCGCGCGCCATCAAGCCATTGACGGTTGGCCTGGGCAAAGCAAAGTCGAGCAAGCCTTGTGGCAACTGACAGAAGAGCTTACCCCTAGCCAAGATGTCAGCGCTTACAATCAAGCCATGATGGATATGGGCGCCAATATTTGTAGCCGCAGTAAACCTTTATGCGCCCAATGCCCCATAGCCATTGACTGCCAAGCTCAGCTCAGTGGTCGCCAAACCGATTATCCAGGAAAAAAACCTAAAAAAGTGCAACCGGTTAAAACCACTTGGATGCTGATCATGACCCAAGGCATGGAAGCTCACTTAGTTAAGCGCCCACCCACAGGCATTTGGGGCGGGCTCTGGTGTTTTCCGGAATTTAGCTCAGAGGCACAACTACAAGAGTATTTAGTGGATAACGACTTAGCCGATGCCAAGCAGCAACCGCTGGATAATTTCAGGCATACCTTTAGCCACTATCACTTAGATATTAATGCCCTGTGGGTAGATATTTCGCCAAAGGCCACGATTGCGCGCCAAGTAATGGAAGTCAATCAGTGTCTTTGGTATAACATACAACAACCGGATAAAGTGGGAATGGCCGCCGCAACTGAGCGCTTACTTGCCGCTTTATCTGCCCATTTAGTCAAGGAGTAACCTATGGCCCGCACTGTACAGTGTGCTTATTTGAATAAATCCGCTGATGGCTTGGATTTTCAACTCTATCCAGGTGAGCTGGGTAAACGTATTTTTGACAGCATTAGCAAAGAAGCTTGGGCTTTATGGCAGCAAAAACAAACCATGTTGATCAATGAAAAGAAACTAAACATGATGAATCTGGATGATAGAAAATTTTTAGAACAACAAATGACTAATTTTCTATTTGAAGGTAAAGACGTTGAAATTGAAGGCTATGTACCGCCAAGCGAGTAACTAGCTTTGATTTACAATAAGGCGCCAAGGCGCCTTATTGGTTTACTGCCTAAAGACATCTATCAATAGTTACCCCTTGAAAAGCCACCTACTTTGCTAGATATCGCAATAAAGCAATTAGCGCGGGCGATAAGGTTTGATGCGCGGGATAACATAAACCTATGCGGCGAAACATCCGCGGGCCATCAAACTTCACTTGCACTAAACGCTGCTCATCTTCAATTAAACCATCCGGTAAAAAGCTAATTCCAAAACCTGCCAACACTAGCGACATCACTAATGATTTAGATTCAGCCTTAGCCACTAAATTGAGCGACATATTATTGCAGGCCAACAGACCTATGGTTTGCTGATGGGCTTCACACGGTGGGCATTCGATAAAATCCCAACCGTTAAGCTCAGCAGGGGTCACGCTAGCTTTAGCTAATTGATGGCCTTTCGGCACGCACAACACATAGTCTTCTTCCCACAAGGGCAGGCACACTTCATCTTGATGTTTAAGTACATCTAAGGTTAAGCGGCAATCGGCGGGGCTTAAGTAGTCCACCAGCTGTAAATCCAATAACGGAATCGCATCTTTTAAGCGCGTTAAAAAGGCAGCCAGCCGACTTTGACTGAGATCTGGCATCACAGCTAAGGTCAGCTTCTGCCGGGCCGCTTTGGCTTGAAATAACTGAGGCAATTGCTTAGCTTCTTCCACCAACTTAACCGCTAATGGATACAGATAATGGGCGCTATCAAGGGCTTGCACGCCTTTTTTACTGCGCGAAAATAAATCACCGCCAAGCTGTTGCTCTAACTGTTTTAAGCTGGACGAAATGGAGGGCTGACTGACGCAGCAACGATTAGCCGCCGCAGTAATATTAAGCTCTTCATACACGGCAATAAAAAAACGCAATAATCGTAAATCCACCATACTTATCATCCAGCCCTTAGGTCATAACTAAAACCTATTATAACCCTAAGAAAATTGTATTTTAGTGAACTTGAGTCCATCTCTATACTCAAGTCATCAGCCATAGCCCACTGGGCATAGTCATTAAGGTATTCAATATGAACAAGCAATTAGTCGTGATCACCGGCGCATCTTCTGGAATTGGCGCCGCCATGGCGCAAGCGTTTAGCGCTGCCGGTCATCCGTTATTGTTATTAGCTCGCCGCATTGAGCCGATGCAAGCCCTTAAACTGCCCCATAGCCTCTGCGTTAGCGTCGATGTTACTGATGTCGAAGCGATTAAAACCGCTATTCAAAGCGCTGAGCATAAGTACGGCAAAGTAGGCTGCTTAATTAACAATGCTGGCGTTATGTTGCTGGGCTTAGCGCACGAGCAAAATCCAAGTGAATGGCAACAAATGATGAATATCAATGTCATGGGCGTACTTAATGGCATGCATGCTGTGCTTGCGGATATGAAGGCGGCGCAAACTGGCACCATTATCAATATCAGTTCAATTGCTGGGCGTAAAACCTTCCCTAACCATGCCGCCTACTGTGCCAGCAAGTTTGCAGTGCATGCATTAACTGAAAATATCCGCGAAGAAGTGGCCATGGATAATGTGCGAGTAATCACCATTTCCCCTGGCGCGGTAGAAACTGAGTTATTAAGCCATACCACTAATGATGACATTAAAGCTGGCTATGAGAGCTGGAAAACCGATATGGGCGGCGTCATCCTGCCAGAAACCATAGCGGCCGCGGCATTATTTGCGTGGCAACAACCGCAAAATGTATGTGTGCGTGAAATAGTGCTAGCTGCTACTAAGCAGCAACCGTAATTTGAGTATTGCGGTAACTTATCCTCCCCCCCCTCTAACGCCAACTTATGTTGGCGTTAGTTTTTTCAAGTGACTCCCCTCGCCATATGGGTATTCACAGCCAAATTAATGTTTTTTGACGTTATTAATGAATAGGCTTTAACTAACTAAATTATCAATAGGCTGCTAATTTTATCTTTTATCTCTAAACATTTATGGGGATGTTATGGCTGCAAATAATAAGCAATTTGCCATCATAGGCTTAGGGCGTTTTGGTATGGCCTTATGCTCAGAATTAGTTGAACAAGGCGCGCAAGTATTAGCCATAGATATCAAGGAAGAATTAGTCGAAAAAGTGGCCGACATGGTCAATCAAGCTGTGATTGCCGATTGCACCACAGAAGATGCCATTCGTGAGCTGCGCCTGACCGATTACGACTTAGTGGTTGTGGCGATTGGCGATCAGGTCAATAACTCCATCTTAGCCACCTTGTTATTAAAAGAGCTTGGCGTAGCCAAAGTCTGGGTTAAAGCCAATGATAAATTCCACGCTCGCATTATCGAGAAAATTGGCGCCGATAAAATTATCTTACCTGAGCGCGAAATTGGTATTCGGGTTGCGCGCAGTATGCTTGACGATAGAGTATTTGATTTTCTTGATATTGGTGATGATATGGCGCTCACTGAGTGGGTGATAGGTGCCAGCAATGAAGGCGAGCAGTTAGGCGATTTAGAATTATTTCATCAAGAAACCATAAAAATACTGGCAGTAAAACAAGGCGCTACCATTAATTCATGCCCAAACCCTGAAACCATATTACAACAAGGGGACATAGTCATTTTAGTGGGCAACAAATACGAATTGACCGCCAAGTTGAGAAGCATATGAAGTTCGGCGAATTTAATGCGCAAACCTTTAGTCCCCGCTGGTCTGAGCCCTATATTATCGTATCGAGTTTTTTGGCGGTGTTATTTCCAGCAGCCTTATTACTCATGTTGCCGCCTTTTTCTGTCAGCGGCTTAAGCTTTGTTGATGCCTTGTTTACGGCGACCTCAGCCATAAGCGTGACTGGCCTTGGGGTGGTGGATACTGGCACCCATTTCACCTTAGCCGGCAAAATTCTGCTGATGATCTTGATGCAAATTGGCGGCCTTGGACAAATGACCTTATCTTGCGTGCTGTTTTACTTATTTGGATTACGCCTAAGCCTGAGGCAACAATCCTTAGCCAAGGAAGCCTTAGGCCAAGACAAGCACATTAATATTCGCCAACTGGTCATCAACATTGTGATTTTCTCCATGGTGGCGCAAATCATAGGCACTTTGTTATTGTGCCTGCGCTGGGTGCCGCAATTTGGTTGGTTTGATGGTCTATTTACCGCCATGTTTCATGCGGTATCGGCCTTTAATAACGCGGGGTTCTCACTCTTTAGTAATAATTTAATAGGGTATCACAGCGATAGTTTAGTGAGCTTATCCCTTGCTGCCTTGTTCATTTCTGGGGGACTAGGGTTTACTGTCGTCGCTGACATACACGAGACTTGGCGACGCAAAGATAAACGCCGCTTCCCAAGCTTTAATAAGCTCAAACTGCACAGCAAAATAATGCTAGTGGGCACGGCAAGCCTGCTGATATTAGGCACTATTTTTATCTTTTTGCTGGAGCGCAATAACCCTAGCACTTTAGGCAATATGCCACTTAGTGACCAACTACTAAGCTCGTTTTTTCAATCCGCCACCAGCAGAACCGCCGGCTTTAATACCATTAACATTGCCGCCATGACTGAGGCAGGCTTATTAATCATGATGATATTAATGCTGATTGGTGCAGGCCCAACCTCGACTGGCGGCGGCTTAAAAGTCACGACTTTTGCGGTAGTCTTACTAGCAACCAAGGCTTTCTTACAGCAACAAAACTTTGCGAGCGCTTTTAAACGCACCTTGCCTTGGCCGTTAGTGACTAAAGCCTTAGCTATCATGGTGATAAGCGCATTGATATTGACCATGGCTATGTTTTTATTGATGCTCACCGAAAATGCGCCCTTTTACCAAATCATGTTTGAAACCATTTCGGCCTTTGCAACCGTAGGTTTAACCTCAGGCTTAACCGCTGAACTGACTACGCCGGGTAAATTTATCATGGTAGTTGTGATGATCATTGGCAGGATAGGCCCTTTAACCTTGGCTTATATGCTGTCTAAACCTAAACCTTCTTGCTTAAAGTACCCCGAAGACTCTATGTTGACCGGCTAACTTGCTAACCAGTTAACAAGATACCTAAATATAGCGCCTAAGCTCGCAGCCCCTTGGCGCTTTAATTTTCACTTGCCCTAATCACGCAAAAAGCAGCTCTCGACAAGATGAACGCGCGCAAAGATTAACCGCAATTAATCCAAATTTCATCACTTAACGGCCGATTCCAGTATAATTGCCGCAATAACAGGTTAAGGAGAGGCTATGGCTGAGTATATTGCGATATTTGTGTTCTTTTTTGCTGTGATAGACCCTATCGGCACAGTACCGGTATTTATTGCAAAAACTTCTTATTATTCAGATGAAAAGAGAAAAAGAATTGCATTCAAAGCCTGCGGTATAGCCGCGCTAATCTTGCTATTTTTTGTAATAGCCGGTGAATTTATTCTTAAATCGATAAATATCCCACTTTCAGCCTTTCAAATTGCCGGCGGTATAGTGCTGTTTATTTTTGCCCTATCGATGATTTTTGGTGAAAGTAAACCGAGCGAAGAACTGCACATGAGTAGCCCGCTCGAAATTGCGATTTTCCCTTTAGCCGTGCCATCAATTGCAAGCCCAGGTGCCATGTTAGCGGCGGTATTAATGACAGAAAATGCCAGTCATTCGTGGCTAGAGCAAGTCATCACCTCAGTCATCATGCTGTCGGTCTTATTGATAGTGTTAGGGCTATTATTGATTGCGGGCAAAATCCAACGCTTTATTGGCACGGGCGGCGCCAGCGTCATTAGTCGTGTAATGGGAATGATTTTGGCATCGGTCGCGGTATCTAGCGTACTTGGCGGCATTACTCGTTATTTTAATCTTGCGCCGCCCCACTAACTTTGGCGAAGCTTAAGTAAACCTATCCAAGCACTTTTTAGCGCAAGAGCTGAAAATTAATTTCACATATGACGCTGATAGTAATTAATTCTTACTATCAGCTCAGCCTATACACCCTGCCAATCAAGCCATATTTAATCGCTCTACCAACCAAGATACTTAGATTGCATGTAACTATTTTTGGCGCTTTATTACCCCCATAATTAACGCTATATCTTCAGGTCAACCACCTGCCATATGCTTTAAAGCGGGTTGTAACCGTCACTCAAGCTTTTGCATTTTCGTCAAAAATCACTGCAATTCCCTTGCCAATTTCATAAAAAAAAGCGCCTAAATAATTAATTTTTATACAAACAGCAAAGTTGGACGCATGCCTCATTTTTGTAATTGAGTTACCAATATAGTGATTTGCAAGAGAGTTTTTATTTATTAATTTAACCTCCAGTGAGGCTAGCTATGACTCAAGCGCACGACATTATCGCCCTGAAAAAATTTGTTCGGGCCACCAACTTTCTCGCCACGTCCCAAATTTATTTGAAGCAAAACGTGCTTCATAAACGTCCCTTAACTCATGAAGATATTAAGCCTAGATTACTTGGTCATTGGGGCACTTGCCCTGGCATTAACTTTGTTTACGCTAATATCAACCGCCTAATTGTTAAGCATCAACGCCCGTTTATTTATCTTGTCGGCCCAGGTCATGGCTTCCCTGCAGTTCAAGCGAACCTATTCATGGAAGGTTCATTAAGTCATTTTTATCCAGAGACTATTCCTTACAACGAAACCGGTATTGAAGATATTTGCCGTAAGTTCTCAGCCGCTTATGGCTATCCATCCCATGCTAATCCAGAAGCACCAGGGCAAATCCTTGAAGGCGGTGAATTGGGTTATTCATTATCTGTTGGCTGGGGCGCTGTGCTGGATAACCCAGATTTGATTGCAACAGTACTGATTGGTGATGGTGAGTCTGAAACTGGCCCGCTTGCTGCTTCTTGGTATGCTAACCGCTTGGTTGACCCGGCCACCAATGGCGCTGTGTTACCGATTGTGCATATCAATGGCTATAAAATCTCAGGCCCAACCCGTATGGGGCGCATGAGCCATGAAGAATTACACCACGAATTCACTGGCCTTGGTTACTACCCAATTATTGTCGATGATACCTTAACGTTAGATGTCTATGAGCAGATGACCTCCGCCATGGATATCAGCTATCAAATGATTTGTGAAATCCAGCATAAAGCCCGTAATGGTGAAGATGTTTGTAAGCCAAGATGGCCGGTGATCTTAATGCGCACCGCCAAAGGCTGGACTGGCGTGCATGAAGATAACGGCACTAAGCTAGTTGGCAACTGCGAATCTCATCAAGTGATAGTCAACAAGTGCGCCACCAATAAGCAGCACTTAGATGCGCTCAATACTTGGCTTGCGAGTTATAAATTCCACGACCTTTACCAAATGAATGACAGCGGCGAGCTGATTTTCGATGAAGACATTCGTGGATTACTACCACCTAAGCATTTAAGTTGCGGTCGTCAGCACTTAGCTTATGGCGGTGAAGTGGTACGCAGCCTCACTAAGCCTGATCTTAACCAGCTTGGTTATGGCGCCGAAACCCCAAGAGGCCACAGAGGTTTCTCTATGCTGAAAATGGGTGAATGGATGCGCGACTGCTTTAAGCTCAATCGCGATCAAAAGAATTTAAGAATCTTTAGCCCAGATGAAACTTACTCTAACCAATTGCAAGCCGTGTTTGAAGAAACCGACCGCGCTTGGCAATGGCCGATTGAATCTTGGGATCAAGACATGGCACGCGATGGGCGCGTGATGGAATTACTGTCTGAAAACTTACTGTTTGGCATGTTACACGGCTATACAGTCACAGGTCGTCACGGCATGTTCCCTACTTATGAGTCATTCTCGCAAGTGATTTCATCCATGGCAGATCAATACTGTAAATATGTGTATGCCAGCCAAGGCGTGCATTTCCGCAAGCCATTACCCGCATGCAACGTAGTATTGTCATCCTTGCTTGAACGCCAAGATCACAATGGTTACTCGCACCAGAACCCATCATTCCTTGGCGCCATGCTAGAAAAGCATCCCCATATTATTTCGGCCTATCTGCCTGCCGACGGTAATAGCACCTTGGTATATACCGAAAAAGCTTATGATGATCGCGACAAGCTCAACATCTTAGTGGCAGGCAAAAAAGAATTGCCACAATGGTTAAGCCTGGCAGAAGCCAGACGCCAAGCGCGCAATGGCATCATGGTATGGGACTTTGCCTCTGATGATAATCCCGATGTAGTACTGGCAGGTTGCGGCGATTATGTCACCCAAGAATGTATGGCATCGCTGGTATTAATTCGTGAATTACTGCCACGAGTACGCATCCGCTTTGTGTCAGTGTCTGAGCTCAACAGTTCAGGACTGGGTAGCCAAGAATTCCAGCAGCAACCTTGGTTGATGGATGACATCTTTACTAAAGATAAAGGCGTGGTGTTTAACTATCACGGTTACCCTAACACCATCAAAAAACTGGTGTTTGATTACAAGGGCAGCCACAGATTCCGCATTAAAGGCTATGAAGAAGAAGGCTCAACCACCACTCCATTTGATATGGGCGTGCGTAACGGTACTTCCCGCTACCACTTAGTGATTGATATGGCTTACAAGTTATTCCAGCAAGGAGTCATAGATGAGACTCAGCATGTGGCTATCACCACAGATATGCTGCAACGCTTGGTAGACCATAAGAATTACATTAAGGCCAATGGTGTTGATCCTGAATATTTAGAAAACTGGATTTGGACGCGCTAAAAACTGAATGTTGACGCGCTGACAGTTAACTCAAATCAGTAACCATTAACACCATAAAACGCCTTCATCATGAAGGCGTTTTTTATGGCAAAAATTGAGTTATTAGTGAAAATCCCGCAAAAGTTAAGCTTTAGCCGCTGCCAATAAACTTCCTAGCACCTTGGTGGTTTTGGCTTTGACCGAGCGCCAATGGGTGACCGGAATTACGGGGGCATTAGTGATTATGTCATCAAAATCTGCGGCGCTAACTTGCACTTGACCGCCATGAGCAAGCAGTAAAAACTTAGGAGCTAACTGCTTAATTTTCATTAGCGAATGGCGATATCTATTAGGATAAAACAATGGATAAGGCGCAATACATTGCCCCTTCACTTTCACCAGTAAGTCAGCCACATACACCCAATTTTCACTCAAGCTATAAAGCGCTAAGTCTCTGTCGGTATGGCCTTGGCACAGCAACACTTGCCAATCGTCAAACCCTGGCAATAGGTTGCCATCATCAAGCTTAACATCGAGTGTTAATCTGCGGCTGTACCATAAGTTGCGTTTAGGCTTGCCCATGCGCTTTGCCACCCACTTAGCAAGCCAGATATCAGTTAAGTGCATCATAATGCCATCAAAACCTGAGTACCAATCACCAGCAATATTAGCGCCCGCAAGCTTAGCACCGGTTTTTCGTCGCAATAATGCCGCCCCGCCCGCATGATCTGGGTGCATATGGGTAACAAGTATTAAGCGCAAATCGCTTAACGGCCTATTTAACTCAGTTTCAATAAATTGGCATACGGTGGCGACATCGGCGCGGCTACAACCATCAAGCAGCAGTATCTTGTCGCTATAAGCCACCAGATAAATAGTCTGAATATAACCTTGGATAAAATGCAGGGTAAACATAGTCATACTCACAAGGGATAGAGCATGACTATGTCGAATGACAGTCGATGACTCAACAATTAGTTAACAGTGGCTACGCCGTGAAACGCTAAGCTCGGCTCACATTTTTAGATCACGGCTTAACTCTATGGCTGATGCATTTCATAAATTCTATACTCGGGGATAAAATAATCCGCCATGCATCGGCATCATCATCGGTATAGCGACTATCAACTTGCGGCAGCGTTTCCACAAAGGCATCGAGCCATAATGGGAATTGACTGTCTTTAATCCCCATGGTTTGATGACGAATGGCTAATTTCGTTAAATCGTCATCACTCACCCGCACCGATGAAAAATACACCATATAGGCCAATGAGTGCTTAAATACGTGCCTTTGAGTGTTCATATCTAAGGCTTCGATGCGGGACTTAATATCTGGGCATTTACTGGTGAGTTTGTAATAAAAAATTTCTATAAATTCATCATAGTAGCGTTTAGTTATCCGCTCGTAACTGGCATTAAAAATCGCATTGTAATCTTTCATCCGTGAACCTTTTCATTACGCTAATACCACTTCCTGGCGGCTTGGCGAGCAAGTTAACCAAGCCCTGTATTCATCTTAGACTAAAAAACTGGCCTAAAGCTAAAATACTCAACTAACTTGTTGGCAGTGAAATAGCGCACGGACGTATAGAAAACATCGGGTTATCATAGTTAAAAAACTAAGAGAGTTCCCTATGTTTCATAAGTCAAACGTATTACCACAACCCCATAAAATCATTCTCGATACCGACCCCGGTATTGACGATGCTATGGCTATTTTATTTGCAGAGGCGCATCCCAACCTTGATCTCAAGGCGCTCACTATCGTTTATGGCAACGCTACCCTTGACGATGGCATTCAAAATGCGCTCTTTATTAAAAACAAATTTAACTGTCAATTTGAGGTAGTTGCAGGGGCGAGTGTGCCACTTAAGCGCCCTGCAGTGGGCGCTACGGTTGCAGTCCATGGCCCCCATGGTTTAGGGGATGTAGTTGCGCCGCCGCAAACTGTGGCGATTGATGAGCGCCCAGCGTATCAGTACATAATAGATACCATTCACGCCCATCCTGGTGAAATCACTTTGGTGGCTGTAGGGCCATTAACTAACTTAGCGCTAGCCTTGCAAATGGATGCCAGTATTTGCTCGTTAGTAAAACAAGTGGTGATCATGGGCGGCGCCTTTGGTGAACATGGCCACAGAGGCAATGTGACCCCCTACGCTGAAGCCAATATTCATGATGACCCCCATGCTGCAGATATAGTGTTAAGTGCGCCTTGGCCGGTAGTTGTGATTGGTCTTGATGTCACCCAGCAAAGCTTTTTTAGCAGCGACTATTTAGATGCATTACGTGATGATGCACTCCTCACACAGAGCGCTGACGCCTGTCAGTTTATCCATGATGTTAGCCGTTACTACTTACGCTTTTATGCCGATAAACTTGGGCTCGCGGGCTGTCATGTGCATGACCCATCGGCCATAGCTTATGTGCTACAACCTGAGCTCTTTAGCTTGCGCCAAGGCCCAATTTGCGTGGTCACCGAAGGGCCAGCTATCGGCATGACACTGCAAAAGTTTGATGGCAAACGCTATCCTATGGATGACTGGGAAAGTGCGGCAAATCAACAAGTGGGCGTAGAAGTTGATGCCAGCGCCTTACTTGAGCTCTATCGCACTACGCTGCTGGCTTACATGCCAAAATGCTAAGAGCTTATCGCTAAGCACTTAGCACTTAGCACTAGACATTTAGTCAGTACGCCACAAAAAAAGGCCAGCATAACTCGTATGCTGGCCTTTTTATTAGTTAGACATAGATGGGCAATTAAGCGCTTGGAATTTGTGAAGCTAATAACCACAAAGCTAACACAATAAAAACTAAGCCCATGGCTTTATTTTGGTATTGCCTAAATTTAGGTTTCGCCAACAATTTCTGTCCATGATCGCCAATCAAGGCCACCAGCAATAAGTTAAAACTTAAGCCAGCCACATTGAGCACTAAGCCTAGCGCCAGTAATTGCTGGGCAGAAGACGCGCTAATATCCATAGACACAAATTGCGGCAAAAACAGCACAAAGAACATTAATGCCTTCGGGTTCAGCAAATTGCTAAACACGGCGCGGCGATACAAACGCTTAGCCATGCCTTGGCTACCACTAAGTTCGGTGGTGGCATCATCTGGCGCTGCGCGCCAACAATCCCAGCCCATCTTAAGTAAATAGGCGCCGCCAAGAAGCTTTAATAACTCCAAGGCCATAGGCTGCATAGCGATTATGCTTGATACACCCACGGCGGCGAGTAAAGTCAGCACTAAGCCTGCGGTAGCATTACCAAGACTTGCGTAAACGCCTACGCGCTTACCATAAGTGATGCTGGCAGACGTTATCAGCAGCATGTCAGGGCCTGGGATCAGTAAAAGGGCAAGAACCGCAGTTAAATATAAGGGAAGTAAAGCTAAATCAATCATCACTCACACAAGGTGAAAAAAATTCAAGTGGCGATTGTAGAGATTTTTACCATCAAATAAAGAGATTCTTGCCAGAAATTACGCTTTTATCTCAGTGACAGGATCAATTGGCGCTGGTGTTTCTTCTTTTTTAACTTCGATAACTTCTGGCGCTGGCACAGGTTTTGGCGCGAGTTTTAACACCGGCTTTTGCAAAATTAATGAGTTAGGATAAGTCACGACATCGCCATTGTCACGGCGGATAAGTACATGAAATAAGGCAATTTCTTTGATGGTGCCGCTAATATCTTCATCCTTATCCACAACTTTAATGCGCTCGCCAATGCGATAAGGAAAAACGAAGAAAATCAGTACGCCCGAGGCGATATTACTTAAAATCGACCACTGGGCAATAAACGCTACCCCTAAGATGGCAAACATAGAAGAGACAAACACGGTAATGTCTTGATAGCCAAAGCCCAAAGTCACAGCCAGTAAAGACACTGTCGTAAACATCAATAAGCCAATAAAAAAGCGGGTCACCAGCGCCGCACGCGCAGGACTAACTTGCTTTTGCTTAGCTAAGCCTTTAATCCAAATGCGCACCCGCGACTGTAAAAAGTAAAATGCGCTGAGATAAAGTAGCACCAGTAATATCTTTAACATTATCAATTGATATCCATAGAAATTAATCGCACAAATATAAAGGCATTAGCCAGTTATTCCAAGTGACATCTATCTATGTTGCATTGCAACTAACCTGCCGCCCATAAAAAAAGGGCCGCAGTGCGACCCTTTTAGTGCAGCTTAAGCTTAATGCTTATTTGATGCGCTGATGTAACTCTTGCACTGAAGTGACTTTAGAGCGGTCATCGGCGGCGTAAGCCATACAAGTGGCAAAGGCAGCATTCATAGTGGTGGTGTATTGCACCTTATAGCGCAGGGCGCCACCACGTAATTGACGAGAATCGGCAATGGCTTGGCGACCTTCAGTGGTATTGACTATGTAGGTGTATTCACCATTCTTGATGCGGTCAAGAATGTGTGGACGACCTTCATGCACCTTGTTCACTAAGCGTGGATTAATGCCCGCTTCCCCAAGCACAACTGCGGTGCCGTGAGTTGCATCGATTTGATAACCAAGCTCAATTAACTTAGAGGCTAAGTCTACTACTCGCTTCTTATCGCTATTGCGCACCGATAATAAGGCGCGGCCAGTTTTAGGAATATCTTTCACCGAACCTAACTGCGCTTTGGCATATGCTTCTGCGAAAGTATCACCTACGCCCATCACTTCACCGGTTGAGCGCATTTCAGGGCCTAACAGTGGGTCAACGCCTGGGAACTTGTTAAAGGGCAGAACCACTTCTTTGACTGAGAAATACGGTGGAATAACTTCTTTAGTGAAGTTCTGCTCTTTTAATGATTTTCCAGCCATCACCCGTGCAGCAATCTTAGCTAATGGAACACCCGTGGCTTTAGAGACAAATGGCACAGTACGGGCAGCGCGCGGGTTAACTTCAATCATATAGATTTCGTTATTTTTAACCGCAAACTGCACGTTCATTAAACCCACTACCCCAAGCTCAAAGGCAAGGTTTCTCACCTGAGCGCGCATTTGGTTTTGAATGTCTTGGCTTAAGGTATATGGCGGCAGCGAACAACCTGAGTCACCTGAGTGCACACCGGCTTGCTCAATGTGTTCCATGATGGCGCCAACCACAACATCTGTGCCATCACATACCGCATCGATATCAACTTCAATGGCATCATCTAAGAAGCGGTCTAACAAGACTGGCGATGAGTTAGAAACCTTTACGGCTTCATTAAAGTAGCGGCGTAAGTCTTGCTCGTCATACACGATTTCCATCGCGCGGCCACCCAGCACGTACGATGGACGCACGACTAGCGGGTAACCAATACGCTCAGCACTGATCACCGCGCCTTCTACTGTAGTCACAGTATCATTTTCAGGCTGCTTCATGCCTAAGCGCTGAATGGCCTTTTGAAAACGCTCTCTATCTTCAGCTCTATCAATAGCATCTGGGCTAGTACCAATCACAGGTACGCCAGCGGCCTCTAACGCGCGCGCTAGTTTTAACGGTGTTTGACCGCCGTATTGCACGATAACGCCTTTAGGCTGTTCAACGCGCACGATTTCCAGTACGTCTTCTAAAGTGACTGGCTCAAAGTAGAGGCGATCTGAAGTGTCGTAATCGGTTGATACGGTTTCTGGGTTACAGTTCACCATAATGGTTTCATAACCGTCTTCGCGCAGGGCTAAGGCCGCGTGCACGCAGCAATAATCAAACTCAATACCTTGGCCAATACGGTTTGGACCGCCGCCTAACACCATGATCTTGTCACGGTTTGATGGCGCCGCTTCACACTCTTCTTCATAAGTAGAGTACATGTAAGCGGTATCGGTTGAAAACTCTGCCGCGCAGGTATCAACGCGCTTGTACACAGGGTAAATATCAAAGCGATGACGGGTTTTACGCATTTCGCCTTCGCTAATGCCTAACAGTTCAGATAAACGCGCATCCGAGAAACCTTTGCGCTTAAACTGACGTAAATTAGTGGCATTTAAGCCCGCCATGCCAAGGTGTTTAACCTCATTTTCAAGCTGAATAATTTGCTCTAACTGAGCTAAGAACCAAGGGTCGATATTGGTTTGAGCAAACACTTCTTGCATGCTCATGCCAGCGCGGAACGCATCGCCTATGTACCAAATGCGATCGCATCCTGGCTCTTTTAATTCATGGCGGATGCGGCTCATGGCGTCGCTATCATTTAAATCTGTGATAGGGTCTAAACCGTTACGGCCCACTTCTAAGCCGCGCAGCGCTTTTTGCAAAGACTCTTGGAAAGTACGGCCAATGGCCATGACTTCGCCCACTGACTTCATCTGTGTGGTTAATCTGTCATTAGCGCCAGCGAACTTTTCAAAGTTAAAGCGCGGCACTTTAGTCACAACATAATCAATCGCTGGCTCAAATGATGCTGGCGTCTTACCACCCGTAATATCGTTAGTCAGCTCATCTAAGGTAAAGCCTACCGCCAGCTTTGCCGCGATTTTAGCAATCGGGAAACCTGTGGCTTTGGACGCTAATGCTGATGAACGCGACACCCTAGGGTTCATTTCAATCAGCACCATACGGCCATCTTTTGGGTTAATACCAAACTGGACGTTTGAACCACCGGTTTCTACACCAATTTCACGCAATACTGCCATCGAGGCATTACGCATTAATTGATATTCTTTATCGGTTAAGGTTTGCGCTGGCGCTACGGTAATTGAGTCACCAGTGTGTACGCCCATAGGGTCGAAGTTTTCGATGGCACAAACTATGATGCAGTTATCTTTGCTATCACGCACCACTTCCATCTCATACTCTTTCCAACCAATCAGAGATTCATCGATAAGCAGTTCTTTGGTTGGCGATAAATCTAAACCGTTCGAACAGATATCCTCAAACTCTTCCTTGTTGTAAGCGATACCGCCGCCGGTGCCACCCATAGTGAATGATGGGCGAATGATACAAGGGAAGCCCACCATATCGAGAACCTTATAGGCTTCTTCCATATTGTGCGCTATGCCGGCGCGCGGGCATTCTAAACCGATAGACTTCATGGCCAAGTCAAAACGGCGTCTGTCTTCGGCTTTATCGATAGCATCGGCAGTAGCGCCAATCATTTCGACATTGAACTCTTCCAGCACACCGCGGCGCTCAAGCTCAAGGGCGCAGTTCAGTGCGGTTTGGCCACCCATTGTCGGCAAAACCGCATCAGGGCGCTCTTTGGCTATGATGTTACGCACCACTTCCCAATGGATAGGCTCGATATAAGTGGCATCAGCCATGTCAGGGTCGGTCATGATAGTGGCTGGGTTAGAGTTCACTAAGATAACTCGATAACCTTCTTCACGCAGCGCCTTACAGGCCTGCGCACCTGAGTAATCGAACTCACAGGCTTGACCGATAACAATTGGGCCTGCGCCCAAGATGAGAATACTTTTTATATCTGTACGTTTTGGCATGGCTAAATTCGGCTCCCTAATGAATTACTTGGCGTGATGACGAAATTCTTCAATCAACTCAATAAAGTGATCGAACAAAGGCGCACAATCATGCGGACCCGGACTCGCTTCAGGGTGTCCCTGGAAGCTAAAGGCTGGCTTATCAGTTAAGTGAATGCCTTGCAGCGAACCATCAAACAAGGATTTATGGGTCACCTTAATGTTGGCTGGCAAGGTGGCTTCATCCGCCGCAAAACCATGGTTTTGACTGGTGATCATCACAGTGCCTTTAACTAAATCCGCGACCGGATGGTTAGCGCCATGGTGGCCAAACTTCATTTTTTCGGTAGTCGCGCCGCTCGCTAGCGCCAACAACTGATGACCTAAACAGATACCAAACACAGGAATGTTTGTGGTTAAAATCTGCTTAATTGCACTAATGGCGTAATCGCACGGGGCTGGGTCGCCTGGACCGTTAGATAAGAACACGCCGTCTGGCTTCATCGCTAATACAACGTCAGCGGGCGTTTGCGCTGGCACGACTGTGACATCACATCCGCGGTCAACCAACATACGTAAGATATTTTGCTTAACACCGTAATCGTAAGCGACCACTTTGTAGCGCAGTTCACTTTCTGGGGTGTCTGATGGTAAGCCCGAGGCTAAGCGCCAGCTGCCTTTACGCCATGAGTAAGTGTCTTTAGTCGTCACTTCTTTAGCTAAATCTAGACCTTTTAGCCCAGGGAAGGCTTTGGCCGCCGCCAAGGCTTTAGCAATATCGTCTTCGCCCACTAAGAGGCAACCGGCTTGCGCGCCTTTTTCACGTAAAATACGGGTTAATTTGCGCGTATCTATATCAGCAATCCCAACCACATTGTTGGTTTTAAGATAGTCTGAAAGGGATTGTTGATTACGGAAGTTACTAGCGAGGAGGGGAAGATCTCTGATGATTAGACCACATGCATGAACAGCATTGGATTCGCAATCTTCATCATTAGTACCGGTATTGCCGATATGGGGATAAGTCAGGGTAACTATTTGGCGCGAATAAGAGGGGTCAGTGAGAATTTCTTGATAACCCGTCATTGAAGTATTAAAAACGACTTCACCAACTGCTATCCCATCCGCACCAATGGCTATGCCAGAAAATACGGTTCCATCTTCGAGTACAAGTAAGGCAGACTTTGTCAACATGACCTCCGAGAGACAATCCACTGAAATTATTGATTTTATGTGTTTGGATCTACCAATTTCCGCGTAAATACGAAATTTTGACAAATTCCGAGGATTATACGGCATCGCACCGCCACCGTCTAGGCCTTCAGCGCAGCGTTTATAAAAAAACCGCCAATTTGGCGGTTTAGTATCAAATCTAGCGGCTAAGCCCTAAAACTTGCTGCATATCATATTGGCCTGGGCCTTGATTGTTGAGCCAAATTGCGGCCCGCATTGCCCCATTGGCAAAGGTCATGCGGCTTGATGCCTTATGAGTTATTTCTAAACGCTCGCCAATATCGGCAAACATAGCGGTATGTTCACCCACCAGATCGCCGGCGCGAATCGTGGCAAAACCTATAGTATTGTGATCACGCTCACCAGTAATGCCTTCGCGGCCATAGACGGCGCAGCTTTCTAGATCGCGCCCTAAAGTATCAGCTATCACCTCCCCCATTTTTAAGGCGGTGCCGCTTGGGGCATCTTTCTTAAATCTGTGGTGGCCTTCGATAATTTCGATATCGCAGTAATCGCCCATGACTTCTGAGGCGAGTTCCAGCAACTTAAACATCAAATTAACGCCAACTGACATGTTAGGCGCCAGCACTACTGGGGTTTGTTCAGCAAAAGCTGATATTTCTTCCTTTTGCGCACTATTAAAGCCTGTAGTACCAATAACTATGGCTTTGCCATGTTTCACGCACCAATCAAGATGGCCAAGTGTCGCCTCAGGAGAAGTAAAATCAATTAACACATCAAAACTGTCCACCACAGCATCTAAACTGGCCGCAATGGTGACATCCAGTTTACCAACGCCCGCCAATTCACCAGCATCAACGCCAATGAGGGATGAGCCTGGGCGCTCAATGGCAGCACCTAAAGTAATCTGTGGATGATTAGCCGCCGCTTCAATTAAGGTGCGGCCCATACGACCGGCAGCCCCGACTATGGCGATATTGATAGATTCATTCATGTTATTTCTCCTAAAAAAACGCCGGCAGCGCCGGCGTATTCACTGCGGATTAAATAATATCCAACAGTTCCACTTCAAATACTAAAGCAGAGTAAGGCGGGATAGCCGCGCCAGCGCCACGCTCGCCATAAGCCAGGTTTTGTGGCACGAACAGCTTCCACTTAGAACCAGCAGGCATTAATTGCAGGGCTTCAGTCCAACCAGCGATTACGCCAGATACTGGGAATTCAGCAGGTTGACCACGAGTCACTGAGCTATCAAACACGTCACCATTGGTGAAAGTACCATGGTAGTGAGTGCGAACTGTGCTGTCTAAGCTTGGCTTTTCGCCAGTGCCTTCAGTGATGATTTCGTATTGCAGACCAGAATCAGTCACAAATACGCCTTCACGCTTAGCGTTTTCAGCTAAGAAAGCTTCGCCTGCAGCAGATGCAGCTTCAGCAGCTTGCTCTTGAGCCAGCTGTAAACGACGGCTAATTTCGGTAAAGGCAACTTGCAAGTCTTCCATAGCAACTTGGCTATCTTTATCTTCAAATGCGTCAGCAAGACCGGCTTGAACTGCAGCGATATCGATACCTTCGAATGGATTGGCGGCTAACTGCTCGCCCATTTGACGACCTACGCCGTAACTAGCTTGTTGTTCTACAGTGGTAAATTGTTGAGACATAACCAAACTCTCTGTCTGTGAGTGAAAAAATCGGCCGATGATAACACATGCCTAGCAAGAATTCTTGCCAGTAATATTCAGATCATTTATCTCATCGGCATTGAAGTGGATTTTTAGCTAATGCTTGCTGATATTCGCCCTGCCATCTTGGCTGCAGCGCTTGTAAATCAGTAATGCGGCTATCTGCTGATGGATGCGTTGATAGCAACTCAAGGGGCTGCGAAGCGCTCATTTTATCCATCTTTTGCCATAAGGTTACGGCCGCTTGCGGGTTAAAGCCGGCTTGTGCCATGAGTACCATGCCAAGGGTATCGGCTTCTGTTTCTTGGGCGCGGCTAAAGGGCAAAGTTAAACCAAGCTCTGTGCCCATATCTAACGCCGCCATGACTAAGTCACGGTTTTCAACCTCAGCCACATCTAACACTAAATTGGCGACATTAAGCCCGAGCCCCTTCATTTCGCCGCGAGAGACTTGCTCATTGCCGTGGCGCGATAACACGTGGGCAATTTCATGGGCGAGCACAGCCGCTAGCTCATCTTGGGTGTTCGCAAGCTTGAGCATGCCATCATAAATACCGATATAACCGCCTGGTAGTGCAAACGCATTAGCTTCATGCGACTTAAATACTTGTACCTGCCACTGCCTATTGGTATCAAGCGGCGTGACTAAGCGCGTGACTATGCAATTAACATAAGCATTCACGCTGGCATTACGGTTTTGCGGTAACTGGGCGCGCATTTGCTCAAATCTTTGCTGGCCTTGCGCCGCCATATCTTGCTCAGAAAATAGCAGCACTTGTTTACGGCCAGTGGGCGACTGGGTATATGCATCGCACCCTGTGAGCGCCAACAAGGTCAATAAACTTATCATTAAAGGGCGATATGCCCGAAAGACTGCCATTTATTCCTCCATCAACCATGCTAAACAATGCGAAAAGCCAAGGCAGCTTAACAAGACGCCTTGATAAGGTACCTTAATGAGTGCGCGACGATAAACCTAGCGTGTACTAGCCTGTACTAGCGTGCCAGTAAGGCTTATCTAGAGATATGGGGATGACAGCCTCTTAACCCAAGTGTTGCAATCAAAAACTTGTTAAGCCTTAAGCTCTATGCCAGTAAGCTATCTATGAGTTCCGCAAGCCGAGCTAATTTAACATTAGTGAGCTGGCGATAATCAAAATACGGGCACACAAGCAAGCGCTGCGCCCTATCAATGGCAAATTCATGATCAAGCCAATCAAGCTCAGCCGTTATCAGCCCGCGGGCAATTAACTGCTTAGCATAAGTGCGCCCCATGATGATATGCACTGAGTTAGAACTTAACTCTGGCTCAGTGAGCGAAGCGCCCAGCGGCAATGAGGTAACATCCAAAGGCACGCTAAAAAGTAGTGCGGTATCACTGCCAGCTTGCAGCAAAGCTTGATCGCGATAATCTTGCCAGCAGTGATAGTTATGCCGCTCACGGCTAACATCATATTTGATAGCAAACATCAGCTTGGCATAGACACTAAACACCTTGCGCCAGCCATTACCGCACGCACCCGCTATGGCAGCAATTTCACCAGTCACTAAAGGCTGGACACAATTAAGCTGCTCTAGCCCCATAAACTGCGGGCGGTTTTCAATATAAACCTTTAATAAGGCCTTGGGTTCGCCAAGACCTTGCGGGTTTAGGCTCATTTTTTACCTTTAGTGGATTTAAATTGACTCATACCGGTTTTAGCCATAGTGCGACGATTGGCCTGCTTATCGCGCGGCGCCCGCTTACTAGTCCCAGTTGCTACTGTATCTGTGACTGCAAAGCCTTCTAAGGCCAATAAAGGTAACGCCCGCTGGGTTAAGGCTCTAATCGCATCTAGCGCTGAAGCATCGGCATGACACACTAATGAAATAGCCTGCCCAGTTAGACCCGCGCGCCCAGTGCGACCACATCGATGAACATAAACTGGCGCATGCTGCGGTAAATCCAGATTAATCACCACAGGTAACCCTTCCAGATGAATACCGCGCGCTAATAAATCTGTGGCCACCAGCACAGCTATCTTACCGGCTTTAAATGCCGCTAAGGTTTGGTTGCGCACTTCTTGGGTTTGTTTACCATGGAGCGCCGCCGCATTAATGCCAGCCTTATTCAGCTTTTTAGCAAAGGCTTCGACATCATCGCGGGCGCTAATAAATACCAAGGCTTGTGGCCATTGATGCTTAACTAATAACGCCTCAAGCGCCTTAGCTTTGCTGCCTTTATTGACTAAATATAAGGTTTCTGCAATCTCAGCTACCACAGCATTAGTAGTGTGCGCTGTGATGCGCTGCGCTTGCTTCTTTAACAGCTGCGACAATAGTGACTCTAAACCACTTGGCAAAGTGGCTGAAAACAATAAGGTTTGACGTTCAAGCGGAATAAATTCCAGCAATTGCTGTATGTCTGGCCAAAACCCCATTTCTAATAATCTATCGGCTTCATCCAGCACTAAATGGCTTAACTGCTGCAGCTGCAAACCATCACAGCTTAATTCGCCCTGCTTTAATAACTCAAGTAAACGCCCAGGAGTGGCCACTATTAACTGCGGCTTGGCTGCGAGCGCTGCCAATTGCTTTTCAATATCAACCCCGCCGCACAAGGTCGCAATCTCAATTTCTAGCGCTTGGGCTATGAGCAATAAGGCTTCCGTCACCTGAGCTGCTAGCTCGCGCGTTGGCACCACGATTAAGGCTCGAACGGCTGATTCATCAAGCGCGGTATCAGCGTCTGAGCGCTTATTCTTTATTTGAAAGTTGGCTTGATAAATGGCTTGTAGCACTGGCAAACCAAAGGCCAAGGTTTTACCGCTACCAGTTTGCGCCAACGCCAACACATCTTGTTGAGTTAAAATGGCAGGAATGGCTAATTGCTGCACCTTAGTTGGCTGCGTCATCGTCGCAGGAAGTGCTGCTATGATGGCAGCATCGACTCCAAGCTGTGAAAAGGTAAATGAATTAAGGGAACAAAGCTCAGCAGTCGTCATAGCAACACCGGATAAAAACATGGGTGCGGAAGTTTACTCAGAGTCACCCTCGAATACCAATTTAGTTTGGCTTATTCCTTTGGCCTCATAAGCCATCAATGGTTACTGCCGAGTTCAACACCCTCTAGTTCGCCAATCAATCCTAACGGGCGCAGCATAACAATTGTCCCCGTGCGCCAAGAACTTACGCCTATTCCCATACGGATTAATGCATTGAACGCAATTTCGCCACCTTTTATTTCGATAAATGCAGAAACATCTATTGCGAATAGGATGAATGAAAACTATTATTCTGGAAAATTAGAAATGAATTAATCAAGAGGTACCAATGAGTCCGGAAATTATTGCCATGGCAAAAGAAACGGCGAGCATGTTTGCCTTGTTGGTCGTTGAGTTAACCTTGTTATTTCTTGCCATCAGCTATCTGGTTGGCGTTATTCAAGAATATATCAGCCCTGCCAAAGTCCAAGCCATATTAAGCTCGCGCAATGGCAAAGGCTATGTGATCGCCGCCTTACTTGGGTCTATTACCCCGTTTTGCTCTTGCTCCACCATCCCATTCTTAAAGGGCCTACTGCGAGCCCGCGCGGGTTTTGGCCCTATGATGGTGTTTTTATTGGCAAGCCCCTTACTTAACCCGATTATTATCGGCTTATTTGTGGTCACCTTTGGCGTTAAAGTGGCATTATTTTACTTTGCCATAGCCATGGGGGTGTCTGTCATTGCAGACTATGCACTTGAAAAATTAGGCTTTGAGCGCTACGTGCGAAAAGAAGCTTACTCGCAGTCAGACGCAGCTTCATGCTGTGACACTCAAGCTGTGATAAGTCCTTGCTGCGAAGTAAAAGCGACGCCTAAGACAAATGAAGCTATTACCGCTGCCAATACAGCTGCAAGCAACTCATGTTGTACGCCCAAACCTGCAGCAATAGTACCTGCAAACAGCTCATGCTGCGAAAACGCGCCAGCCGTTGTCGCGACTGCAGGTTGCACGAGTCAAACGCCGAAAATCGCTGAGTTAAGCCGCTGGATGCGGGTGTGGAATACAAGCTGGAAGGATTTTAAACAAGTACTGCCTTACCTGTTTGTGGGTATTTTATTAGGCTCAATGATCTACGGTTTTATTCCGACTGACTTAATAGTGCAATACGCCGGTGAAGCCAAATGGTATGCCATTCCAGTGGCCGCCATCATAGGTATTCCACTGTACCTGCGCGCCGAAGCCGTTATTCCGTTAAGCGCCGCGTTAGTGCAAAAAGGCATGGCAATGGGCTCTGTCATGGCGTTAATTATTGGGAGTGCTGGTGCGAGTTTGACTGAAGTTATTCTGCTAAAAGCTATCTTTAAAAATCAGATGATTATTACTTTCTTGGCGGTAATTTTAAGCATGGCGATGGCTGCCGGTTACCTCTATAGCTAGGGCGGGATCATACTTTGTTAACAGTAGGGAACTTCTTCGTATCTGCATGATCTGATTGGGCATGTTATTCTACTGAGCCTAATTCATGTCCTTATTTGAACACTTGAAACTCATCGAAGACCCTCGCTCCCACATCAACCTAAACCATGATTTAGTTGATATTATTTTTCTCGTTTTAGCCGCTATCGCTTCAGGTTGTGATGGCTGGCAAGCTGTCGAAGAATTCGCCCAAGAGAACCTATCTTGGCTGCGAAAGCATCGAGATTTTGATAACGGGATCCCTACTCGGCATTCCATTGCTCGGATCATTAAAGTCTTTACCTGTGAGGCTTATGCCCCCTTTCTTTTTAATAAGATAGCAATTTACCCTAACCATAAAATGACAACATAGCCCATTAGGTATGCGGCTCTTAGTTTTTCTTGGCTTTTAACAGCTCGATTTGCCTATCTATGGATGCCACTTGAGTTTCAGCGGCTTGGGTCACGGCTAATTGTTCTTGGGCTAAACTCTGCTCCCAAGTGGCTCCGGCTAAGTTGTTACTAGCGTATTGGCGACTTTCACGTAAAGCCGTAAACGCTTATCACGCATAGCAATCACTTGCTTTCTGTCATTCTCTAACTTGATTATTTCTCGGCTTGTTTGCTGCTTGGCAATATAACGAGTAATTTCTGATTGCTTATCAGCGGCGGTATCTGTATGCGCAATAGGATGTGAAATACTGTCACTCGATTTAATAATATTGCCAATACCGCTAAAATCCACTGGCGAGCTATTTTCATTGCAAGGGGCATCTTGATATTTACCATCGGCGCATTTATACACTTCAGTGGAGGCAAACGCAGTAGAAGAGAGCATGACTAGCAGTAATAGTTTGTTCCCATTCATAACACACCTCAACCAGTGCCATTAATATCAGCATGTGAGTCAAGGTAGCTCAGCCTAGATAACAAAGCAATGACACCACAGCCCCCTATGCCTAAACGCCGCCAATAAAAAACCCCGCTAGGCTGACCTGCGGGGTTGTAGTTAACGCATTTGAATCTGAGATAGATTTTAGCTATTCAAGTCCTGAAAGAACTTCTTCACGCCATCAAAAAAGCCTTCGGCTTTCGGGCTGTGCTTGCGTGATTCACCGTTTAATGAGGCTTCAAACTCGCGTAACAGCTCTTTTTGTTTATCGCTCAGGCTCACTGGCGTTTCAACCACTACCTTACACAATAAATCACCAATAGCATGGCTACGCACTGATTTAACCCCTTTACCGCGCAAACGGAACATACGGCCGGTTTGCGTTTCAGTTGGGATCTTAAGGCTTACTTTACCATCTAACGTTGGCACTTGAACTTCACCGCCCAAGGCTGCCTTGCTGAAGGAAATAGGCACTTCACAGTACAAGTTATTACCATCGCGCACGAAAATTGGATGCTCGCGCACTGATACTTGAACGTATAAATCGCCAGATGCCGCGCCAAATTCGCCCGCTTCACCTTCGCCAGCTAAACGAATGCGATCGCCAGTATCAACCCCAGCAGGGATTTTAACGGATAAGGTCTTAGTTTTTTCAACTCGGCCTTCACCATGACACTTAGAGCAAGGATCTTTAATGATCTTGCCACGGCCATGACAGGTTGGACACGCTTGATTAACGGCGAAGAAGCCTTGACGCATTTGCACTTGGCCAGCACCGTGACATGTGCCACAAGTGGTTGGGCTAGTGCCTTTTTTAGCACCTGTGCCGTCACAGACATCACAACCCGCTAAGGTTGGTATACGCAGTTCGCGGGTTAAACCACGGACCGCTTCTTCTAAAGATAATTCGAGGTTGTAACGAAGGTCGGAACCGCGAGCCGCTTGACGCTGACCACCGCCACGACGACCACCGCCAAAAATATCACCGAACACATCACCGAAAATATCACCGAAATCGCCGCCGCCATTAAAGCCACCACCACCGCCGCGGTTAGGATCGACACCAGCATGACCAAACTGGTCATAAGCTGCTTTCTTGTCAGCGTCGGTTAAGATCTCGTAGGCTTCTTTAACTTCTTTAAAGTTGGCCTCGGCGTCTTTGTCATCTGGATTGCGATCCGGGTGATACTTCATCGCCAGGCGCTTATAGGCCTTCTTGATTTCGCGTTCGCTGGCATCTCTGCCGACGCTTAATACTTCGTAATAATCACGCTTTGACATATTCTTTGCTTTCTCTGCGCTTAACTTAGCTTTGCGGGCGTTAGAGTGACCTCATAACGCCCGCAGGGAAACAATAAGCAGGCACTTATGTGCCTAAGTTATTATTTCTTATCGTCTTTCACTTCTTCAAACTCAGCATCAACTACATCGTCGCTTGCTGCTTTGCTGTTGTCAGCTTGAGCTTCGCCTTGTGAAGATTGTGCTTTAGCTTGAGCAATTTCCATCAACTTGGCAGAAGCTTCCATCAGCGCTTGAGAGTCTTTATCAATCGCTTCTTTGTCACTACCTTTGATGCTGATTTCCAGTGCCGCAATGGCAGCGTCAATCTTAGCTTTGTCATCGGCGCCCAGTGCATCACCCGCTTCAGTCACTTGCTTCTTGGTGGCATGAACCAGACCGTCAGCTTGGTTACGAGCTTGAACCAGCTCTTCAAACTTCTTGTCTTCATCAGCGTGAGCTTCAGCGTCACGTACCATTTGTGCAACTTCTTCATCAGACAGACCAGAAGAGGCTTTGATGGTGATGTCTTGTGACTTACCAGTTTTCTTGTCTTTAGCAGACACGTGCAGAATACCGTCAGAGTCGATATCGAAAGTCACTTCAATTTGTGGCGTGCCACGTTGAGCAGGCTCAATACCTTCTAAGTTGAACTGACCCAGTGACTTGTTAGCTTGGGCTTGCTTACGCTCACCTTGAAGTACGTGAATAGTCACGGCACTTTGGTTGTCATCGGCAGTAGAGAAAGTCTGCTGCGCCTTAGTAGGAATAGTGGTGTTCTTCTCAATCAGCTTGGTCATCACGCTGCCCATGGTTTCAATACCCAGAGACAGTGGAGTCACGTCCAGCAGCAGTACGTCAGTAACGTCACCAGCCAGTACGCCCGCTTGAATTGCAGCGCCAACAGCTACCGCTTCGTCAGGGTTCACGTCTTTACGTGGCTCTTTACCGAAGAAGTTAGTTACGGCTTCTTGTACTTTTGGCATACGGGTTTGACCGCCAACCAAAATCACTTCATTGATGTCAGAGATAGATAAGTCAGCATCGGCCAGAGCAACTTTCAGCGGCTCTAAAGTGCGCTGAATTAAGTCTTCAACCAGTGACTCTAACTTAGCACGAGTGATCTTAACCACTAAGTGCTTAGGACCAGTAGCATCAGCTGTGATGTATGGCAGGTTAACTTCAGTGTGGTTGGCGCTAGATAATTCAATCTTAGCTTTTTCAGCCGCTTCTTTCAGACGTTGCATGGCTAATGGGTCGTTACGCAGATCCATGCCTTGCTCTTTCTTGAACTCGTCAGCCAGATACTTGATTAAACGATTGTCGAAGTCTTCACCACCTAAGTGGGTGTCACCGTTGGTAGCCAGAACTTCAAATGTCTGGTCGCCATCGTTGTTATCAATTTCGATGATAGAGATATCGAAAGTACCGCCACCTAAGTCGTATACAGCAACAACGTTGTCGCCTTGCTTCTTATCGATACCGTAGGCTAATGCCGCAGCAGTAGGCTCGTTGATAATACGCTTAACTTCCAAACCTGCGATACGGCCAGCATCTTTAGTCGCTTGACGCTGTGAATCGTTGAAATAAGCAGGAACAGTAATAACCGCTTCAGTCACTGGCTCGCCCAGGAAATCTTCAGCAGTTTTCTTCATTTTCTTCAGGATTTCAGCAGAAACCTGTGGTGGAGCCATTTTCTTACCGCGGCTTTCTACCCAAGCATCGCCATTATCAGCTGCAATGATTTTGTAAGGCATGATGCTTACGTCACGCTGAACTTCGTCATCAGAAAAACGACGACCAATCAGACGCTTGATGGCGAAAAAAGTATTAGCTGGGTTGGTCACGGCTTGACGCTTAGCTGGAGAACCCACTAATGTTTCTTCATCGGTGAAAGCGATGATAGAAGAGGTAGTGCGTTCGCCTTCAGCATTCTCAATCACGCGAGCTTTGCCACCTTCAAGAACGGCTACACAAGAGTTAGTTGTACCTAAGTCGATACCAATAATTTTACCCATGGGGGATCTCCAAAAACTCAAACTATTATTTGTGACGATTAAATCTGAAGGAGAAAACAGCCGCTCACTTCAAGGTTCAACCTCTGTTAACTGATATATTGGGATAGCATTTTAAAAAACAAGGGCAGGTTTAAAAATTTTTATCTAATTTAACGAAGAATGGGTGCCAATGGGTATAATGCAGCCACATTTAGCCTTGAGCTAGCGCGAATGCGGCTCAATTGTTTGTGAAAGGACTCCGTGTGAAGCCCCATCATCTTGCTTATTGTTTTGGTCTCGCCGCCATCTTACTGTGGTCAACGGTCGCCACCGCTTTTAAAATCGCCCTGGGATTTTTTACCCCACTGCAATTAGTATTTGTAGCCACTGTCACCTCCATTGTGACCTTAGGCGCACTGGTGTTAGTGCAAGGCAAGCGCCATCTCATTGCTCGGCAATTTATGCGCAGCCCGTGGCTTTACCTGCAAACCGGCTTACTCAATCCCTTTTTATATTATTTAGTGTTATTTAAAGCCTATGACTTACTGCCCGCGCAGCAAGCCTTAGCGCTCAATTATACTTGGGCGATTTTACTGCCACTGCTAGCCGTACCGTTACTTGGACAAACGCTACGTAAGAGCGATTTAATTGCAGCCGTGACCGCTTATATTGGCGTAGTAATTATTGCTACCGGCGGCGAGTTGGCAGGATTAGAGTTTGAGCAACCTGTCGGCGTACTACTAGCGCTCGCCAGCACAGTATTGTGGTGCTTGTATTGGATAGTAAATACCAAAGATAAGGGGGATGCCGTCGTTAGCTTGTTATTAAGCTTTTGTATTAGTCTGCCTTTTATTAGCTTAGCGTTAGCGCTGACGCAGCCACTGCCAAGCTTCTCACTTGAAGCATTAGCGGCGGGTATTTATGTGGGCTTATTTGAAATGGGCATCACCTTTGTGTTGTGGCTCTTAGCGTTAAAGAATGCCAAGAGCGCGTCACAACTCAGCACCTTAGTATTTTTAACGCCGCTCTTATCTATGGCATTAATCGCGCTCATTCTTAAAGAGCAAATAGTGACTGCCACTTTTGTCGGCATGGGATTTATCTTAAGCGCCCTCGCCTTACAGCAACTACTGCCTAAGCTGTTGCTTAAAATAAGCAGTAAGCAGGCACAAGTTAAACGCTGACCAAAAGTTTTAAGCCACTGTGAATCATTTTAAAGCCGCGAGCTAACACGCTCGCGCGCCTGTCACAACTTAACAAGGTGGAATTATGACACCCGCAACTGTCGCCGCAAAAATAGCTAAACTCGCGTTTAATTTACATGAGTATCATCACGATAAAGATGTCCACGACTTTGGTAATGAAGTTACTGAAAAATTAGGGCTAGACCCGCATCAAGTCTTTAAAACTTTAATGGTGGCGGAATCGGCCACCGGCGCCCCCGTCGCTGTCGCCTTAGTACCTGTGAGCCAGCAATTAAACTTAAAAGCCTTGGCCAAAACCTTAGGGCTTAAGAAGCTTAATATGGCATCTATTAACGAAGCGCAAAAAAGTTCGGGTTATTTAGTGGGCGGCATTAGCGCCTTAGGCCAAAAAAAGCAGCTGAAAACTGTGATTGATGCATCGGCGGCAAGCTTTGATCTCATTTATATCAGTGCTGGCAAGCGTGGCCTACAAATGTCACTCAATGCCAATGAGCTAGCTAAAGCGCTGCGAGCCCAGTTTGCGGCCATCGCCACCGCCGAATGATTACTGATTACTGATTACTGATTACTGATTACTGATTACTGATTACTGATTAAAACGCTAATAACAAAAAGGTCGCCGCGGCGACCTTTTTTGATGCTATTGGTAACAGCTAAACTTATCAGCCATTGGCTGCTTAAGCTTAAGTCCGCGCCGTGTAATCACCTAAAGCGACCCACTTAAAGGTGGTTAAGGCTTCAAGTCCCATCGGGCCTCTGGCATGCAACTTCTGGGTAGATACCGCGACTTCCGCACCTAAACCAAATTGTGCGCCATCGGTGAAACGAGTGCTGGCGTTAACATACACAGCCGCAGAATCCACTTGATTCACAAATTGCTCGGCGGTTGCAATATTATCGGTGAGAATCGCTTCTGAATGGCCACTGGAATAACGGCGAATATGGGCCACAGCCTCATCTAAATCAGCCACCACTTTAATGCCCAAGGTCAAAGATAACCATTCTGTGGCAAAGCTGTCATCCGTCGCCGCTTGCATATCTAAACTGGCAGTTTTAGTGATGGCTAGGGTCTGCTCGCAGCCATAAAAGCGTACGCCTTGCTGCTGCAATTGCTGGCATAAGCTTGGTAGCACTTCATTTGCAACCGCTTGATGCACTAGCAAGGTATCTAAGGCATTACATACGGTTGGGCGCTGCACTTTAGCATTAATCACCACAGGGGCGATTTTGCTTAAGTTGGCATCTTTATCCACCAGCATGTGGCAAATACCTATGCCGCCTAAGATCACCGGAATGGTGGCTTGCTCAGCACATAAGCGCTGCAATTTATGCCCGCCGCGCGGCACTATCATATCCACATATTTATCTAACTTAAGTAGACCGCTTACTAATTCTCTATCTGGAGAATCAATCAACTGCACCGCATTGGCGCTGAGCCCTTGCGACACTAATGCTGAGCGAATAGCAGCGGCTAAGGCTAAGTTAGATAAACGCGTTTCTTTACCGCCGCGCAGAATCACGGCGTTCCCTGTCTTTAAACCAAGGCTTGCAATATCCACAGTCACATTAGGGCGGGCCTCATAGATAACCCCTATCACCCCAAGTGGCACGCGGCGACGGCTTAAACGCATACCATTATCTAAGCGCTTGCTGTCGATATCACTGCCCACTGGATCGGCTAATGAAATCACATTACTAATGTCGCTAATTACACCATCAAGGCGCGCGTCATCGAGCAGTAATCTGTCAATCATGGCATCATCAAGGCCTTGGGCGCGGGCGGCTGCCACATCTTTCGCATTTTCAGCCAGAATAGTGGCTTTAGCGGCGCTTAATGACACAGCTATGGCTTGCAACAATTGATTCTTTTGAGGGCTACTTAGACCTGCGAGTTCAAAACTTGCCAGTTTGGCCTGCTGACCTAACTGCTCTAAATAGGCTTGTTTGTCGATTGTCATAACACCACCATATCGTTTCTATGAACTACGGCATCACCATAGTCGTAACCCAGTAAAGACTCGATTTTATCTGAATGATGACCGGCGATACAGGTCATTGCATGGGCATCATAACGGCTTAAACCGCGAGCGACTTCGCGCCCCGCTTGGTTGACCAGCAGCACAGTATCACCGCGCACAAAATCGCCGTCAACTTGAGTAATGCCTTTAGACAGTAAGCTGCGACCTTTAGCGACCACGGCATTCACCGCACCGTCATCAAGCATGAGTTGACCATTGGCCTTATGGCCGGCCAAAATCCACTGTTTACGGCTTTCAAGCGGGTGTTCAATAGCGCTAAAGTGAGTACCCACGGCTTGCTTACATACCAGCTTTTTAATGACATCAACTTGATGGCCTGGCGCAATCACAACTTCAATACCGGCGCGGCGCGCAATATCCGCCGCTTCCAATTTAGTGGCCATGCCACCAGTGCCAAGACCTGAGACTGAGCCGCCCGCTAATTGTCGCAAGCTATCGTCTATGGTGTTCACTTGGCAAATTAACTTAGCATCAGGATTAGTTCTTGGGTCAGCGTCAAACAAACCTTGCTGATCGGTCAGCAAAATCAGTAAATCAGCATCACACAACAAGGCCGCGCGCGCTGATAAATTGTCATTGTCGCCGACTTTGATTTCATTGGTTGCAACCGCATCATTCTCGTTAATGATAGGAATAATGCCGTTAGCTAATAAGGCGTTAAGGGTGTCGCGGGCATTAAGATAACGCTCACGATCATGTAAGTCGGCTTGGGTCAGCAGTAATTGACCCACGTTAAATCCATAAATACTGAATAATTGCGACCAAGCTAAGATGAGCTGGCTTTGACCAACGGCCGCCAATAACTGTTTACTGGCCATGGTATCGGGCAAAGGGGGATGCTTGAGATGCTCGCGCCCTGCGGCTATGGCGCCAGAAGTGCACAATACAACTTCAACGCCGGCTTTCATAAGATGAGACATTTGACGAGCAAGCTCTGCCATCTGCGCTTTATCAAGACTGCGGCTACCAGAGGTTAATACACTGGTGCCCAATTTTACCACCACGCGGCGGTATGCAATTTCACTGGTATTCATGAGATTTAAGCTTAACAGCCAAAAGCTTTCTTATACCCAATCCCCGCGGAAATTGGTAGCTATCAGCCGATTATCAAGTGAAAATATCTAAGATTGCGGATTAATTCATCTTAATCCGCAATTTCAAACCGTAACTAAGGCATTTTTTAGTGAATAACTGCGGGCATTAGCCCCAGATAAATTTCGCTAAAAACATTAACGCCAGCGCGCTAACACCAATATTTAAGTCGCGCACTCGCCCGCTTAACAGCTTGACTGCGCCATAAGTAATGAAACCTAAGGCAATACCAGTGGCGATTGAGTAAGTTAATGGCATTAAGATACAAACAACTACCACAGGCGCCGCTTCGGTTAAGTCATCCCATTCAACATTCACCAGGCCTGACATCATTAAAATGGCCACATAAAACAGTGTGCCGGCAGTAGCATAAGCTGGCACCATACCAGCCAGTGGCGATATAAATAACGACAGTAAAAACAAGATGCCAACCACGACTGCGGTTAAACCTGTGCGCCCACCAGCACTGACGCCAGCAGTACTTTCAATATAACTCGTGGTGGTTGAGGTGCCTAAGGCCGCGCCTGCGATGGTTGCCGTGCTGTCAGCTAATAAGGCGCGATTTAAGCGTGGTAAGCGCCCTTTGTCATCCATAAAGCCGCCGCGCTGGGCAACCGCTACTAAGGTACCGGAGGTGTCAAACAAGTCAACAAACAAGAAAGCAAACACGATTGAAATCATAGAGATTTCAAGAACGCCGGCGATATCCATTTGCATGAACGTTGGTGCCACCGATGGCGGCAAAGACACTAGGCCTTGATACTCAATGCCACCGAATAATACCCCCAAGGCAGTCACAGCTAAAATGCTGATGATGACCGCAGCTTTAACGCCGCGCTGCACTAAGGCAATGATTAAGAAGAAACCTAACGCCGCCATCACAGCACTGAATGACGTAATATCACCCATAGTCACTAAGGTGGCTGGATTGCTTACCACTATGCCAGCATTTTGTAAGGCGATTAACGCCAAAAACAAGCCAATACCCGCAGCAATGCCGATGCGCAGTGACATTGGAATGGAGTTAATAATCCATTCGCGAATACGCATTAATGACAGTGCCATAAAACATATGCCTGACATGAAAACGGCGCCGAGCGCCGTTTCCCAGCTATAACCCATTTCACCTACTACTGTGTAAGTAAAAAAAGCATTCAAACCCATGCCTGGGGCTAAGGCTATTGGATAATTGGCAATTAAGCCCATGACGATACAACCAATCGCCGCCGCCACGCAGGTGGCCACAAACACGGCGCCTTGATCCATGCCCGCGCCAGCTAAGATCATAGGGTTGACGAAAATAATATACGCCATGGTTAAAAAGGTAGTAACGCCTGCGATCACTTCTTGTTTAAGGGTGGTGTTATTGGCTGACAGCTTAAATAATTTTTCTAACATGGAACAAGGTTCCTTGATGGTATCAAAAGGTGGGAGAGTGCCAAAAATGTGAATAGGCACTTACATCTAAGGGCGCCAATTATAAGGGGCAACCCTAGGTCAAACCAGCCAAGTTACACGGCTTTGGAGAAACACTTTGTTCGGGGAGCAAAACAGCCACAGCTTATTAGCAATTTTGAAGCAAGTTAAAAAAATCCCAAAAAAAAAGCCTACTCAAACGAGTAGGCAAAAAACAGTTCAAGTATTCCTGGAAGGGAATGAATATGAAATAGAACAACATCTATTTACATATAGGTAATGCGATGGTCACTCGCCATTACTTGAATCTGGAACACATCCAAATGGACGTGACAAAGGTTAATGGTCAAACATTACTTAGTTTCACAGCAAGCTGTGAGGGCAAGTGGCCCGATTAAACCATGGCGTAAATACCGCCACGCAGAACCGCAGGGTTAAACCAAGTGTTCTGCCAATAAATATTGTGCATAGGTTGATAAATCATGGTGCTGCTCTCCTAACAAAGTTGTAAAAAAAATACTCTAGATGAAGCTTGGCTCGGTTCCCTGGAACTAGAGGTTCTCATATCCTTGGAGACAACTTGTCACTCGGTTCCTTGGAGAATTATCCATCCTGGATGACTAGAGGGGGTTGAGTGCCTAACAGGTCTCTGCTCAACCAACGAAAGCAATTATACGCTTTGGTAATTTTATTACAATATGCAGGGCTAAAAATTGTTCTTTTTAATTATATTGTAATTTTATTACCAGAATTAGGAGTTGGAACAGATAAGCACCACCAGTCAAAAGCCAACTTAAGCAACTGTTTAATATAAAAAAATGCAAAATGCATTCCGTGTAATTTAAAAACAACACCATTCACTGTATTCCATTAAGGAGCCCTGCAAGCTACAAATACCGGCAAGATGAACAAGTATTACCTTGAGTGTTATCGGCCATTACCTGTGATATTCGGCTTGTGATACACTCCATGACTTATCTCGATTGCTGAGCCTATAGCAATCCACTTTTATTCGTCTTTCAGGGAGTGTGCCTGTGACCGCTATCAGTCAGTTATCCCCTCAGCCTTTATGGCAGTGGTTTGAACAAATTTGCGCGATTCCTCACCCATCTAAATATGAGCATGCGCTAAGCCAACACATTCAAGCTTGGGCAAAAGCTAAAGGTCTAGCCCTTAAAGAAGATGCTGTCGGTAACCTCATCATTAAAAAGCCTGCCACCCCTGGCATGGAGAACCGTAAAATCGTTGTTCTGCAAGCGCATATCGATATGGTGCCGCAGAAAAATGACGACACAACTCATGATTTCACTACCGATGCAATTCAAGCTTATGTCGATGGTGACTGGGTAAAAGCCAAAGGCACCACCCTAGGCGCTGACAACGGCATAGGCATGGCTTCTGCATTAGCGATTTTAGGGGCAGATGATATTGCCCACGGCCCATTAGAAGTGCTGCTGACGATAGATGAAGAAGCTGGTATGACTGGCGCCTTTGGTTTGGAAGCGGGTTTACTAGATGCCGACATTCTGATCAACACAGATTCAGAGCAAGAAGGCGAAATCTACATGGGTTGCGCTGGCGGCGTGGATGCTAGCATTACTCTGCCACTTGAATGGCAAGCACCAACGGCGACTCAGGCGTTTGAATTAAAACTGACGGGCTTAAAAGGTGGTCACTCTGGGGTCAATATTCATTTAGGCCGCGGTAATGCCAACAAGTTGTTAGCACGCTTTTTAATGGGGCACGGCCAAGCGCTGCAATTAGCTAACTTTAGTGGCGGCACCCTGCGTAACGCCATTCCCCGTGAAGCTAAATGTCAGTTAGTGATTAACCAAGCGGATTTGGCTGAATTTAGCCAAGCCATGGATAGCTTCCAAGAGATTATTCGTGATGAGTTAGCCATTGCTGATCCTGCCGTTTGCTTAACCCTGTCGCCAATCGCCATGCCTAGCCAAGTATTAACCTTGGCCACACAGCAGCAATTTATTCGTTTAATGCACGCTTGCCCTAACGGTGTTGAGCGCATGAGCGATGAAATTGTTGGCGTGACCGAAACCTCATTAAACCTTGGGGTAGTGAGCCTTGATCAGCAGCAAGCTACTTTATTGTGCTTAATTCGCTCATTGATCGACTCTGGTCGCAGTGAAGTTGAAGGTCGTTTACAAGCATTAGCCGAGTTAGCGGGTGCTAAGTTAGCCTTAAATGGCGCCTACCCTGGCTGGAAACCTGATAATAGCTCACCTGTAATGGCCATAGTGCGCGATACCTATCAGGCGATTTATCATAAAGAGCCAACCATTATGGTGATCCACGCAGGTCTTGAGTGCGGCTTATTTAAGAAGCCTTATCCAGACATGGATATGGTATCTATTGGCCCTACCATTCGTTTCCCACACAGCCCAGATGAAATGGTCAATATCACTACTGTCGGTCAATATTGGCAATTATTGCTAGCCGTATTAGAAGCTATTCCAGCCAAAGATTAATGCGATAAGCGTTATGTTATTCCAAAAGGCCCAAATGATAATTTGGGCCTTTTTGTTGGAAGTAAACGATCAGTCGCTCTTAGGATTATTAGTCGTAGAGCATGCGCTAGCACACAATTTCACCCAGAATATCTAGATATGATGAGTTAACGATTTAACCATACCTATGCTTTCATCTATGACGAGGTAAATTATGCAACAAACATTAATCACTAATGTGCAAGGCAAAATAGCTGCCAATACCTTGACCGAACTTGCCAAAATCAGCCGCCAAGCAGGAGCACACTGGCTAACCTGCAAGCTTATCCAACTCGATGGCCAATTTAGCGCTCTGATTAAACTAGAAATAGACACTGAAAAGTTGTTAACGCTGCAACAGGCATTATCCCAAGCCATGCCGCAATTAAGCTTTCAATACCATGAGATAGCGGCAGTACCAACACCGCATACCATCACTAAATTCTTAACCTTAGATTGCTTAGATAGACAAGGGCTCACCCACGACATTCAGCATTTATTGATGGATATTGATGCGCAAATTGATGAGTTTGAGCATAGCCGCATGATGGTCAGCTCAATCGGCGAAACTGTATACCGCGCCAATATTCGCGTGCGTTTAGTAGAAGATATGTCTGATGATGAGCTAACCCGCGCCATTGAAAATATCTCTCACGGCATGCGAGTTACCGTTGAACCACTGCTGCATAGCTAACAGTGTCAATTCACTGATAAAGGTATGGCGATGGCGCAAGCCATCAATGACAGCGTGAACTTAACACTCGTTAGCAATGCAACGCCATTAAAAAGATAAGCCAAGATCTAACTGCAATGACGCATCGACTTGGCTTATGGCTTGCTCACCTAAACCCACGGCAATCCCGACTAAGCGAATACCGCGTCCATGGCTGCGCACTAGCGCTTGCTCTAACAATTGATAAAACAGCTTAACCGACAATTGATCTTGCCTGTGCTCAATCGTGGTTTGCTTAAAATCGCTAAATTTAAGTTTGACCACTTGCTTAGCTATCACCCGGCCATCGGCGCTCGCCTGAATGCGTCTATCTAATTCCGGAATTAACTTAGCTAACACTTGCTGGCATTGAGCTAAGGTCGAAATATCTTGTCCTAGGGTCGTTTCGACCCCAACCGATTTTCTTATTCTATCAGGGCTCACGTCGCGCTCATCAATGCCGTGGGCACGTTGATACAAGCTTTGGCCAAACTTACCAAATTGCTGCACAAGTTTGTGTTTGTCATAGGCTTGAATATCAGCGCAAGTCACTAACCCCAATTGCTCCAATTTTTGCGCTGTGACTTTACCAACCCCAGGGATTTTAGTGAGCACCAATGGCTTTATAAAAGAATCCACTTGTTCTGGGCGAATGACGTATTGGCCATTAGGTTTGTTTAAATCTGAGGCCACTTTAGCGAGAAACTTAAGCGGCGCAATGCCGGCGGATGCCGTAAGCCCTGTTTGCTCAAAAATATCTTGGCGAATGGCCGCGGCGATTAATGTTGCGCTGCCATGACAGTAATGGCTATCGCTCACATCTAAATAAGCTTCATCAAGGGATAAGGGTTCGACTTTATCTGTGTATTTTAAAAAAATAGCGCGGATTTGCTCTGATACTTGCTTATACACGGCCATTCGACCTGGCACTAAAATTAACGCTGGGCACAAACGCAGCGCATAAGCCGATGCCATGGCCGAACGGACCCCAAATGCTCGGGCTTGATAATTACAGGTACTGATCACGCCGCGCCTATCTTTATTCCCGCCAACGGCTATGGGCTTACCTTGTAATTCTGGATTGTCCCGCATCTCAACGGCGGCATAAAAACAATCCATATCTATGTGTATAATTTTGCGCATGGCTCATCTAACATCACTCAATTACCACCACGATACTGTATAAGTAACCAGTATTCAAGTCGCGCTGCGGATTTGCGATTGTAAGTAGTTTTCTAAACCAACCTTAGCAATCAAACCTAACTGCTGTTCTAGCCAATGCATGTGATCGGCTTCAGTTTCTTCCAAAAGCCAGACTAACAACTCCCGAGTCGGGTAATCCTGCAATTGCTCACACAACTGTATTCCTGCTCGTAACTCAGTGGCAACCTGACATTCGTAGGCTAAATCATTGGCTAACATTTGCTGACAATCGGCGCCAATCGCTAAACCGTTGCGAGCAGCGACATTAGGCTTGCCCTCTAGAAACAAAATTCGCTCAATTAATTTAGAGGCGTGTTGACGCTCATCCAGTGACTCATGCTCGATGCGTTGATGCAGAGCATCTAAGCCCCAGTCTTGATACATGCAAGCATGGACAAAATACTGATCCATGGCTGACAACTCATTAGCGAGTAAGCGATTAAGCAGATCCAGTATTGCTTGTTGGCCTTTCATTAATCATCTCCCATTTGCGATTGCAAATAATTAGCCAAACCCAGTTGTTGCTGCAAACTAGTTTGAGTTTCAAGCCAATCGAGGTGCTGCTCTTCATCTTCCAAAATCTTAGCTAATAGGGTGCGGGTCACATAATCTTGTAACTGCTCACATAAAGCGATAGCCGCCCGTAAAGACACTAGCTGCGACTCGACAATAGCCTCATCGCTCTTTAGCATTTCTTGCGGATGCTCACCGATATTGATTTTATCTAGCCGTTGTAAGTTAGGCAGCCCTTCAAGAAACAAGATGCGCTCAATCAATAAATCAGCATGCTTCATATCCTGAATGGATTTATGGTATTCACTGTCATTAAGGCATTTAAAGCCCCAATTTTTGAACATTCTGGCGTGTAAAAAATATTGGTTAATGGCTGTCAATTCAGCCGTAAGTTGGGCATTTAATGCCTGAAGTATCTGAGTTTGTCCTTTCACACTTTCTCCGGCAGCAATTGGTCGACACGCTTAAGCATATACAGCGACCTTGCAAACCACAAATAGGCAAACTAATCAAAACAACTCAATATCATCAGGGTAAATGGTGGCAACAATTTTGCTATCTCGAATGAGATCGCCAAAAAAGCAATAGTTATCACGGCCATATTCTTTAACGTAATACAAGGCTTTATCAGCATCAGCGACTAATTGATTAGGATTGGTCGCTTCAGTTATTTGCGAAATACCAATAGATATTGAAAATGTCGGCAATTTATCGTTACGCAAACCATGGACATTAGCTTTAAAGCGCCGAAACAGGGCATCGGCATCTTGCTTAGTGCGCGGTGATAACAAGACCACAAACTCATCGCCACCAAAGCGAAATAACACATCAGTCCCAGCAAAGGTAGTCATCATCACGTTAGACAATTGCAGTAGGATTTCATCGCCATAAAGGTGGCCCAAAGAATCATTAATCATTTTAAAATGATCGATATCGAAAATCGCTAACCAAGGAAAGACAGGTTGTAACTCACAAGGCTCTAAGGTTTTAGCCTGCTCAATCATTTTTTCGATGTTGGATATATAGGCTTTTTTATTCAGCAATGAGGTTAAAGAGTCCGACTCACTCTCATGCACTAATCCTAAGAAGTTTTCATAAATGCGGGCAAAACCATTGAGTAAGTATTGCTGGGTTAAGCCTAACGATGATGACACCACGTACAACACATGACTGACATTTTGATTGGAAAAAATAGGTATAGCGACCGCAACACCTAAGGCATCATCCACTAACAATTGCTGCTCTTGCTGACAACTTTTCACCAGAGCATGCCATTGCCATTTAGGCGTTTCGCCTTTATATGCCAATATTCTATCGGTGCGCACGTCAATGATGGCCGCCCATTCAGCGTTTAAGGTTTGGGCGACAGTATTGACTAACGATGTTGCCAGCGGAATTATTTGACGTTGTTGAGTCAACTCTATGACAGAATTGAGGATAAATTGCGGCTGGCCTTCCATTGTGTCTCCATGACTTTATTTCCATTAAAGAAAAGTATAGTCAAAAAAAAACCGCGTAGTCGCGGTTTTTAACATCATATGATGCGATTAACATCATACTTGGCGGCCCGTTCGGCCTCGGCTTCAGCTTTGGCCATTTTAGCTTTGCGTTTATCGCAAGGCTCGTCACAGTCACAAGCCTTTTCGATACCTAGTACACCTAGTCCACCGCAACTGCCAGCCACTGCCTTACGCTTAACAATGTAACCTACCGACATCAATAAGAAAAAGAGTAGTAACACAACAAATGCAGCAATAAAAGTACTCATGAGACACTCCAACTAGAGTCAACAGCTTATTGAGCTTGCAGGTAAGCCTTAAAGGCCGGACTGTAGTGCACAACAAAACCTTGGTTATTTTTTTCAATCAACATGATAGCTAAATTCAATTTCTGAGCCAATGCTAATGATGATTCAGTACCTAACACCATCATAGCCGTCGCAAAACCATCTGCTATCATGCAATTTTCATACAATACAGTGACAGATGCGAGGTTATGTTTAATAGGATAACCGGTGCGCGGATCAATAAGATGAGAAAAACGCTCACCATCAAACTCATAATAATTGCGATAATCCCCTGAGGTCGCCATCGCCATATTACCAAGTTCAATCACTTGCTGTACTTCACGGCCATTATCACTGGGCTGCTCAATGGCAACACGCCATGAACTACCGTCAGTCTTATGGCCAAAAGCAGCGATTTCGCCGCCAATTTCAACTAAATAACCCGTGACTTGATAGCTAGCCAAAATCGAAGCCACTTTATCAACACCAAAGCCTTTGGCAATGGAAGATAAATCAACGTATAGCCCAGGCGTAGATTTTGCTAACGTCACACCATCAATGGTTATCTTATCGATACCGGTGTGAGTCATAGCCTCATCGATTTGTGCTTGGCTTGGCTCTGTGGTGGGACGCTTATCTGGCCCAAAACCCCACATATTAACCAAAGGCCCTAAGGTAATATCAAGCGCACCCGCGGTCTTTTGCTGTAAATCAATGCCAGCGTCAATCACCTTGATGGTATCCATTGAAACGGCAATAGGTGTATTGATATCCGCTTGATTAAAGCGCGACAATTCTGAGTTCGGACGATAGGTCGACATCTGATCGTTGACTAATTCAAGCGCTGTATCGATTTGTTGCTGTAATTGTTCGCTACTCGGTAACTTATCATTAGCAACCACGCTTATATGATAAGTCGTCCCCATGGTATGGCCAGAAAGCTTGACCATATCAGGTGTTGGTGAGCAACCACTCATGAAAAAAGCCAGCCCAACAAGGGCTGGCCAATAGCTTAAGGTCTTAAACATTGGACCTAATATCTCTCTTTAATTAACCACCGAAGTCATCGAGGAGAATGTTTTCATCCTCAACACCTAAGTCTTTTAGCATACCAATTACAGCTGCGTTCATCATAGGTGGACCACACATGTAGAACTCACAGTCTTCTGGAGCATCATGGCTTTTCAGGTAGTTTTCGTACAAGACGTTATGGATAAAGCCAGTGTAACCGTCCCAGTTATCCTCAGGCTGAGGATCAGACAGAGCAACATGCCACTGGAAGTTATCGTTTGCGGCCGCTAATCCATCGAAATCTTCTACATAGAACATTTCACGCTTAGAGCGCGCACCGTACCAGAAGCTCATCTTACGCTTAGACTTAAGACGCATTAACTGATCAAAAATGTGTGAACGCATCGGAGCCATGCCCGCACCGCCACCAATAAAGACCATTTCAGCATCGGTATCTTTTGCGAAAAACTCACCAAATGGACCTGAAATAGTGACCTTGTCACCGGCTTTCAAGCTCCAAATATACGATGACATTTTACCACAAGGTAACGTCAAGTTACGTGGGGGTGGTGTTGCAATCCGCACGTTCAGCATGATAATGCCAAATTCTTCAGGATAGTTTGCCATTGAGTAAGCGCGGATCACCGGCTCATCCACTATCGATTCTAGCTTGAAGAAACCGAAATGTTCCCAATCACCACGATACTGTGCTGGTACATCAAAATCAGCATACTTAACATGGTGAACTGGCGCTTCAATCTGAATATAACCACCCGCGCGGAAAGGCACGGTTTCGCCATCAGGAATTTGCAGCTTCAGTTCTTTAATGAAGGTTGCCTTGTTATCGTTAGAAATGACTTCACAATCCCATTTCTTGATACCAAAGATTTCTTCTTCAAGCTCAATTTCCATGTCAGTTTTAATATTTACCTGACAGGCCAAACGGCAACCATGCTTAGCTTCACCTTTACTGATGTGATCAAGTTCAGTCGGCAGAATATCACCGCCGCCCGACTTAATATGCACGCGGCACTGGCCACACGAGCCACCACCACCACAAGCACTAGAGACGAAGATACCATTCGATGCCAAGGCACCTAACAGCTTATTACCGGCCGTTGTAGTAATCGCTTTTCCAGGATCACCATTGATACCAATGGTGATATCACCGCTAGATACTAGTTTTGACTTGGCGAGTAAAATCACCAAAACCAGTATCAGAACAATCGCGGTGAACATACCCACACCCAAGTAAACCTCAAGCGGAGTCGACTTAAATATACCGAGAATATCCATTTACTTATCCTTTAAGGTCGTAGACTTAGTCCAACGCAATCGCTTAGAGCGACACGCCAGAGAACGACATAAAACCTAACGCCATTAAACCTGCGGTCACAAATGTGATGCCTAGGCCACGTAAACCTTTAGGTACGTCAGCATATTTCAGCTTTTCACGAATACCTGCCAATAACACGATAGCTAGCGCCCAACCTATGCCAGAACCCACACCGAAAACAAAACTCTCGCCTAAGGTGTAGTCACGCTCAACCATGAAAGATACGGCACCAAAAATAGCGCAGTTTACGGTGATCAAAGGTAAGAAAATACCTAAGGCGTTATACAAAGGTGGGAAATACTTATCTAAAGCCATTTCCAAAATTTGTACTAACGCAGCAATGACGCCAATAAAGGTAATGAACTTAAGGAAGCTCAAATCGGCTTGCGGTAAACCAGCCCAAGCTAACGCGCCAGGAGCCAGAATACCTTGGTAAATGATTTGGTTAACTGGCACCGAAATCGCAAGTACCACAATCACAGCCACACCTAAGCCCATAGATGTAGAAACTTTCTTTGATACTGCCAAGAAAGTACACATCCCCAAGAAGAAAGCTAATGCCATGTTCTCGATAAAAATAGAGCGGATGAGCAGACTGATGTAATGTTCCATCTTATTATCCTTTTGCTTCTACTTGCTCTGGCTTATAGGTACGGATGATCCAAATCAGGATACCAATTAAGAAGAAAGCACTTGGAGGTAACAGCAACATACCGTTAGGTACATACCAACCGCCTTCAGACACTTTCTTCAGAATTTCCACACCAAACAGCGAACCATTACCAAATAATTCACGAACAAAACCGACAGATAATAAAATTGCGGCGTAACCTAAACCATTACCAATACCGTCCATGAAGCTCATCATAGGCGGGGTTTTCATGGCGTAAGCTTCAGCGCGGCCCATTACGATACAGTTAGTAATAATCAAACCCACGAATACCGATAACTGCTTAGCCACGTCATAGGCATAGGCCTGTAAGACTTGGTCAACGACTATCACTAACGACGCGATAATAGTCATTTGCACGATAATCCGCACACTGCTCGGAATTTGGTTACGAATTAATGAGATAAATAAGTTAGAGAAAGCAGTAACCGCAGTTAATGCCAAGCTCATGACCAAGGCAGTTTCCATTTTACTGGTCACAGCCAAGGCACTACATACCCCAAGAATTTGCAATGCAATTGGGTTGTTATTAATGATGGGTCCGGTAAGGACCTGCTTCAGTTCTTTTGCATCAGCCATTAGCTCAGACCTCCATCACGGGCCTTGTCAATAAACTTGCCAAAACCTTCGTTGCCTAACCAAAATTGCAGTGAGTATTGCACACCATTACTGGTTAAGGTGGCGCCAGATAACGCATCGACACCATAAACTGTTTCAGCAACGGCAGGGTTTTTAGTGACTTTAATCGCTAACTCACCTTGCTCATCAAACAGCTTTTTACCTTTCCATTTGGCAATCCACTTAGGATTTTGTACTTCACCGCCAAGACCTGGTGTTTCACCTGAGCCTGAGAAGTCGTAATACACTAAGTTTTGAATGGTGTTCATATCTGGATCAAGAGCTAAGAAGGCATACATGGTTGACCATAAGCCATAGCCTTTAATCGGCAGAATGACTGAGGTTAACTTGCCTTGCTCATCGTGAATCAGATACACCAGGGCATCATTAGCTACGCGCTTGACTGAGGCAATATCATGCTCAGGCACAAAAGAGGTTTTTGGGTCTCTCGCCGCTTTTGCCATGTCATAAGTGTTACCATCAACGCCAGCAACAAAATCACCGGTTTTAAGGTTAACTACTCGCGCTTCAACAAACTGGCCATACGTGGCCAGAACTTGCTGACGAGTCATATCGGCATTCTTGCTGTCGAGTAAATTGGCGGCTTCCAGAATATATTTCTGGCGGTCGAACAATTTATTTTCAGTTTGAATTGGCTTAAGCAATACGGCTGCGGTTGATACGAAAAGCGAACATATCAAACACAAACCGACGACAACTATTAGCGTTCTTGTGAACGAATCCTTTTGACTAGCCACGTGCAATCCTCCGCTTGATATTTGCCTGAACCACAAAGTGGTCAAATAGAGGGGCAAATAAGTTGGCAAATAAAATCGCTAACATCATACCTTCTGGGAATGCCGGGTTTATCACGCGAACAAACACCACCATAGCGCCAATCAAGAAACCATAGGCCCATTTAGCCTGATTGGTAAATGACGCAGAGACAGGGTCGGTTGCCATAAACATCATACCGAAAGCAAAACCACCTAACACTAAGTGCCAATACCAAGGCATAGCAAACATAGGGTTAGTGTTACTGCCAACAACATTCAGTAAGGTTGCAATCACTACCATGCCTAAGAACACACCTAAGATAATGCGCCATGAGGCAATGCGGGCATAAACAAGAATGGCGCCACCAAGCAGAATAGCTAAGGTTGATACCTCACCGATAGAGCCTGGAATAAAGCCAAAGAAGGCATCCCACCACGCTGGTGTAAAGCCATATTCAAGCGTGCCACTGGCGGCTTGACTCAGAGCAGTCGCGCCCGAGAAACCATCAGCCACCACCCAAGAGGTATCGCCAGACATATTCAGTGGATAAGCAAAGAATAAGAAAGCTCGTCCCGCCAGCGCTGGGTTTAAGAAGTTACGGCCGGTGCCACCAAAGAATTCTTTAGCAACTACCACACCGAAAGTGATACCAAGCGCCACCATCCATAACGGAATAGTTGCTGGTAAGGTCAGAGAGAACAGCACTGAAGTAACGAAGAAGCCTTCGTTAATTTCATGGCCGCGCACTGACGCAAATAACACTTCCCAAAAACCACCGACTATGAAAGTCACGGCATAAATTGGCAGGAAGAAACACGCGCCATACCACATTAAAGTGGCGACACCAGCATCGGGAGTTAACTGCGCTCCAAACAAGCTAAACAAGCTAACTTGCCAAATATCCGGCGTACCAAAACCTGCAATTAATGCGTCTTGGGCTTGCAGACCAACGTTGTACATACCCACAAACATGGCTGGGAATGTACAGGCCCACACTAAGATCATCATGCGCTTGAGATCTAGGTTATCGCGAACATGGGTTGCCCCTTTATTCACTTTACCTGGGGTATAGAAAATAGTCGCCGCAGCTTCGTAGAGGGCATACCATTTTTCGTATTTTCCGCCTTTTTCAAATTGCGGCTCAATACGTTCGATAAAATCTTTCAAACTCATAAGCCTTCCCTCTCTATGATATCCAGACAATCACGCAGATAGACACCATAGTCATACTTACCCGGACATACGAAGGTACATAACGCTAAATCTTCTTCATCCAGTTCTAATGCACCCAATGCCATCGCGCCTTCGTTATCACCCGATAACAAGTCGCGCAGCAACATGCTAGGTAAAATGTCTAACGGCATAACTCTTTCATACATACCAATCGGCACCATGGCGCGATCTGAACCGCCGGTACTTGTAGTCATATTAAAAAGCTTAGATTTATTGAGATGGCCTAAGAATGTACGAGTGAAAGAGAACTTATCGCTACCAGGCATAGCCCAGCCTAAAAATTCTTTTTCTGTGCCTTCTTCCAGCACGCTGACCTGCAAATGGAAACGACCTAGGTAATCAACCGGTCCTTTCGCGGTGCGACCATTAAGGACAGAACCTGAAATAACGCGACCGTTTTGACCTTGGGTTTCACCAGCAACGAGTTCACTGACACATGCGCCCATTTGAGTACGCAGCAAACGCGGCGTTTTCACCTTAGGACCTGCCAAGGCAATCACTCGGTCGGTATATAACTCACCTGTAGTGAATAATAAGCCAATGGCAATAACGTCTTGATAATTCACATGCCATACCGTGCGCTTAGCTGATGCTGGCAACAGGTTATGAATGTGAGTACCCACTAAGCCTGCTGGATGCACGCCAGCAAATTCATGTACTTTTGCGTTAGCTGCTGGCATTTGCGCGCCGGCCGCTTTACATAAATACACGTCGCCTTGAGTTAACCGTGACAATACCGTCAAACCATTAGCAAAGTCTTGCTCATGCTCTTTAATCACCAACTGAGGGTCAGCGGCTAAAGGTTGAGTATCAATGGCGGTCACAAAAATCCCAGCAGGCACGGAATCCACCGCGGGAGCCTTGCTGAAAGGACGCGTTCGAATAGCGGTCCATAAACCTGATTCAATCAAGTTTGAACGCACTAACTCACCGTCTAATGCGGCAAGTTCATTGGCTGGGTATTGGTTGAATTTAACACCTGCAGAATTATCTTGAGCAATAACAACAGATTGAAAAACCCGTCTTGCACCACGATTAATTGCTACAACTGTGCCACTGGCTAAAGCAGTATATTTAACGCCGGGATTTTTCTTATCCTCAAAAATCACCTGCCCTTTTTGAACCTTATCACCTTCCTTGATTTTCATGGTAGGTTTCAGTCCAACATACTCTTCACCCAAAGTAGCTATGTGTGTAATGGCTGGGCCATTATGGATAACTTGCTCTGGTCTACCGGCAATCGGCAGATCCAATCCTTTGTTAATTGTAATCATATCCGCAAGCACTACATTTGAAGGAAAGACAATGCGCCACATTTCTGTCTCTTAAACCAAGAGTTGCTCGGTTAAGGATTGAGTTAGCGCAGATTATTTACAGAAATGCGAGCCTAATCACGCTGCACGCGCGCATTTTAACGCAACTGATGCATTCCTGCTACGAAAATCATTGCCATTTTTAATCTTCAAGTCCTTGAATTAAGTAAAACTTGATTTTGGAAATAGCGTTTGTGAACGTTAAACCCAGCTAAGCACAGCAATTAACGAATATAAGCTAAAAATGTATTAACTTTTAATCACTTACAACTTACAAACCCAAAACAACAACAAGCAACCTTTTGGTGATTTAACTAATGCATTTCATTCACAAATGTCAGTATACGGTAGGAATTCGACTTGAGTAGACTTTAATATCAATTAGATGGAGATTTTTTTAACACCAGATTTGAAGTGGGTCACATTGACCTTAAAAAAAACAAGGGCAAGCTAATAGTAATTAGCTCACCCTTTGTCACTAAATCAGCACCAAAACCATTTGCTACAAACCCTTTAACAACTCGTCACTTAGGCCTAACTCTTGATTACGATTCACACTTATGCCTGCAGCTATCACGGTTTTAGCAATCTCTTGCGCTTCATCAAGGGAGTGCATCTCGTATGTGCCACATTGATATTGATTAAGCTCAGGGATTTGCGCTTCGGATTGCACCTTGAGTACATCGGCCATTGCCGCTAGCCAAGCTTCTGCCACCGTTAACTCAGAAGGTGTGCCAATCAGGCTCATGTAAAAACCTGTGCGGCAACCCATGGGCGAGATATCGATAATTTCAACACCATCACCATTTAAATGATCACGCATAAAGCCAGCAAACAAATGCTCTAAGGTATGGATACCGCGCTCACTGAGCAAGGTTTTGTTAGGGATACAAAATCTAAGGTCAAATACAGTAATGGCATCACCTGAAGGGGTTTTCATATTTTTAGCCACTCGCACCGCAGGCGCGCTCATGCGTGTATGATCAACGGTAAAACTATCAAGTAACGGCATACCTAGCTCCAGTGACAATCAAGGGGTTTTTATAATAAGGGCTTGTTACTAAAGCTTAAGCAATAGTAAGGGCTCATCTATTGGCTCAGTCTACTTGAGCCAATAGTATGCCGCACCTTCAGATATTTCATGATAGCGGCATCCGCCACCAGATAACAACTTGTTTTCAACCGCACCTAGTTAGTAACACTTGGAACTACTTATTACCTGTTGACCTACTTGGCGATAGATAAAAACCTGTTAGCTTCCAAATTAATAGCTAAGTACATTTTTTTACCAATAAAAAAGCCCCTTCAGGGGCTTTTCGTTAGCTAAATAAGTTAGCTTAACCTTTACAGTTAGGTGACATAGGCGCGCTGCCCTGCTCTGCCCACTCTGTTGGTGTATAAGTATGCATGGCTAAGGCGTGGACGCCGTTAGCTAATTCATCCGCCAGTAAAGAGTTAACGCTACGATGACGACTCAGTAATCTCTGCCCTTCAAACTCACCGCTCACTATCACTAATTTAAAGTGAGTCTCAGAATTGGGTGGCACATGATGACGATTACTTTCGTTAAGCACCTCTAAATATTGAGGCGCGAAAGCTTGCTCTATCTTAGTTTGGATCTTACTTGCAACTGTGGCACTCATATCCATATCTCTAAAAAAAATTGGCAAGCGCAATGTAAACCCTCATGAGATAAAGATCAAATTGCATTAAATAGCACCTGCGCTAGCTCTCATGAAAATAGGGCGTCACTTGCCTGAAGGTGAAATTCCAGCGGCTGGTTTGCACTCTGGCGCGCTTTGGCAGGCTATGTTGCCATTCTTGCTGCATAGGATAATGCATGATTAAGAGGTCGCCATCATGCAGGCGGATGGTGAGCTTTTCACCATTACTATGCCGCAGTAAAAAATCCCTAGTTGCCCCTAAACTGATGGAATAAATATCGCTGTTATCAACAATTTCAGCTTCATTATCACTATGCCAGCCCATGGACTCCGCTCCATGGCGATAGTGATTCACTAGTACGCCGTTCACTGGAGTACCAAAATCTGTAATTAAGCGTTGGCGCAATTGCGCTAACAAGCTTGGCCAAGGCTTAGCAGTCATCATTAACGATGAATATTTATAATCACAACCTAAGTCAGCAAACCATGCTTGCTGGCGCGGTATAGCGATACTTTTGCCAAAGTGTCGTATCTGTGGCTGAGTAAAAGGGTAAGTGCGCGATTCATCTTGTAATTGCTGACTGAACTCTTGGCTAATATAGCGGGGAAAGAGGCTGATGGGACATATAGCTGATTTAGTCATGGTCTCCTCGCTTAGCAGATAAATAGTGGGCGCTTACAGGGTTATCTGCGATAATCACCGTCTTGCTTAATTTTAGATTTATAAAGGTATGCTCTGTGTCATCCGTCGATAATGAGAGTCGCATTCAGTCTGCTAATACTAGCACTGAGACAAGCAGTCTAACCCAGTGGCAATTGGGTGAAGACACACTCACCTTGCATCGTTACCCACAAGATCAAGTGTCGAATCTTCAAGCGTGGGACGCAGGTGACGAGCATTTAATTAATATCTTTATGACAGAGATGGCGAGCTCGCCCATAGCTCATTGCAGCCTCATCAATGATCAGTTTGGTGCCTTATGTTGTGGCCTAAGTCGCCGCTTCCCAGAACTTGCCATTAGTATTCAGTCGGATGCTAAAACCAGTCAATTGGGCATAGCGCAAAATTTACTGGCCAATTGCCTCAATCCAAAGATTACTTATCTTAATGCTCGCGCAGCCCTTAACCAAGCTGACACTCAAGTATTAATGAAGCTTCCTAAAAACCTTAATTTTTTCCGGGAGCAACTGCAGCAACTCAGTCAAAGTTTAGTGCCTGGCGCTAAGGTATTGATTGCCGCTAAAGCTAAGGTCATCAATGCTAGTCTGTTAGCTTTGATTAAAGAGCATTTTGGCGAAGCCAGTGCCAGTTTAACCTTTAAAAAGACGCGAGTGATCACCGCAATTTTTGATGGCAGAGTGCGCCGCGCAGCCACAGCCAAAACTTGGGCAGTGCCAGAATATCAGTTAACCCTCACTAACCTATCTAATGTATTTGCATCCAGTAAGTTAGATATTGGCGCGCGCATTATGCTCGATAATATGCCAAGTGGTGATTTTGGCTCTGTGATTGATTTAGGTTGTGGTAATGGCGTCTTGGGGCTGCGCGCCGCTCAACTTTATCCTAAAGCGCACATTTATTTTGTGGATGATTCTGAAATGGCAGTGGCAAGCGCCGCGGATAACTGGCAAATGAATCAGTTTGAATCCGAGCGTGGTCACTTCCATTGGGATGATTGTTTGACCCATATGGCTCAAGAGGATGTTGTTGACTTAGTGCTGTGTAACCCGCCGTTTCATCAAGGCGAGGCCATTACCGATCATATTGCGTGGCAGATGTTTGTGGATGCCCGTAAGCAGTTAGCTAAGGGCGGGTTATTGCAGGTGGTGGGCAATCGCCATCTTAATTATCACGTTAAATTAAAACGGCTGTTTGGTAATTGCCAAACGGCTGCCAGTAATGGCAAATTTGTGATCCTGCGAGCAGTTAAGTCATAATCATCAAGATACTCGCTTTTAGGCCATAGATTTCATGGTCTAAAAGCTTAATGCTTATTAGCTAATGCATTAAGGGCAAAGCGTTTAACGAGTTAAGATAAAGCGTCGCAATTCATCGGCATCCATAGACCGAGCGTAATACCAGCCTTGATGCAGATAAATACCCAACTCTTGTAAAATCTCGGCCTGCTCTTGAGTTTCCACCCCTTCGGCAATCACATCGGCCTGCATTTCTTTGGCAATATCCACATAGGTAGTCACAAGTGACAGCTTACTTTCAGCCAACCCCAGTAAACTCACAAAAGCCCTATCGATTTTAATCGCATTAAAGGGCAATTGTTGTAGGTATAAATGACTGCCATAGCCAGTACCAACATCATCAAGTTTTACGCCGCAGCCATAATGTTGGCACGCCGCCACGAACTCTTGCGCTTGAGGCCAATCTGAAATGGGTAAACGCTCAGTCAACTCAAAATTAATGCTGGCTAATGGATAACCTTGCTGCTGCCATTTATCCAGCATGCTAAGCACTGAGCCAGACTCAATATCTTGCGCACTAATATTAATGCTGCACCAGCGCAATTTGCCTGACACTAATAAGGATTTTAATTCCCGCAGCGCACTCTCTATG